>NZ_LT859958.1:1287215-1609019 GCF_900184705.1 Brevefilum fermentans | reverse complement strand
AGACAAAGGAGAAAGAATTTTTACGGAGGTGTATATCGCATATAAACAACAAATTGATCGATTACTAGCAAGATTTTCTGAAGATGAGCTGACTTCCTATACCGACATTTGTGAACATATCGAAGAGGTGCTAACGCCGATTGGTTAAAGGAACCCCCTGATCTTCACCATGAACAAAAAATAAACTCAAGACCAAATATTATAAAAGGAGTGTACTGTAATGAAGAAAAGATTTGTTTTATTTGCAATCCTTATGATTGCAAGCCTTATGTTAGGAGCTTGTAAACCAAAAGCAAAACCTGAAGCTCCTGCTGTTGAGGCACCTGTTGTTGAGGAACCTGCGGTTGAAAAGCCGGCTGCAGAAGAACCGGCTAAAGAAGAACCGGCTAAAGAAGAGCCTGTGGTTGCTCCCCCCTCCACACCGGATGCAACTTTGCGTATCTGGGCTGATGACACCCGTTCAGCTATTCTGGCACCCCTGGCAGACGCATTTTTAGCTGAATACAATGTCAAAGTGATTATTGAAGAGGTCGCCAACATCCGTGACCAATTCATTATTGCTGCTCCTGCCGGTGAAGGCCCTGACATCACCATTGTTCCACACGATCAGGCTGGGCAATTAGTCGCCAGCGGTTTGTTGGCTCCGATTGACCTGGGCTCAAAAGCCGGTGACTTTGTCGATTTTACTATTGACGCCTTCACTTTTGATGGTCAGTTGTACGGAATGCCCTATGCGTCTGAAAACCTGGCATTTTTCTATAATAAAGACTTGGTTGACGCTGCCCCAGAAACCTGGGACGAACTGGTTGTTAAGGGCATGGAATTGCAAGATGCAGGTAAAGTTGATTGGGGCTTCGTGCTCTCTGGAACAACCTATGATGCTTTCCCGTTGATGACTTCTCAGGGTGCTTACGTCTTTGGTCGGGATTCTGCTGGCAACTGGCTGCCAAATGATATTGGAATTGGCGGGGAAGGAATGATTAAAGCCGGTAAGTTGATGCAAGAATGGATCGAATTAGAGTTCATGTCCCCCAACACTGACTGGGATACCGCTCATGCACTGTTTGAGACCGGTGAAGTTCCCTGGTTGATGGCTGGCCCATGGGCTTTGGATCGGATTCGCGCAGCTGGCGTCCCTTACGCAATCTCCGATTTTCCGGATGGCGGTTTGCCCTTCCTGGGTGTTCAGGGCTTTATTGTCAATGCCCTGAGTGAAAATCAACTCCTTGCTCAGGCTTTCCTGACTGAGTTTGTGGCTACTAAAGACGTGATGTACCAGCTTTATGAAGCCGGTAACCGCCCGCCAGCCTACATCCCTGCTCTGGAACTGGTGGATGACGAAGATATGAATGCCTTTGGATCTGCTGGTACCGGTGCGATGCCAATGCCAGCTCTTGCCGAAATGGGCAGTGTGTGGGGCGCGTGGAACGATGCCATTACCCTGATCATTCAGGGTGAAATGTCACCTGAAGATGCATTAACCAATGCACAACATCAAATTGAAGAATTGATCGGTGGCGCGCTGGCTGGCATGGTCAACGTTCCCGGTAGCTGGCAAGCCGCTGCTGGGTGCCCAGGTGACTGGCAACCGGATTGTGAAGCGACCGCTTTGAAAGAAGTTGATGGACTTTATGTCGGCACATTCAACCTTCCTGCCGGTTCTTACGAAGTTAAAGTAGCTCTGGACGGTAGCTGGGGTGTGAACTTTGGTGTTGATGGGATCGCCGATGGCGACAACTATCAGTTTGAACTTGCTGCAGATGGTGAAGTGACATTTATATATGATCCAGACACCCACTTGTTAGAGATCAAACTTCCGTAATTTCAACTTGAAATAGAAAAGGAGATCAGGTTAGCCTGATCTCCTTTCACTATTGTTTTTGACATTTTGAGAGGTGGATGATGGATTCAAGTCGTGAACGTTTAACCAAAACAGCAAAAAAGATTCATTTCGAACTTACATCCGTTTTAAAAATCGCCTTGCTTGTTGTTGTTGATGCAGGCTTGATTTGGTTTATCTTACAATTATTAACCAATGGCTTTTTACCCATTGCGATTGTCTTTATCATTATTCTACTATTTAATACTTATGTTTTTTTAGCACCGAAAGCGTATCCTCTTCGCTGGATGGCTATAGGCCTTTCAGCACTCTTGTTATTTTCAATATTCCCGATAATTTACACAACTTATGTAGCGTTTACTAATTATGGTGATGGTCACCTGCTTTCAAGAACACAAGCAATAAACCAAATTCAGGCTGAAACGTACTTGCCTGAAGAAGGTAAAGCTTTTGAGTGGATTGCTTACCGATCAGATGTGGGTGAGTATATGCTATGGATTAAAGACGCTGAAGGAAAAGCGCTTTTAGTCAGACAAACGGATGCAGATTATGACGAACATATTTTAGAAGTGGTACCCGGTGAATCTGGTATCGGTGAATTAGATGAGCAAGGTGCTCCGACCACGATTGATGGGTTTTCCAGGCTTAATCGCATCCAAGCCGCAACGGATACCAACCTTACGAAGGTAAAATTCGGTGAGCCCGAAAAGACTGTGCAGGTGCGATCACCACAAGAAGCAGCGGAATTGCTACCCAGGTATCACTACGATGAGGAAGAAGATAGTTTTACTGATCAGCTGACCGGCACTGTTTACTTTGCCAAGCAAGGCACCTATACTTCTCAGCAAGGGCGCACGTTAGCACCTGGATTTCGTGCGGGTGTTGGGATAAGCAATTTTGTAAATTTTCTAACCAATCCCGCGCTAAGGGGACCGCTGGCTCTCATTCTGGCATGGAACTTTTCCTTTGCTTTTTTAAGTGTCTTCCTGACCTTTTCACTGGGCTTGGCGATTTCGATTTTGTATGGCGATCCGAATTTTCGCGGTAAGAAGATATTGCGCTCGTTATTGATCATTCCTTATACCATCCCGAGTCTGATTACGATTTTAATTTGGCGCGGGATCTTGAATGAAAATGTTGGGATTGTCAACACGGTATTAAGAAATTTGTTCAATTTTGCACCAGCCTGGACAACAAATCATTGGTGGGCAAGGGCGGCCATATTGCTTGTTAATTTGTGGCTCGGTTACCCTTATTTTATGCTGGTTACCAGCGGTGCCTTGCAATCCATTCCCAGTGATATTTATGAGGCCGCTGAAGTTGATGGTGCAAAAGGCTGGAATGTGTTCTGGCACATCACCCTGCCCTTGCTACTTGTTTCAGTCGGTCCGCTTTTAATTGCTTCTTTTATTTTTAACTTTAACAATTTCAACCTGATTTACGTATTTATTGGAGGCGGTCCGCCAATTCCCGGGGCGTCAACGCGTGCCGGTTACACTGATATTCTCATCAGCTATGTGTATAATCTGGCTTTTGAAGGCGGAAGAGGTGTCAATTATGGATTTGCTTCGGCGATTTCCATTGTGATTTTCATTTTGATTGCCATCATGTCCTTGATCCAATTCAGGTTCACGAACATGTGGGAGGAGGTCAGTGAAAATGTCTGAAAAAACCCAAAAAACAAAACATCCTCGGTCCATGACTCAGCAAAGAAAGATCGGCACTGTGATCCGGTGGATCATTGCGGCTTTTCTAATATTCTTTTCGATCTTTCCCCTGGTTTGGATCATTTCAGCTTCGCTAAATCCTACCGGAACCTTGGCTACCGCTCGCATTATTCCAAAGAACCCAGGTTTTCAGAATTTTAAAAGCCTTATCGGAAATCCAACCTTTCCTTTTTTCCTGTGGTTTTGGAATTCGATCAAGATTACAACAATCACAACGTTTTCGACGCTGTTTTTGACAACTATGGCTGCTTATGCCTTCTCGCGCTTCCGTTTTTCCGGTCGGACAACGATGCTGAAGGCGATTTTGCTGATCCAGGTGTTTCCAAACCTGCTTTCGATCGTGGCTTTGTTTTTGATCCTGACCCAGTTTGGAACCATCATCCCTGCAATCGGATTAAATACGCACCTGGGGTTAATTATTGTCTACTTGGGTGGGGCGATGGGCATGAACATCTGGCTGATGAAGGGCTATATGGATACGATCCCCCGCGAAATCGATGAATCAGCCCGTGTGGATGGCGCCACAGACTGGCAAATCTTCTGGAGATTAATCCTGCCACTTTTGCGACCGATCCTGGTAGTAATTGGTATCCTGAGCTTTATTGGTGTTTATGGCGACTTCATTGTTGCCCGTACGCTGTTGAAGACCACCGAACTTTACACGGTCATGGTTGGTCTGCAAATTTATACTTCCGGGATGTTCTCTCAGAAGTGGGGCATCTTTGCCGCTGGTGCTTTAATCAGCGCCTTTCCGATCATGGTCATTTATTTGACGTTGCAAGATCAAATTGTAGGCGGTTTGACACAGGGAGCAGTAAAGGGTTAAACAGTTGGGAGTTCAGTAAATCAACGCGAGATGAATTTCTTCTGTTAAATAAAATAAAAAGGTGTCTTTTTATGGAAACGACACCTTTTTCTGTTTTGGAGACGATTTATGACTTTTTCTGAATTTGAACCGCCGATGGATCACATTTTTGGAGACATGGATGACCCAAAAAACACTTCTGCGTGGTTAATTGCGCGGCATCAGGGTGTGCACCATTACAACATCAAGTTTCCAGCCAACCCAACGCCTGGAGGTGAAGTTTGCCTGAAGGTGACATGTTCTGTTGATCAACCGGTGGAATCTGTGCATCTTTGGTACACAACCGATGAATGGGCGCAGCAGGAGGAACGCCAATTTGCGAAGGCAAAGCTCGTTTGGAGAACAGATTTATGGTCTTATTTGCAGGAATGGGAGATCACGCTTCCCGTGCAACCGGCTGGGACGATGCTGCGATATAAAATCGCTGCTCGGCTGCAAGGATCACTGCAGATGGCGTTTGCTGATAATCAAGCAAGAACCTTTGAAAAGGGCACCCATTTCTCAATTTATTATGGGGAATCAAGCCCCCCAAAATGGGTTGAGGATGCGATTGTTTATCAAATCTTTGTTGACCGGTTTAAACCAGCAGGAGAAGACCCCTGGATTGAAAGTGGTGATCTATGCAAAGCCTTTGGCGGATCATTACAGGGCGTGACAGAAAAACTTCCCTATATCAAGGCGATGGGCTTTAATGCGATCTGGCTGACGCCAATTTTTGTGTCCCCATCGCATCATGGCTATGATAGCAGTGACTATTATAAAATCAACCCCAAATTTGGGACGATGGATGACTTTTTGGAGCTTATTGATACTGCCCATTTTCTTCAAATCCGGGTGATCCTGGATTTTGTTGCTAACCACTGCAGCAATGAACACTCTTTTTTCAAAGATGCAGTTAATAACCATAATAGCCAATATCATGATTATTTTGTATGGAAAGATTGGCCGAATTACGAAAGCTTTTATAATGTTCGCTCTATGCCCAAAGTCAACCTTGCTTATGGCAGCCCGGCAAGAGAATACATGCTGAATTGTGCAAAATATTGGCTGGAAAAAGGTGTGGATGGATTCCGTTTGGATTACGCGCACGGCCCAGAGCAGGATTTCTGGATCGATTTTCGCCATGTCTGTGAAACCGTTAACCCTGATTGCTGGACTTTTGGAGAGGTTGTTCAACCTGCGGATATACAGGCTTCTTTCGCAGGCGGCTTGATGGGAACCCTCGACTTTGTCTTGTGCCAGGCGTTGCGGTCGACTTTTGCACAAGGAAAATGGTCACTGGCGAAGTTTGCAGCTTTTCTTCAAGCTCATTTTTCTTATTTTTCAAAATCCTTCAACTTACCTGCGTTTTTGGATAACCATGACATGAACCGGTTTATTTATGCTGCAAACCACAATGAGAAATTGTTAAAATTGGCCTTGCTGGTGCTGTATGTCCTTCCAGGACCGCCCATTTTATATAATGGAACAGAAATCCCCTTATCGCAGAGGCGTTCCATACATGCAAGAGATGCACAAGGATTTGATGAAGCACGTCTCCCCATGACATGGGATTTAGAAAAATCGTTTCAATTCACGGAGTATCTGGCACGACTGGCGGAGATTCGGCAAAAATACCCCCAGTTAAGGCAGGCGGAGTGGACTGTAAATGCTTTTGATGAGAAAAAAGACATGTTGGTATTATCATTGGGTGATTCACAAGATTTCATGCTATTAATTAATCGATCGCCCAAAGAACACCAATTACTGATTCAAAATCCGGAATATCTTTCCTATCAAGACTTGGTTGACCACACCACATACCCAAATAGAAATGATGAATTACAAATAAACCTCCCAGCGCAAACCGGGATTTTATTGTCAGCAAAAAATTGCACAGGATAACCTGCCATGTAGGGCGCAGGTTAACGCATAAATACAAGCGACTTCTAATTATTACGAACCATTTCGCGTAGATTATCAGTTGAAAAAGACGTTGATGATCTTCTGGAAAGCTTCTGGTGGATTTACTGGCATCTTTTCCGGGTAGAGTCCCATCCACGTCTCGACAAGCGCCAATAGCTGATTATCGGTCATGCGGTCAGCATAGTGAAGGAGAGCCAGGGGATCTGCCAGGAGCTGATCGATCTGGTCGGTCAAAGCCTGCTTGATATAAGTATTCAATTTAAATTGTTTGAGCAAATACAAAACCGAAGCTTTTATTTGTGGTTCATCGTGGCACAGGTTACCCTGACCCAAGACATCAACAACCAGTTCGTCGCGAGGGGATAACCTGATGCCATTGGTGATCAGATGACGGCGCTGCTGATCATAGTATCCGTCCAATTTGATTTCATTGCCATTGAGCCATCCCATGACTTTCGCTGGTGGGGTAATGGCGTGAAATTGCAGGTTGTAAGTTCGCACTGGTGGAAGCAAACTCTGCATTCCTTGAGCAGGGTTGATCTTAAAGGTGAGTTTTTCAGGCTCCCACCTGGATTGCATATTTGTGAGTGCGTAATCTCCAGAAAGATAAGCCTGTGTCTCACCATCATCTTCGTACAGGGTGAATTCATTGTCGGCTCCAGGGAAAATTTTAATCGTAAAAATCTCCGGCAAATTGACGCCATTTTTATGGGTTTCTGCATTTAATGGCACGATCCCGCCAGCTTTAGCAAAAGCAAGTACGCGCTCTAAATCTCCGTATATGGCATACCATCCTCCGCCCTGATAGTAATCACCTGTGAAGAAATCAAACCAATGTCCCTCTGGCAACCATACCAACTGGCGACTCAAGCGGGTGTCTTCGTGGCGTGGTGTTACGAACGGGGCGGCGATCAACTCGCTGCCAAAGTAATATTGATCCGGGCACAAATAGGCATCTTTCTCATCCGGGTACAGGTGATACATGGGTCGAATGGGCAAAACACCTTCCCGGTAGTTATCCCAGGCTGCGGTATACAAGTAGGGGATCAAGGCATGGCGCAGCCTCAACGCTCTGGTTGCAAGGCGCTCAATTTCTGCATCATAAGCCCAGGGACGGCGTTCGTGGTACGCGCTGTTGGTCGAGTGCATCCTCATAATCGGACTCAAGACACCATATTGAAGCCAGCGTAAATACAGCTCTGGCTCTTCAACGCCGCCCATATGCCCGCCAATATCATGGCTCCACCAGCCATAACCGACATTTGCCGCTGTTGCGGTGAAATAAGGCTGGAATTGCAGGGATTTCCAGGTGACTAAAGCATCACCAGAAAAACCAATAGGATAACGTTGATTTCCAAGCCCGCTCCAGCGGGAGAAAATAAACGGCCGTTTGATACCGCCTCTGGCAAGGTCATGAAAATGGAGGTGGTTGAGCCAAAAGAGGGGGTCCAAGCCCTCCAGGCTCGATTTTCTTCCTTGTTGCCAGTCAATCCACCAGAAGTCCACACCTATATCCTCGAGTGGGTGATGGAGGATTTCAAAATAAGCCGTTGCAAAATCTGCATCAGCGATATTGAACGGGATTGGCTGTTTGCTTTCGGGATCAATGCCCAATCGATTTGCCATCTGTTCATATTGGGCTTCATGGGGATAAACGCCAGAGGCTGGATGGAGGTTGAGGGCTGTTTTTAATCCCATTTTGTGGATTTGTTCAAAGAAAATTGGCGGATCAGGGAATAGTTCTGGGTTCCAGGTATAGCCTGTCCAACCCGAGCTTTCGTTACCGGTATCTACGATGTGCCAGTCCATGTCGACAATGCAAGCAGATAGAGGAATACCCCTCTCTTGAAAATCATTCATCAGGGCGACAAGCTCATCCTGGTGATAGGGCCAATATTTACTCCACCAGTTGCCAAGTGCAAACCTGGGCAGAAGGGGTGGGCGACCGGAGATTTTTTGAAAGTCGATAATACATTGGGTGTAATTTTTGCCATAACCAAAAAAATATAAATCAACTGTGCCAGGTGGAGAGTTGCGGTTAACCAACCAGGAATCTTCATCGAAGACCAGGGACTGACTATCATCGTACACTGACCAACCGGTAGAAGAAACAAGCCCCGGTTCTGTCAACAGCCCGCCGTCCAGGCGATCGAGCGTTCGAAGTGTTCCTTTGAGGTTAAAATTATCTTCTTGTCCGTATCGCCAGATATTTCCGTTATCCTTCAAGGTTATCGACAAAAAGTCATGGTGAAAGCCCCACTCGCTGAATTTGTAAGTTAATATCAGTTTTTTTGTTTCTATAGTGAGCAGTTTATGATCGATAGAAACCTGAAATTCGGGCACAGGAAGATCACGATACCAGAAGACCTGGGTGGGGCGGTCTTCAAATTGCTGTGATGGATCGTACTCCATTCTTATCAACTGATCGGTCAGGAGGGTAAACCTTGCGGTGTCTTTGCGGATAATTGCTTCTTTTCGAGCATGTGGTTTAACATCAAGTTGAAAATGATCTTTCATAGCTCCTCAGGATGATCGTTTTTTTAGATGCCAATGAGCCAAGTATAATCTCAATTTCAAATCAAAAATGGTTGACACCATCTTGATAAACTGACACAAACAAAGAAATTTTAAATATTGCACATATGACCTGACGGTGAGCGCTGGAAAAGGGAGAACTCGCTGATATTTTTAATTTGACAAAATCTGCAAGTCTCACGTATAATAAAGATGCTCGGATGCAATCCTATTTTTGGTTAGCTGTACATGGAAGTGCTTCCATAAAAGCAGTTTCCGAAGAATGGGATTTTGGAAAACAAAGAAACTGGCAACTCATTTCTTTTCTCTAATGCGGAAGAGCTGTTTGGCAGATGCGTCAAGACATTGAGCTTGATGGACATTAAACAAATTGAAACAAGATGGCTCGCCGATAGGGCACTTTGCATTTGGAGATATTTTCAGGAGAAAAGCAAAACGCATTTTCGACAGTCATGCACACTAGTAAAAAAGGAGGTTCAATCCACAAACGAAGAGATGTTAATGACGACCCATATTTTGTTAACCAAATCCTAGTTAAATTGGAGGAGAATATTTAAAATGAAAAAGAAATTTATGTTTTTAGCAGTCTTGGTTATCTTTTCAATGATTCTGGCTGCCTGCGCTCCTAAAGTTGAGACACCTTCACCAGAGGAGCCGCCTGCAGTTGAAGAACCTGTTGTCGAGAAACCCGCGGAAGAGAAACCTGCAGAAGAAAAACCGGATGAGGAACCGCCTGCAGTGGAAGAACCTGTGGAGGAAGTAATTGCTCCCTTACCGCAGGGGCAGGAATTGGCTAATGCCTATGCTGGCATGTATGCTGGCACGGTTGTAACAATGGCTGGGCCTTTTACTGACCAGGACGCAGTCGTGTTTAACGATTCAATTGCTGAATTTGAAGCCGCGACCGGCATCGACATTCAATATGAAGGCTCGAAAGAATTTGAAGCCAACATTATGATCCGTTTGGATGGTGGTGACCGTCCCGATATTGTCGACTTCCCGCAGCCCGGCTTGCTCCAAACCGCAGTCGATAAAGGTTACGCCATTGACTTAGAAACGCTGATCAATCCGGATTGGATCAAAGAAAATTACTCACAAGCCTGGCAAGATTTAGCGACCATGAACGGAATGGTTGCTGGTATCTGGGCACGTGCCAATGGTAAATCCTTTGTGTTTTATCCAAAAGCAAAATTTGAAGAATATGGTTACACGATTCCTGAAACCTGGGACGAGATGATGGCTCTGACCCAAGAGATCGCCGATGACGGTGACACTCCATGGTGCATTGGCATTGAATCTGGCGCTGCAACCGGTTGGACAATGACTGACTGGATTGAGGATACGCTGCTGCGAGTAGCAAAACCTGAGGATTATGACGCTTGGGTCGCAGGTGAACTGCCTTTCGACTCGCCACAGGTGAACGAGGCTCTTGATTACATCGAAGCGATCTGGTTTAACGATGATTACGTCTATGGTGGGCGTGCAGCCATTCCTACCATCAGCTTTGGTGATGCTCCAAAACCCATGTTCGATGATCCACCAGGATGCTGGTTTAACCGACAAGGCAATTTCGTGACCACCTTCTTCCCCGAGGAATTAGAAGCCGGTGTGGATTACGATTTCTTCTATCTGCCTCCGATTAAACCAGAATATGGGAAACCTGTTCTCGGTGCCGGTGATATCTATGCTGTCTTCAACGACCGTCCCGAAGTTCGAGCAGTGATCCAGTACTTCTCAACCGGTGAATCATTGAGAAAATGGATTGAAGTTGGCGGTGCAATTGGTGTCCACAATGACGCCAGCCTGGATTGGTACGCTGACCCGGTAACTCGCGGTGTGGCAGAGACCATTCGAAATGCAACTACCTTCCGCTTTGATGGTTCTGACCTGATGCCCGGGGCTGTGGGTGCGGGTACTTTCTGGAAGTACATGACCGATTATGTTAGCGGCACAATCACCCGACAGGAGGCATTGCAACAAATTGACGCCTCCTGGCCTCGCTAATCCACGGGCCAACACGCTGTGTTATCATGCTTGCTCTTCAGCATGACATGGATACAGTCTGAGGATAGTCCTGGATAAAAACCAACAAACAAAGGGCAGGCAGGCAAGTATATGCCTGCCCTTTTAAATCAATTCGTCATCAGTTGGAGGTGTACATGCTTAATACTAAGGACTCCAATTCAGAGAAAATTGGGTTTTTGCATTGGTTCAGTTCAACACTGGGACAAATATTAATCTCACTTTTTGTCCCGGCAATAACTTTCTATGTTCTCTGGCAGGGGTATATATTCCTAAGTAAAGCCCAGGCATCACAAATCGTGCTGGTTACCGTAGCGATCATCTGGGGTGTGGGAGGTGTCGCTTTATTGTATGTTGTGGCGAACTGGTTGGTATTAAAGTTGCCAAAACCATGGTCGAAACGATTACAGCCGTTTGTTTTTGTTGGCCCTGCGGTTGTTATCATGGGCTGGTTCCTGGCTATTCCGGTGGTTCGCTCATTAATTGCCAGTTTTCACAATAATCTCGGCACACAATGGGTCGGGCTTAAAAATTATGTTTTTGCCTTCACTGATCCGCGTATGTTAGAAACTTTTAAAAACAACCTGCTCTGGTTGGTATTTGGAACAGGTTTCAGTGTCGGGATTGGACTTCTGGTTGCCGTATTGGCTGATCGTAGCAGATTTGAAGTATTGTACAAATCGATCATCTTTACGCCGATGGCAATTTCTTTTGTTGGCGCAGGTGTGATTTGGAAATTTGTATACTCCTATAAGGGAACCGGTGCAGGCATTCAGGAGATTGGTTTGCTCAATGCGATTGTAATTGCTCTGGGTGGCACACCGCACCCTTGGTTAACCATGGCGCCATGGAATAATTTTTTCCTTATTGTGATTATGGTCTGGCTGCAGACTGGTTACACCATGGTCATTCTTTCATCAGCAATTAAGGGTGTTCCAGCTGAATTATTGGAAGCAGCACGTATTGATGGTGCAAATGAAATAAAAGCGTTTTTCAATATAACCGTTCCCTATATAAAAGGGACACTGATCACCGTAATCACCACAGTTGTGATTTTTAGCCTGAAGTTGTTTGATGTCGTCCGGGTAATGACCGGAGGAAACAATGGCACAAATGTGATTGCTAATGAATTTTATTTGCAAATGTTCACATACAACCATGCAGGACGCGCCTCCGCAATTGCAATTGTCCTCCTTCTATTGGTTACCCCTGTGATTATTAACAACCTGCGAGAATTCAACAAAGAAAGAAAGGGGTTCTAATGGCGAAGAGTGCAAAATCTCAAAAGCGAGCTCAAAGTTTTTTTATAAACCTGGTACTCATAATTATTTGTGTCGCCTGGATGGTGCCCATTCTTGGAATTTTAATTACCTCTTTTCGACACAGCGAGGATATCTTTAAATCGGGTTGGTGGACCGTGTTTCCACACCGCGTAGAGATGCAGGTTGCTCGAATCAAGCTGAACCCTGATGTGGATCTGGATGATATCATCACAATTGATGCCACAACTGCAACTATTGAGGGACGAAATGCGGCAGGAGAAGCAGTTGAATATTCTGGAAGTCCAATTGAGGGCGTTTCAGCGACATTCGAAGAGTATCGAGAAGGCATTAAACTGGATGATGGCCGGTCACTGGTTTGGTCAGGTAATCGTCGTTCTCGAGAACTACGGGTATTTGACCGACAATGGATAGGTTTTAGCACTAACCTGACACTAAAAAATTATAAAGATGTCATAACCGGAAAAAATATCACTTACAAAGATGCTGAAGGACGGACAATCACTCGGACGGGCAATAACCTGGGTGGTGCATTTCTCAACTCGCTGGCAGTGGCAATCCCGGGAACGATTATCCCAATCCTGATTGCAGCTTTTGCTGCTTTTGGGTTTGCCTGGTTGGAATTCCCCGGCCGTAATATCTTATTTACAATTATCGTTGCTTTACTTGTTGTGCCGTTGCAGATTGCCCTGGTTCCAATCCTTAAAGACTATGTAAACATGGGCTTGAACGGTACATTTCTTGGCATCTGGTTAGCACATTCGGGCTTTGGCTTACCATTAGCCACCTACTTACTCTTCAACTATATCAGCACGATACCTCGGGAATTACTGGAGTCAGCTTTTATTGACGGGGCTTCAAACTTTACGATATTTATCCGTCTGATCTTTCCACTCTCTGTTCCAGCGTTGGCTTCATTCGCGATTTTCCAGTTCCTCTGGTTGTGGAATGATTACCTCGTCGCCTTGATTTTCCTGGGTGAACGGAATAAAACTGTCACCATTGCCGTTGCTCAAATGGTCGGAGAAAAAGGACAGGATTGGCATTTGATGACTTCTGCTGCATTTGTCAGCATGATTTTACCCTTAGCTGTATTCCTGGCATTACAACGATACTTTGTACGTGGAATGATGGCAGGTTCAGTCAAAGGATAAATTTATACTCTTTTAGCCATAAACGATTAATAAACGCTGAACCACAATTTGGTAAAATGGTTCAGTGTTTTTAATTTCTCACGCAAATTTTGAGCCCAAAAATCGAAAACCGGTTTTTCCTAAATGAATTTTTTATTTTCGTTTATAATTCATTCAATCCAAATTAAACCTTAGCAAAAACACATTCAATGATATCAATTTTGAGAGCAAAACAACCACGCACACCCAAATATTGACATCGCAAACACCGCGAAACAAGGAGAACTTTGTTATGGATGAAACCAATACTGATTTTGTTGACCAATCAAAGCCGAAAGTGAAATCTGAACGAAAACGCACTCAAACGCTCATGGCGCTGGCTGCAGGTTACTTTGTAGACCAGGGAGAAGGCCAGGCAATGTCAATTTTCTCGCCTGTACTGAAAACGCTCTGGTCTTTGACCAACATGAACCTGGCATGGATTACCTTTGCACGCAGCCTGCTTCAATCGCTCAGCTCTCCTTTTTGGGGTTATCTTTCCGATCGGTATTCCCGCAGAAAAGTTCTGCTGATTGGTACTGGACTATGGGGGATCTGGACAATTGTTGTTGGTTTTACACAAACCTATCACCAATTACTGATCATCAGAGTCATTTCCGGTTTAGGGTTAGGCTGCCTGATGCCAGCAACTTTTTCAATCATGGCGGATACCTTTCCTCCAAATGTGCGTGGGAAAATGCTGGGCATCCTTGAAGCAATCGGTGTGCTGGGAATTATAATTTTCACCATAGGGCTTGGCGCCATGGCAACGCCCGAACTCTGGCGAATTGGTTTCTATATTCTGGGAATTGCCAGTGTTCTTTCCGGTATACTGATCTGGTTTCTTGTGGATGAACCCGTGCGGGGTGAAGCAGAGCCTGAGATGCGCGGTCAACTGACACAGGAAGACGCAGAACGCTATAAGGCTAAAATTTCCGATGTTAAAACATTGATGAAAATCCCGACGATCTGGGTCGCGATTGCACAGGGCTTAGCTGGATCCATGCCCTGGGTGGTGATGGGCGCATTCTTAATCCTGTGGCTGGTTGAAGTCCGCCATGTTGACACGACCCAAGCGCCTTTGATTTTTGGTGGCGTGGTCATTGGAACCGCGATCAGCAATGTGCTGGGCGGTATCATTGGAGACTATGCTGAAAAAGTGAGTCCAAAGTTCGGCAGAGCCTTTATCGGGCAGTTGTCTGTGTTTCTGGGCATTCCATTCACCTATTATCTCTTCACGCGGACTGAAAACTGGAGCTTGATTAAGTTGGCAGTTCTGTGTTTTATCACTGCCTTGTTGATTAGCTGGCCAGGCAAAGGTTCGAAGGAGCCGATGATCCAGGGTGTGGTGATTCCTGAACTGCGATCTTCAGCCTTTTCATTTATTACTTTTATTGAGAGTGGTTTTGCCGCTATCGCTGCTCTGATTTTCGGCATTCTTGCCGATAAACTTGATATTCAAACGGCTATGCTGTGGACCGTTCCGTTCCCATGGTTGATTTGCGGCGTTTTATTTTCTGGATTCTATTTCACATATCCCAAGGACTCAAAGATCCTGCGTGATGAAATGACGAGACGTGCAGCTGAATTGGGCATTAAAAATAATATGGAAAGCTAGAGAATGGTTGGCAATCATTGATATAAAAAAAATGAAAATCCACCTGACCAGGTGGATTTTCATTAGCGGGAGCGACGGGATTTGAACCCGCGATCTCGGCCTTGACAGGGCCGCATGTTGAACCACTACACCACGCCCCCGAGCGATTGTCATCTTATCACATAGAAAAGCAAAAGTCAAGCGTTGTTGCCGTATCCCTTATAATTATCATTGGTTATTGATGTGAAAGGAGCTTGATGAAGATTGTCTCTGTTGAACAAATGAAGGCTATTGAACGCGCAGCGGACGCATCTGGTGTGAGCTATGAAATGATGATGAAAAATGCGGGGCGAGGGATTGCCAATTGGATCTCTCGAAACGTGTCACATCGTCAAGGCGTTATCGGTCTTGTTGGAGCTGGTAACAATGGCGGTGACACGCTCATTGCCCTTACCTGGATGGCAAAGTGGGGCTTGAGAACTCAGGCATTTCTTGTCAAAGAAAATGGAAACGATGCTTTGCTGGATGATTATCTTTCTTCTGGGGGAGCTGTTGTCGATATTTCCAGGAATGATCGCCTTGACTTCTTTGATGCTGCTTTGATCCCAGGCGTTGTTGTATTGGACGGCATCCTGGGAACGGGCTTCAGACTGCCTCTGAGGCGCCCATTGCATGATGTGATGGTGAATATTCATAAACGGCTGGAAAACCGCTCAGATTTGCTTATAATCGCTGTAGATTGCCCTTCTGGCGTTGATTGCGATACAGGAGAAGTTTCGGTTGCAACGATCCCCGCAGCTTATACGCTTACCATGGCTGCTATGAAACAGGGATTGTTGTCACATCCAGCTCGATCGTTTGCTGGCGACCTGCATTATATCGATATTGGGATCGGCGATCCGTCCATATACACAAAGGATGGTTTGTCTGAAATGATCGACCATTCAGTGATTCGCGATCTGTTTCCAAGGCGACCGGACAGCGGACATAAAGGAACCTTTGGCACTTGTTTGATGATTGCTGGATCTGCGCCGTACGTTGGTGCGGCTTATTTTGCTGGGAAAGCAGCCTATCGGATGGGTTGCGGACTGGTGCATATGGGAGTTGTACGGGATGTTCATCGACTTCTTGCCGGGCGTTTACTTGAAGCTGTGTGGACGGTTATACCGGATATTGAAGGTGTGTTCGATCCTGATGGGCTACAAGTATTATTGAGCGCCCTACAATCAGCAACAGCCATTGCCATTGGACCTGGGTGGGGGGTAAACGAATCTAATATTTTGTTTTTAACGGATTTACTGCAACACCTGCCCCCATCCACGCCTTTGTTAATTGATGCTGATGCCTTAAAACTCCTGGTTAATCTTAAGCAGTGGTGGTCTTTATTACCAGATCAAGTGGTACTAACCCCACATCCTGGGGAAATGTCTGTTCTCACACGGCTGAAAACAAGTGAGATTCAATCCAATCGTTGGGAAATCGCATCAGAGTATGCCAAATTATGGCGGGTCAATCTGGTGTTAAAAGGTGCATTGACAGTCATTGCTTGTGCAAACGGGAAAATGTTTATCAATCCAGTCAGCGACCCCGCCCTGGCGACAGCAGGCAGCGGAGATGTATTAACTGGCGTTATTGGTGGGCTGATGGCGCAGGGCGTATCGGCAGCGCATGCCAGCGTTTTGGGGGTGTGGATTCATGCCAATTCGGGAAAAATTGCCAGAATTAATTGTAAAACAGACATGAGTGTAACTGCACTCGACCTTCTGGATTATCTACCAGGTGCAATTGTTAAAGCCAAAGAGGCTGGTTATTAAGCCAGCCTCTATTTTAGTACGACCTCGGATTAACCTTCTGCAGGTTTCTCCTTCGGTTTAATCGCTTCGACTAATTTATCGCGCCCCTCTTCGAGAACTTGTTCGCCTTTCTCAAGAAGCTCTTCCGCATGTTGTTTGGTGAGTTTCGTCCATTCCTCAGCTTTTTGTTTGGCTTGAATGAATGCTTCTTCTGCTTGAAGACGGGCTTCTTCCACAGATTCCGCTGTGCGATCACGGAGCTGTATCGCTTTTTCATGGATCAATTCTCGGGTCTCTTCACCAGATTGAGGTGCAAACAACAAGGCTACAGCAGCACCTGTTAGACCTCCGACAATAAACCCAATTAAAAATGCACCAAAATCTTTACTATCTGACATGTCTTTCTCCTTTGATTTCGTTATTCCTTTTAACTAATAGTGGTTTTTACGCTCAATTTTTTGAAGGTTTAAAAATACGCTTCAACATAGCAGCATATTGATTTAACTTAATCACTGGTTCCGCGAGATTATCGCTCATAAATTTTGCTGTCCCTTTCAACGTGTTTACGGTTTCAGAGGTCGAGTTGATAATTGGACGGAGCTCATTTTGGAGGAGGTTAATCAAGCTCGAAAGTTGAACGATTAACACAACCATTGCGATTCCAATCACCAGGGATTGCAAAGCCAGGAAGATGATAAAGACATCGCGAATTTGTTCGGTTCTTTGCTGGTGTGTTTCATCAACCAAGTAGATCGTTGCCAGCACAATTAAGACAATCAGCACAATTGCTACCAAGATACCTGCGATCAAATACTTCTTTGTGTTCTGGGTTGTTGCTTGAGATTCATCAACAGCCCCCAAGTTTTCTTGGGTAGACGTTGTTAACTGATTATTAATTTCGCCATTCATCATATTCATATCCCGATTTGATTGTTGTTCGTAATATTGATCTATTTGTTTAAGTGGATATTATTATAACAGATTTATGTGTCCAGTGCCAAGGTAATTTTTTGATCGGTGAAGGTTTTTTCTGTGGCCAGAATTTGGATATCTGAAAAAAGTTCTTCCTGATGAACATTTGCGTATTGTTGCTTGATCATCTCCAGGACAGCCAGAAAAAGCACAATCGCTTCGATCCGATCGTACTCCTCTGGGAGCATTTGGCGATATGAAAGGCGTTTTTGGTGTCTGAGTTGATCGATCAATTCACTGATCTTGTTTCTAATTGTAACTCTTGGAATGGTAATAACCGTGGTAATTGGCGCTGCCTCTTCACTAAAATGATATAGTGCTTTCATCATCTCTATAAGAGTGTCGAGATCAACCCCCGAAAGATCAACAGATTCTTCGATTTTGGGCGGTGGTGCCAACCGAATGTACGTGCGTTGTCCCTTCTGTTCTAGATGCCGCAACCACAGTGCGGTTTCCTTTATGGATTTGTAAATCATGAGCTGTCGTGCTAAACTTTCGGCTGGATCTTCTTCGCCTTCCGCCCTCTCAACTTGGCGAGGCAATAATGCCTCAGATTTTATTTGGATCAACTTGGCGGCTATTACCAAAAACCCTGAGATTTCAACAGCAGATTTTTCTTGAAGCGATGCCAGGTAGGCTAAATATGCATCCGTGACCTTTGCCAGCGAAAGTCGCGTGATGTCTAATTCAGCTTTTGAAATCAGGTCCAGAAGAAGGTCCAGCGGGCCTTCATAGATCTCTGTATGAATGGTGTACGCAGAATTGGGTCTATACAGAAAGGTCATGTGGTCAACAATCCTGAATAGAATTATACCTTCGAAAAATGGCTCAAACAATGAAATATTAAATAATAGCGTTTGGTATAAATAGGATTACCGGATAAAATAAGAGGTCGAAATAATACCCGCATCAATTAAAGAACTATTGATGCGCAAGCTATTTACTTTAGATGGCCTGCGCATCAGTAGTTCTGGTAAAGGACCCAGAACTATGACTGAAGATGTCAAAACCGAAAGCGCAGAGCAGTTTTCAAAACGTTTAAAACTTCCTTTTACAGACTTCTTTTTATTAACAAGGGCGTTAACCCATCGCTCGTATTTGAATGAAAATAAGGACGCAATTGAAGACAATGAGCGCCTTGAATTCTTGGGTGATGCAGTTCTTGATTTCATGGTGGCTGAGTGGCTGTACCATCTCTTTCCTGAGAAACCAGAAGGTGACCTGACTCGTCTGCGAGCCGCATTGGTTCATACTGAACAATTAGCCAATTTTGCGAGGAAAATAAATTTAGGTTTGGCTTTACAATTGGGGAAAGGCGAAATACAAGCTGGAGGACGGGAGCGCACCACTCTATTATGCGATACCTTCGAGGCGTTGATTGGTGCGCTATACCTGTACGCAGGTATGCCAGCCGTTGAAGCTTTTATGGAACCGCTCTTGTTAGAAGTTGTTGACAGCATTCTTCAAAATCATATCGCTGAAGATACCAAAAGTCGCCTTCAAGAATGGGCGCAGGGAAGGGGCTTAGCTTCACCCAAATATATCCTGGTCGCTGAAGAAGGTCCTGATCATAATAAAACCTTTGAAATGGAAGTTAGAATTGGTAATAAATCCTATGGCAGAGGGATCGGCTCAAATAAGCAATCTGCAGAGAAATCCGCGGCGCGGGAAGCGCTGGTTAGCCTTGGGATTCTGGAGCACAATTAAATCATGGAAAACCGTTTAGAATCCATCGAATTGCAGGGTGTAAAGACCTTTGCAACCACAACGCGACTGGAGTTTCCCGGAAAGATCACTGCGATTGTTGGCCCAAACGGTTCGGGGAAATCTAATATTGCCGATGCCATCAGGTGGGTGTTGGGCGAGCAATCTTTTTCGCTGTTAAGAGCGAAAAAGACGGAAGATATGATATTTTCTGGTTCCCAACAACGGTCCCGATCTGGAATGGCCTCCAGTACAATCACATTCAACAATGAGGATGGTTGGCTGCCCATTGATTATTCCCATGTCGCCATTACACGCCAGGCTTACAGGGATGGCCAGAATGAATATATTTTAAATGGACAAAAGGTCCGTCTCAAAGACATCTCGGAGCTTCTTTCACAAACAGGGATGTCCGAAAGAAATTACACGATTATTGGACAGGGCTTGGTTGATGCGGCTTTGGCTTTAAAGCCTGACGAGCGTAGAAAATTGTTTGAAGAAGCTGCCGGGATTGGCCTTTATCGATCTCGTAAGGAAGATTCCCTGCGCAAACTGGAAAATACACGCAAAAACCTGGATCGGGTACTTGATATTTTAACAGAGATCAAGCCCCGACTGAGAAGCCTTGAGCGGCAGGCACAACGTTTTCAAGAATATCAGCAAGTTAAAGCAGATCTGCGCTTGCTTTTACGAGAGTGGTATGGTTTCCAGTGGCACGTAAAGCAGCAGGATCTCAGAAAAACCCGTGATGCATTCCATGAGCAAGAAGTTCTCGTGCATTCATTGAATAAGTTACACCTTGATGCAAAAACGGATGTGGAAGGAGCGCGTGCGCGTTTGCAAGCTTATCGAAAAGAGCTTGAGGCTTTCTATGGGGAACTATCCGAAAATCATAGCCTGTTAGAACAAACAACCCGCGAGCTTGCCATTATCGAAGAGCGCCAGCGTTCCTACAAGCAACAAAAAGATAACCTCGACCTTGATATTTCAAATATTGAAGAGGAGATAAAAGGGATTGAAGCCCAGGGGCTGGCCCTGAAAGCTGAGATCGAACAACGCCAGGAGGAATTTCACGAAGGTGCTGAAGAAGAAAGAATATTTGCTCAAAAATTGGCGGACGTTATAAAAGAAAGAGAGCAGATTGATTTCGCGCTGGATAAACTCAAGGTAAAGCGAATTCAATTAGAAACAGAAAAAGTTCAAACAGTTGTTCGCATAGATGAACTTGAGAATCGAGTTAATGCCCTTCAAAACGAACGTGATAGAGTTGAAAATGCAATTGAAACGCTGCAACATCAGCGGAATGAAGCTAATGAGCAGTTTTTGTTATTAGAAAAAAGCTCTCAAACATTTACACAAAAAATTGAGCAGCAAAAGAATGAGATTGATGAATTCAAGCACCAGATTGAAAGACTTAATCACGATCGCTTAAGCATTACCCAACAAATTAATCATAAGGACAACCAGCGAACGAAATTGTCCACGCAATTGTCGTTATTACAGGACGCAGAAAAAGCGCTGAGCGGCTACTCAGAAGGGTCCAAAAAGCTGCTGGAGAACTCACGGCAGGGTCGCTTACCGCAAGGAATTGAGCCAATTTCGCAACATATCCTGATCGATGAACAATACGAACGTGCGATCAGCGCTGCATTAGGCGAACTGACAGACTTATTGGCAATGCCTTCTCAAAGTAAAGATAAGCTCATAAAATATCTTGAAGCAAAGGTAGATGACCGGGTTGCCCTGATGCCAATGGATCAATCCACTCAGACCATACAGAAAAAAGATTTTCACCATCTGGATGGAGTGATCGGTTTTGCCAACACTCTGGTTTCAGTTGGTAAAACCTACCGAAACCTTGTTGATGCACTTCTTTCGGACATTTTAGTCGTCAAGGATACTGAAACAGCAGAAATAATCATCGGCAAATCGGATCTCGCAATCATCGTGGTAACTTTGTCTGGGATTGTCTTTTACCCTAATGGGTTGATTATCTCTGGTCAGAGTCCATCCGGAAAGCGAATTGGACGCACTCGACAACAAGCCGAGCTTCAATCGGAACGGGTTTTGGTCGAAAAAGAGATCGAAGAACTGCTTGACCAACAAATGCGTATCGAAAAATCAATAGAGCAATTACAAGCTGAGCAAGACGAATTGGTTCAGGATTTTACGCTTCTAGAGCGGGATTGGCAAGTCAATGAGGGGAAGCTTCAGGATGCAAAGGATGCACATGCGCGACTTTTGGAACAGGAACGTTGGAATACTGACCGATTGCTTGCTCTGGATGCAGACATGATCGAGGTTCAATCCATGATTGAATCTGGAAAAAGGAAATTGGATGATATTGAAGCCGAGATCAACAGGGTGCTTGGTGAGGAAAAGAAGATTAACCTCGAGTTACAAGCAATTCCGCTTTTTGAAATTCAGCAAACCCTCAACCAATTGAAGACTCAGCAAATCGTTGCTAAAAATACACTCGATTCTGTTCAACAACGTTATCAAGACATTTCAAATCGGGTTGATGTTTCTAAACAGCGTTTTCAAGAGTTAACGAATCGTCGCATTGAAATTGCAGCTGAATTGGTTGAGATTGAAAAAAGAAAAAGAGAATTGACTCAAAAGATTGAGGAAATTCAGCTAAAAATCAATCATCTGGAAACCGAACATGTCGAACCCCTATCAGCAATTGGCGTAGAAACAGAGCAATCTATTGTTGAATTGCAACAGATTGAAGCTCAATCACATCAGAAAGTGATCATTGCAGAACGTCAGTATACTCAGCTACAAATGGAATTAGAGCGAAGACAGGATCAATTGAACCTCTTACGAGATCGAATTGGCGATGATTTTGGTTTGGTTTCATTCGAGGGTGACCAGAAATATGATGGACCCATGCCATTGCCTTTTAACGATGACCTGATTGAAGATCTACCCCAAATCGCTGAGATACCTGAATCCCACGAAGACGATATCAAACGCTTGAAAGGCCAGTTAGTTCGAATCGGCGCTGTCAATCCTGAAGCGGAGCAAGAATATATCGAGGTTAAAGAACGATTTGAATTTCTTACCAATCAAGTGGCTGATTTGGAAAAAGCCAGCCAGGATCTTCAGAAAGTTATTGAAGAACTTGATGACATGATGGAAATTGAGTTCGTAAAAACTTATCAAGCCGTCAACAAGGAATTTTCTGCAGTTTTTTCCCGTCTCTTCAATGGCGGGGAAGCCAAATTGATTTTCACTGACGAGGAGAAACCAGTAGAAGGCGGTGTTGACATTGAAGTACGCTTGCCGGGTAGGAGGCAGCAAGGTTTAGCTTCATTATCAGGCGGTGAGCGAAGCTTAACCGCTGTTGCATTGATTTTTGCCCTGCTCAAGGTATCTCCACCGCCATTTTGCATTTTAGATGAGGTTGACGCCATGTTGGACGAATCCAATGTCGGTCGGTTTGTGGAAGAACTACGAGAGCTTTCAGAGCAAATTCAAGTGGTGATCATAACGCATAACCGAAATACGGTTCAGGCTGCGGATGTAATCTATGGTGTTACCATGGGGAGGGATTCAACCAGCCAAATGATCAGCCTTAAACTTGATGAAGTTGGTGATGCATATTTTGCATAAGCTGGTAATCAAAGAAAAAAGAGGCGCTCAGCGCCTCTTTTTGTTCATATTGTTTCTATTAATTAACGGTTCAAATTACTGATATAGCGCTTCTAGGAATTGTTGAGGTACCTCAGGCGTTATAGGGACAAATTGATCCCAATTATCATGAATTTGAATATCATCACGTTGGTTGCGCTGATCAGAAAGCCAAATCGAAAAAAGTTGTTGTCTCTGTTGCAATATCTCATTGGCTGATACCGGGCTCTCACGCCTGCCAAGCACCTGGATAATATGGTAGCCAAAGGTTGTTTCCACAAGCTGGCTTAGTTCGCCCTCACCTAAACTGAAAGCGGCTTCTGAAAATTCGGGGACCATCGTGGATTTGTCAAACCAGCCCAAGTCGCCGCCCATATCTTTATTGGACTCATCGATTGAGTAAAGCGCAGCCAGGTCGTAGAAGTTCTCTCCTTCTCTCAAACGGGCTAAAATATCAAGACCTAATTCATAATCTTCGCTGGCAACGAGGATGTGCCGCGCCCACACTTCAGGTTTGGTTGTTTCAACTTCAAAATCCATAGCTTCGGTTAATTTCTCGCGCAGCAACTGTGCGGCAAAGACCTTTCTAAGATCTTTAATTTTGAAATTGTAGATTTTAAATTGGTTTTCAAATTCCTTGATATTTTTTCCGAAAATTGCGGTTGTATAAGGCGTAGGTGTCAGTGTGTTGGTTGGCGTCGCCTCTGGAGTGCCTTCTAAAGCTAGGCTTTCGACGGCTTGAAGATCTACCAGGTCTCCCTTTGGGTCAATGACCTCTTCTTCTGCCGGTTCTCCTTCGACAACCACTGCACGATCGGTTTCATCAAGTTCTGGTTCCCCATTTAAATCTGTTGTTTCTGAGTCTTCAATGACAGGAGTCGGTGTGTTAATCAATGCTTGCAGGGTTTCTGAATATGTCGCGGTTGGCTGGATCGTCGCAGTCATTGTTGGGGTGGACGTTCCATTTGGGAAAAACCCGAAAGCGGCTTGAATAGCTTCATCGATTTCTGTATCAGTTACTGAAATATTCCTTTTCGCGGCTTCCTCTTTGATGATGATATTGTCAATCATTTCATCCAAAACAGATCGCCCAAGAACGACCGGCTGTGATAATTCTGAGGCAATTGATCGAGCATTATCAAGGAAACTGCTGCCATACTCGCCAAATTGTTGGAAAAAGTTAAGATATTGGTAAGCTTGATTTAACATCTGCACCCGTGTGTACTGAACAAAGGGTTTAAACTCACGGACAGTGATTTTTGTATCGCCCACACGCGCCACCGCTATGCCTGGTTGGATGATCGTTTGGTCAATCACACCATAAATAACCAAACCCAAAATGATTGCACCGACAGCAATTGATACAATAACCAGAATTCGGGTTTGTTTAGCTTCACGGTGTTCTCGGGAGAGGTGCTTTTTAGTGACGATTTTCTTTTTTGGTTTTTGTTTTGCCATGTGTGCCAATCTGCCTTTGTAACGGAAAAATGCTGAACTACTCGTTGACGAAGGGAAGCAACGCAATGTGCCTTGCATTTTTAATCGCTTTAGCGAGGGCACGTTGATGCTTGGCGCAGACACCCGTTTGACGTCTTGGGCGGATTTTCCCGGTTTCGTCGATATAGTGCTTGAGCAGTTCTGTATTTTTATAATTTATCTCAGTTTCTACGTTCGTGCAAAACTGACAAACCTTTGACCGAGAATAGTAGCGGCTGCTTTGTAAATTTGTCATTGTAAACTCCTATATGTGTAAAAAATTCAGAGGGAGGTAGGCTATATCCTCTTTTTGTATTTGGGACTTCAAATGCTTTTTCCAGGGACTGACACGCATGATCTTGTTCAACCCCTCGAAAAACATTTCAGCACATCGTCGTTAAAAAAGAATCATTAATCTTCTTTTATGAGCATATACCGAATGATTGGCTCAATATAGCGCAGGTTTTGTGAAAAATCGGTGCTAGAAGCGGGACTTAAAGAAACCTCCATGTAGATATAGAAACCTTCACGAAAGTCCTGAATCTCATAAGCAAGCTGTCTTGTACCCCAAATATCTGTTTTAATAATTTCTCCACCACTCTCAATGATCATGGTGTTGACACGCTCAATCACTCCGGATCTGGTTTCTTCGTCCAGGTCAGGCTGAAGGATCAATATTAATTCGTATTGTCGCATTTGGAATCTCCTTTCCATGGGTCTGTTACACTTGGTTACCGGAGATAACTGTGTAACGGAAAGAACCCGTAGTCAATTTTGATTTTAGATAAACGCTGGATTCTTTGGTCCAGCACAGCGTCAAAGTATACTCGGCTTAGGCGGACAATGCAAGCACATGCGGTAGGGATTTGTTGACAATCAAGGTGACGATCGGATGAGATTAATCAAACGATTAACGTTTATCCTCATCAATCAAAATTGATGATAACACCACAGAAACGAAGCTGACAATAATTGAGGCTAACAGGGCAGTACCAAAACTATCGACCGCAAAGTGAAAGCCGAGACTCTGGGAGATGTTCGCAGAGAGCATGAATGTGGCCGCATTAATGACAAACACAAACAGACCTAATGTGATGATGATAAAGCCGCAGGACAAAAACTTCAAAATCGGGCGGATCAGGGCGTTGACCAAACCAAGAATCAGAGCCATGATCGAATACACCCAAAAACCATTGCCTTCAACGGTGATGCCAGGGAGAACCAGATATGCAATGTATAGCGATGCCGCGGTGATCAGCCACCGTAAAATTAATTTCATGGGTCATCCTTTCTCTATCAACAACTTGCGGGTTTGATTACTCAGAAATTATTAAGTTCATTACTTTGGAATTTCCTTGGATTGGGGTGTTCAACGCCCCTGACAGGACTCGAACCTGTAACCCCTGGATTAGAAGTCCAGTGCTCTGTCCAATTGAGCTACAGGGGCATACTTCAGGTATTAAATTATATCACCACCATTATGAACTTGAAACAGGGCGAATACCTTTGTACACCCTGAACCCGGAGAAGGTTTTTAAAATGATATCGGGAGGCCTGTTGAGGATTTCACCTAATTCTTGTGGGGTGAGGGGTTTATTGCCATTGGACAAGAATACCTTGAACACTGAATCGACCAGAGCCATGTTGCGACTGATGAAGCCTTCCTGTTTGGCACAATGAGAAATCAAAGTGTGCTGTAAGCCATCGACCTGTTTGACCTCGGCAGTTTTGGGATCCACCCAATCGATTACTTCATCATTGTCCAAATCCTGGAATATGCGTCGGTGCTCTTCGCAAAGAAAACTGCGTAAATAAACTTGCCAATCGCGATCGTGGTCTTTCCACCAATTGAAATCAATATTAAAGGGGGAGTTCAGTGTCGGTTTAATTAAACTGCTGATTTTTGAAGACATACACTCTCTCTATTTTATGAATGTTCGCTTAACCGGTAATAGAGATCGCCCACGGCTGTGAACTCAGGATTTGAGGTCAAAATGCT
The DNA here is from genome assembly GCF_900184705.1 of Brevefilum fermentans. Classification (NCBI taxonomy): domain Bacteria; kingdom Bacillati; phylum Chloroflexota; class Anaerolineae; order Anaerolineales; family Anaerolineaceae; genus Candidatus Brevifilum; species Candidatus Brevifilum fermentans. The sequence continues at coordinate 1,582,496 of NZ_LT859958.1, read as the reverse complement.
AAATACCAATCCTGGCGGGCAGCGGCGGATACAATTGACACCGGCGTATAATTCAACACTGTGCACATGGCCTTGCGGGTTCAATTTAGCCAATTCCCTCATGATGTTTAAAATATCATTTTTTAGGGGTCTGGGATTATTGGCACGCTTTTTCCACAGCTCATCCAGCGCATCTGTTGATGGGACAGCAATTGCCATCCGCTCATTGAAATCCGCTGAAATGGTTTGTTTTAACATTGCAAAAACAACCCCACCATCAGTCCCAATCAGCAAAGTGCGGATCCACTCGCGATTAGAACGCTTCTTTTCGGGTTGAATTAATACTTCTCCTGGCTCTTTGCCCGGCTTAATTTTTATAATGCTGCCAGGCATTAAATCCATTTCATCATACCAATCGCGTAAACCATAGACGTAATTAAAAGGTCGGACAACCCAAGCTGAAATCTCCTGTCCCCTGGTATCAATCATTTTAAATTTTACACGCGGCGTCTCCAACGCAGTTGGAAACACGGATCGGGTGCTTGGGGTGAGAGGGATGCTCCCAATACGCCAATGGGGATAATTTAACACAACCGCAACCTCTTTTGCGGTAACTTTCTTTTTATCCTCCAATTGATAATCTGTGAGTTCATCGTCAAGCTGTTGTTCTGCCCTGAGCATGTCGTCATCTAAATCTGATCGGTCATATTCGATGGGTGTAAAGCTCAATTCGATCGGTATTTCGCGAACGGGTTGTGGCTCAAGCCGGTTGAGAAACCATTGAATTTCACCCGTGGGACCAACTTCGTCAAAACGTGGGTCTTCCTGCAGGGCATAATTTAATGAAAATTTAATCAAATCTTGCGGATCATCTGTTTCAATATCAATCTGCTCTAAAAGTGTGCTTACAGGAAGAGGGCCTCCATTGTGCATATCCAACAGGGCTTCCGCCAGGTTCAAATGGCCGACGTTGAATTCGATTAACAGTGATTTTGCAAACCACACAGCGCCAATCCGGATTAAGTCTTTACTATCAAGAAGTGCGTGTTCAAGTTTTTGTGTAACGAGATCACTGTACAGGTCGACGATTTCCGAGGAGTGATCACTTTCGGATTCATCGCCAAACAAAGTAGTGGTATTCAAGATGTGATTTTCAAGACCCGCTGCAAATTGACGGGTTTTACCATCGGACAACTCGACAGTGATCACCTTCATCTGGGGATGTTCCGGATTGTTTCCTTCACGCACGGCTGTCACAGTGCCGTTAATCCAATCCATTGCTGGAAATTGGACTTTATCTCCGATGGCGTAAACTTCTTTGGGTTGATAAATTTCACCGTTTTCTTGCTGCTTCTTTTGCAGCCGTTCTTTTTCTGAACGGATACGTTCTTGAATTAACGCTTCAGCTAATTCGTCAGATGGGAGAGGTGTTTCTTTGTCCAGCAAATAAGCATAAAGGAACTCAATATCTGCCTGGGTGATCGTAAAGGACTCCCAGTAGGATTGATTAATTTGAAAATCAGCAAAAACCATTGACCTGCCTCAAAAAATATATTATGAAAATTTTACCTTAACAACAAATAATGAGTATACCCTACTTAACAAGAATCGCTAAATAAAAAAGGTTGTGATCTCATTTTTGACGGTATAATCAAAGTTATTATTTTGGGTACAACCGAAAGTTGAAACAATGATCCGTATTTTATCTGATTCTACAGCTGATCTATCTAAAGAACTTTGCGAAGAATATAATATTGAAACAATTCCCATGTATATTCAATTGAATGGCAAAGTTTACAAGGACGGGAAAGACATTAACCCCGAAATGCTGTTTGAAACTGTGCGAACATCGGGACAATATCCAACAACTTCTGCGCCACCACCAGGTGATTTCATTCAATTTTTTGACCGAGACGCCCCGTCAATATACATTGGTGTAACCAGCAAACTTTCTTCAACATTTCGTAATGCGCAATTAGCTGTCAAAGAGTTGGGAAATCGCGTTGTAGATGTAATCGATTCGTTGAGCATTTCCACAGGTTATGGGCAGGTGGTTGTGCAAGCTGCAAAATGGCGCAATGAAGGCATGAGCTTTGAAGAGCTCAGCGTCAGGATACGAGAACGGATCAAGCAGACCAGAGGATTTTTTATTCTCGACACCCTTGATTATTTATATCACGGCGGTCGCTGTACTGCGATTGAACATTTCTTTTCCAGTTTGCTTAAAGTGCATCCATTCTTAGAAATGCGACAAAATGGGACGCTAGGAATATTACAGAAGGTGAGGGGTTCTCGGAAAAAAGCAGTCGATGCATTGCTCGCATATTTTTTAAGACAACTGTCCACGTATTCCATTCCCGAGATATATATAACACATTTGAATTGTGAGATTGAGGCTCAATACATAAAAGAGAAAATCAATGGGGCCAAAAAGACGGTTCAATTGCATGATGCTGAGGTCGGTTGCGTTTTAGCGACCCATTCTGGTCCAAAACCAATTGGAATTGCCTACTATATTGAATAGTAATGAAGGATTATGATCAGGAAAAACTTACCATAAATATTTTACTCAAATGAAAAGTTGCCAATGATAAAATTTTTTTACACTCGATTGCTGAGCTTAAGAAACGCGTTTATTGGTTGGTGGTATGTCATTCGGACACAGAAAAACGCCTGGATTCACGCAGTTGCCACGGTTGTGGTTTGCCTGGTTGGCTTTTGGCTAAAATTATCTATGTGGGATTGGGCAGTGATCGTTTTAGTTATTGCCATGGTTTGGACTGCTGAATTTCTCAATACGGCGTTGGAAATTGTTGTTGATTTAGCCAGCCCAGATTTGCACCCATTAGCCCGTGTTGGAAAAGATGTCGGCGCAGCCGCCGTGTTAATTGCAGCCGCTTCATCAACAATTATTGGGATTTTAATCATGGGTAAACCATTTATCGAAAGATTGCAGCACCTGTGGAGCATACTGCGAATTAAATAAACATATTTTTACATTACTTTTATAGAACTGGTCAAATTTATATAAAAGATTAATAATTATGTAAAAGACTTATAAAAGTGTGGATCAAACAAATGAAAACAGAGGAGAATTTATGATTAACGAACCGATTAATGTCACTGACCCAGCCTTTGAAAAGACGGTGCTACAATCATCGCTTCCGGTTATTGTGGATTTTTGGGCACCCTGGTGTGGACCTTGTAAAATGGTTGCCCCAATTTTAGACAAAATCGCGAAAGAGTACGCAGGAAAACTACTCGTTGCCAAAGTGAATACCGATTCAGATTCAGAAATGGCAATTCAATATGGCATACAGGGGATACCAACCATGCTATTCGTTTTTGGTGGAAAAATAATCAACCGTCAAGTTGGGGCATTACCCGAGCCAATGCTCAGGGAAGTGATCGAGCAATTCCTCGATGTGGTCAATGATCACAATGAATAATCTTTGAAAATCAATTAAAAAAGGCGTTCTGCAAACGCCTTTTTGTTTTTTTAATCACTCAAGCGTTCAATATCTGCGCCTAAACGCTTGAGCTTTAAGTCTACTTCCTGATAGCCGCGATCAATTTGCGCGACATTGCGTAAAACGCTTTTTCCACGAGCGGATAGTGCGGCAAGGACCAACGCCATACCAGCCCGAATATCAGGGCTTTCCAGCGGCGCCCCGGAGAGGGGTGTGGGACCCTGGACAATACAGCGATGCGGATCGCATAGCACAATTTGAGCGCCCATGCTGACTAACTTATCGGTAAAGAACATGCGCGAAGGGTACATCCAGTCATGAAATAAAATGCTACCCTTTGACTGCGTGGCGATGACAATCGAGATACTCATCAAGTCTGTGGGAAAGGCGGGCCAGGGCATGACGGATATCTCAGGAATGGCATTTCCCAGGTCAGGTTCGATTACCAGCTTCTGATTTTGTGGAACAAAAATATCATCACCGTTGGTTTCCCAATCAACGCCAAGTCGATTCATGACAAGGTGAATCATGTCCAGATGTTTGACACCTGCATTGCGTATGCGTATCGATCCACCAGTGACCACTGCAGCGCCGATAAAGCTAACCACTTCAAGGTAGTCTGGGCCAATGGAGAATTCGCCGCCATGCAAGTCCTTTACTCCGGTAATTTTCAACGTGTTAGAGCCAATATTGCTGATGTCGGCACCCAGCATATTGAGGAATTGGCACAATTCCTGAATATGAGGCTCACTGGCTGCATTTCGAATCGTTGTTTCACCTTCAGCAAAGATGCTGGCCATGATCGTGTTTTCGGTGGCTGTAACTGACGCTTCATCCAGTAAAATATCGGCGCCTTTCAGCGCCTTTGAACTAAAGTGGAAACGATTATCAGCATAATTCGTTTTCACACCCAGCCGTGAGAATGCCAGGCAGTGGGTATCGACACGCCGACGACCGATGATGTCTCCTCCTGGAGGGGGGAGGTAAAGCTCACCAACCCTGCTGATTAGTGGCCCAGCCAATAAAATTGAGGCACGGATTTTTCGGCACAAGTCCGGGTCCAAATTGGCTGGTCGAACGTCACTGGCATCAAATTTGTAAGATGTTGGATTTAACTGCTCGATTTTTACATTTAAGCTGATTAACAGCTGAAGCATTGCTTTTACATCAAGGATATTGGGGACATTGTGGAGGATTATTGGCTCTGCTGTAAGCAAGGTTGCTGCTAACAATGGTAAAGCTGCGTTTTTGTTGCCAGAAGGTGTCAATTCACCGCTCAGGGGAATTCCGCCATTAATGATGAACTTTTCCATTTGAACTCCTCGTGTGATGGTTAATTCTTCTTGAATCAACGATGCCTTGCCGCGACACCCGTGTGACCTTACACCTGTGTACAAACAGACCAACAAAGATAAAATGATTGACGGTGCTACGGGTTGGTTGTTAACTCAATTAATTTTTCATCCAGTTTGTTAAAAAAATGGCTTGCTTTAGGTTTAATTAACCGGGTTACTCAGTAATGTTCAAAAAAGACTGAAATTTTTCGAAATTTTTGTCGAAAGCAAGCTGCAGATCACGGGCAATTTGCATGAAGTTCTGTTGGTTTTTCCAGGTGCTTTGCGGATATAACAATTCTTGTGGAATTCCCTCAATTTGATCTGGAACAGAGAGATTAAAGACAGTATCTAAGTGATAGGTTGCGTTTTGATGCTCGCCGGACAGAATCCAGTTAATCATATGCCGGGTATATCGCAGGGGCATGCGATAACCCGTGTTGTAATCACCACCGGTCCAACCCGTATTGACCAGCCATATGTTCGTGCCATGCGCGTCAATCTTCTGTTTAAGTAAATTGGCGTAAATATCCGGCGTAAGAGGTAAGAAAGGTTCTCCAAAGCCAGTTGAGAAAGTTGCCTGAGGTTTCTGTCCTAAACCTCTCTCCGTGCCAGCGACTTTTGAGGTGTAGCCAGAAAGAAAATAATATAGAATCTGATCTTCGTGTAGTTTTGCAACGGGAGGCATGACGCCAAAGGCATCCGCTGTAAGGAAAAAGATGTTGGAAGGGTGACTTGCGGTCGATTCTGGCACAATATTGTCAACACTTGAAAGTGGGTAAGCCGCACGTGTATTTTCAGTGATCTTTGCAGAATCAAAATCCACAATATGCGTTTCTGGCGAAATCTCAACGTTTTCAAGCACTGTGCCAAATTGGTGGACAGCCTTCCAGATCACGGGCTCTAATTCCGGATTTAAACGGATGGTTTTCGCATAGCATCCACCTTCAAAATTGAAGATGCCATTGTCTGCCCAGCCATGTTCATCGTCTCCAAGAAGTTTTCGGTCTGGTGTTGATGACAGGGTTGTTTTTCCAGTACCGGATAGTCCAAAATAAAGCGCCACATCGCCCTTTTCACCGACATTTGCTGAACAATGCATCGGCAAGACACCTAATGGGGGCAGGTATGCATTCATTAGCGTGAAAGCTGCCTTTTTGATTTCGCCAAAATATTTTGACGCCGCGATCAGTATGGTTTTTTCTTTGATATCAAGTAGAATGCCTGCATTTGAACGAACGCTGTCGATTTCCGGATTTAACAAGAGATTGGGCGCAACCAGAACGGTAATTTCCGGGTTCTCAGAATGGGGCTCACCGGTATAAATAAATTGATTTTTCGTTGCCAGTGCCTGCCAGGCAAATTCGGTAACGACACGAATGCCCAAACGATAGTCTGGATCAGCGCCGACGAACGCGTCAACAATATATAATGCACGATTAGAAAGATATGCCGTGACCCTATCTTTGATCTTTTCAAAATTCGCCTTTGTGACGGGTCGGTTAACATCTCCCCACCATAAGTCTGCAACGTCTTTGTTATCAACGACGTACTTGTCATTGGGGGAACGTCCTGTGTATGGGGCGGTGATTGCTGCCAGAGCACCTGCTGAAGTTAATTGTCCCTCTCCATTGAGGATAGCTTGTGTGACCAGTTGAGCGGTATCAGCATTAAAAAAAATTTCTCCTGTGTGAACGATTCCAAGCTGTTCAAGCCATTTTTTTAGCGCATGTGTTGGCATTCGTAAATAATCCCTTCTTGTGTGTGATAAGATTGCACAGTTTTCTTATTGTTTATGGTTTTAAGCTATTATACCAGTATTGGATGACATCAAAAGCAGGTTTACCAGCAATCGAAGATGACCCATCGTGAACTAACACCGTGGGTTCAAAGCCACGGATTGAAATGCCGGTTATCCACTCTCGGCTGGCCAGAATCGGTAAGATTGCATTATAAATTACGGCTTGTTCTGCAAGGCTGGTTTCGTAGGCTAAGAGCTCATCTGGATGAAAAAGTCCATCGTTGTAACAGGCCTGATTCAGCAATGCGCAGCCGCTGGCAGCCATCTCAACAGAAGGGTAAGCAAATGCGAGCGTAATCGGAAGGCCAGTGCTGCGATACACCTCGTAAATATGTCTATCGATGACAGTTGTAAATCCCGATTGAACCGTTTCGAAAGTCGGGTGTTCTTCAAGTGCTAAGGGCGCATCAATACTGATGTATACACCATCAAATTCGAAGAGGAAGCCGGGTAGTGGATCCGTTTCCTGGTTCACTTGGATAGCCCAGATGATGTTCCCGGAGAAAATCTCCCGAATATCTGCCAATAGTTCATACCAATGATCGTCGAAACCTAGAGGTACGTTGCTTTCTCTGCCATCAGGGAAAACGCCGCCTTCGAAGGCGGGCGCGAGTTGCTTTCCCCCGAGAATTAAGACTTTTGCATTTACGTTTTCAGCCAACTTCGCATAGCTTAAGATGAAGTCGTTGTAAGATAAGAAATATTCGTTCCACCAAGCCTCAGTATGCGATTTGGACGACCACCAATTTTCCATTAGATGGAAGGGTCCAATTTGTGGGTAAAAGCCGATATTGAGTTCCTGAGCTTGGGCAGATTTAACCAATGACAACAGCTCGTAAGAGAATGGCGTTTTGCCTATTTGAGGTCGCAGATAAGGCGATTGCAAATTTACCGTCCATTCGGGAGAAAAAATCAGTGTATCAGCGCCAATCTGTTTCAGGTTTGCCATAGCCTGGGGAGCATAAGCCAGCCAGGACGGATTTGTTTCCGATGTGAGCTCAATGATTGTACTGAAAGTTGAGGGCTTGATTGGAATGTAAGCCTCTTGAAGGTAGGCGCCTCTTTCATAAGCAGTCCAATTCTGCCATTGATTGAGGGTAAGCGTGATGGTTTGTGCGTTTTTTGATGGTTGCACCTGGCGAGTGCCGGTGATTGACTCAGCGTCCATGCCGCGCTGACAATTTTCAGTGTGGCAGAACCGGTAATTTATGGCTTGGTTGAGGTTCAACGGAGAAAATAAGATAAATAAGTACTGATCATCTCCCACAGGCCACAAAGGAATTGGTTCTGTCCATGTATCGGTCTGAAATTGGATGAACTTCAAGTTGCTGGGTGCGCTGTTTGACGGGATTGTTGCTAAGAATGTGATTGGTTCAACACCGTTTGAGCGCCAGCTCTCAATTGTGTGTTCAATAGTTACATCTTTTGAGGGCACGATTAATTGTCGAATTCTAAAACCGCCTGAGAGATATTGTTCTGAATTCCAATAACCATCGCCGAGCGTGAATTTGTATCGCAAATCAGTCCCAGCATATAATTGCATAGAAATTGATAATGTGCCATCATGATTGGGTGAAAGCATTGGCATCCCCAGGTGATTAATACTCATGCCGCCGTTGCGGTATGAAAAAGTATTTCCGAGTTGAAGGATATTACCAGCAATATAGATCGGCGCTCCAAGTGCGTCCTTCAACTGGTTGACGACAAAGGTGATGTTAACCGCTGGCGCACGTGTTAATTTCACGTTGGCTGTTGTGGTCATCCCCGGCTCAATTTTTGCACCTTGCTGGTATGTGCGATATTGACCATCGATGGCATAAAAAACAACATTGTGAACCCCCTGACTAAGACCTTCAAGGAAAAAATTGCCATTGGCATCTGTGAAAGTCCGTTTGCCACCAGCAGCAATTAAAATATCCGGAATTGGCTGGTCAGTATCTTCATCGAGCAGGGAACCTCGAAGGAAGCCGCCCATCCAATGCTGAGTTTCTAAGCCTTGCCAACCTTGGAGAATGTCTGTGATGATCGCATTTCCAGAAGCATAATACATGCGATACTCAACAGCTTCGCCAAAGGAACTGACTTCGTAAGCCTCGGTTTGGCCTATTTTTAAATAGCGATACTTGATGATTGAACCCTTTGGAATAGTCAGCGTCGTGACGTAAATTTGTTCGTCGAGTGGTTTTAGTTCAATTTGTGATTTATTGTATGGCAAACCTGTTACGTCATCGAGTATTTCTAAAACAAATTTTTCTGCTGGCAAGGCAGGTTGGGCAACCTTGAGTTGAAATTGAATATCGACGGGTTCGGTTAAAAAGTCTTTGATATTATCAAAATATTGCGGGTTAGGTTCTCTTGCTGTTGATGGGAGATGGCAGCCGGTCAAGCTTGTCAAAACAAGCACCAACGCAACAATAGCAATGGTGGAGGATTTGATTGTTGAAACGATGATATTGGTTTTAATCACTGTCCTGAACGATTCCCACATTGGATTTAATCTCCTCCAGATTTTCAATCAAACCGCCCAAGACTCCATTGACAAACCTAGCTGACCCATCTGCACCATAAAGCTTGGCCAATTCAACAACCTCATTGACAACAACTTTTATCGGTGTTTTTTGGTAGACTGCAATTTCCCAAAAAGCCATACGAAGCAGGTTTCGATCGATGATAGCGACCTGGTCCAGTGGCCAATCCGGGGCAAAATCAGCAAGAAATTCATCAAATTTCTTCTTATTTGCGACGACACCAGAAACAATGTTGCTGATGAAGTGTTTGAGGGAGTCGTCCATCTTAAGATTCTCAAACCTTTTGGCAAGAACAATACCGGGTTTATGGGTGCTGATGTCTACCTCGTACAACACCTGTAATGCGATACCGCGCGCTTTGGTTCGAGATTTCATGTTAAAAAGCCTGAGTTTAGTAGAGAATTATGCATGAAAATCGATATCCATGATATGGATATTCACACCCCCCACAGCCAATCCTACCATTTCAGTTATGGCGCGAGAAACCCGTTCCTGAATTTCGCGAGAAATATCGCGCACGTTCATATCACTGAATAAAACGACATAGACATCAGCATAAACTTTGTCATCTTTTATAAGGACTTTTGTGCCCTGAGCATTTTCTTGAGCGAAGACTTGCGCCAAACTATTTTTTACTGATGCCATTCTACTGACGCCCTGAACGCTTAAAGTCGTCAGCCGCGTAATCTTATGCAATACTTCCGGAGAAATTGTTGTTTTACTGATGTCTTTTTCGGAAACCTGATCGTTCATATCAACTCCATTCGAACTTAGATACTCAGGACATGCTTAATATTATAAATCAAATTATTCTTTAGGCAGAGTTCCTGATATCCATAACACCATAAGGATAAGATCGTCGCGTTGGAGATCCTCTTTAGGGTGTGCCTGTTTGTATTTTTCTTCAATTTCATCGAAAGTGAGATTGCTTGGCCAGTTCGCGCTGAAGCCTTCGGCAATACCATAACTCCGCTCCAGGGTGAGTTCTTTCCACCCTTCAGATTCCAACCATGTTAGTACCCGATTTGCTAAAACTGATTTAATTTTTGCCCATGTGGTTAGCGTGTATGGAATGACGTCATCCTTTTCTTCAAAGGCAGAAGCATAGGCGTTGATTCTTAACGACAATGGAGCCCGAACAGGATTGCGAAACCCCAGAATTTTGATATGTTTTCGAAAGAAATTGGCGAATTCAATTTGTTCTTCTCTGGATAAAGTATTTACACCTTCCAAAAGTTCTTTGATGACCTTGTCTAAATAATTCCGTTCAATAAAAACGTTGATCGTTTTAAACGGTAGATATTCTTTCTCTGGCATTGTTAATCTCCAATTCTAAGGTTGCCTGACCTATTCCAGAATTTCGATCGCTTGCAATTTCTTGTTGATCCTGTGTGAATTATACTGAATTTCCTAGTGAATAATAGGTTTCTTGCGGTTTTCAGTTATTCGGGTTTAATTCGAAAATCAGCTTAAAAAACCGTGTTTCAAGGGGGATGGCAATAAGACTAATGTTGATTCTCGCTGTTGTTTAAACAAGCTGAGGTGGATTGAAGATCCACCTCCTGATCACATTTGGTAATTTAATACGATATTGACTCGATGATATGATTTATCCTGTCAACCAAGATTAGTAATCGTCGTCGTCATCGTCCGGTTCTAGACTCAGAAGATCGTCATCATCATCATCATCAAGCCAGAGATCATCATCATCATCTTCAATTTCATCCCAATCATCGATCTCGTCTTGATCATCCCAATCTTCCAGGTCGATATCATCTAAAGGTCGGTAGGTTTTGCAACCTGTATCAGGATCCAGCTCAATTGCAGCCGCGCTACAATATTTTCCATCCAGGAAAAGGCAATCAATATAATGACAATGAATTCTAGGCATATCCTCTCCTTATTATTTTTCCAAAAGATTTACTCGGATGCGATTTTACACCAGGAAGAGCATTGTGTAAAGGCTAAAGACGGGATTTTAAATGACGAATTTTGCCTTCTTTCATTCTATCCTGGACCACGGCGTTTTGCCTCATAGACATTGGGAAGGTTTTCAAGTTTTGTCAGTATTCTGCTGAGTTGGGTGATCCCTTGAACGCCGATGACCAATTTTATCACTACCAGATGCTGACTCATCTTCATGCTCATATCGATCAAGTTTACGCCTTCCTCAGAAACAACTTTTGATATATCAGTCACCAATCCCTGACGATCATAGGCTTTAATTTCGATTGGAACAGCAAAGATTTTTCCAGGTTGACCCCAGGAAACCGTAACCAGTCTTTCTTTTTCATTGACCCGAAGAATATTCGGACAATCCTGACGATGGATGGTTGCTCCTCTGCCTCGTGTGATATAGCCAATTATTTCATCTCCTGGCATTGGGTTACAGCATTTTCCCATGGTCGTTGCAATGCCTTTTAATCCCATAACTCGAACAGCGTCAGATGGCAGGATTGGCGTAGGAACTTCAAAAAGCTCGAAGCCAAGTTCAGTATCTTCCTCAAGTGCAACCTCTGCTAACTCAGCGAGCTTGTTGACCACGCGCCCAATACCGACATCACCGCTCCCAATAGCGACATAGAGATCATCAATCGATTTAACACCTAACTCGGGCAGGACCTTATCAAGCTCAATTTGTTTGAGGCCAAGTCGTTTGAACTCTTTTTCAAGCAGCGCTTTACCTTGCGTCAGATTCAATTCGCGATCCTGGCGTTTAAACCATTGCCTAATTTTTGAGCGAGCTCGACTGGTTCGGGCCAAACCCAGGCTGGGGTTTAACCAATCCCGTGACGGTCCGCCGCGTTTTGCGGTTAGAATTTCCACCTGGTTTCCTGTTTGCAAGATGTAATTGAGCGAAACCAGTTTCCCATTAATTTTTGCACCACGACAGCGGTGTCCAATTTCAGTGTGAACGTGATAGGCAAAATCAATCGGTGTTGACCCAGCAGGAAGGTCGATGATATCACCTTGCGGTGTCAGAACATATACCCGGTCTTTAAATACATCAGATTTCCAGCTGTCGACAAAATCATTGGCATCTTCATTATCCTGCTGCCAAATAGACATACTTCTCAGCCACCCAATTTTTTCTTGGTAAGGGTCTTCGATTTTTGTCCGTCCTTCTTTATAGGACCAATGGGCAGCAATGCCGAATTCAGCTTTTTCATGCATTTCTGCTGTGCGAATTTGGACTTCAAGTGGTTTGCCATCGTCAAAAATCACGGCGGTGTGAAGCGATTGATAGTCATTGTCTTTTTTCGCGGCAATATAGTCATCAAATTCGCCGGGAATCGGGCGCCATTTCATGTGCACAACGCCCAGGGCTTTGTAACACGATGCGACGTCTTCCACGATTAACCGGACACCGCGCAAATCCATGAGCAATTCAAAGGGCATTTCCTTTCGGCTAATTTTTTTGTAGATCGAATAGATATGTTTAGGTCGTCCTGAAATTTCGCTTTTAATGCCCTCTGCTTCAAGCACTTTACTCAGCCGTGAGATAATATCCTGAATTTGCTTTTCGCGGTCAGCCCGCCGGTCGGCTAATTTTTCAGCGATTTCTCGATATTCCTCTGGAGCAACATACCTGAATGCGAGGTCTTCCAGTTCCCATTTGATTTGCCAAATACCCAAACGGTTAGCCAATGGTGCAAAGATATCCAGAGTTTCCTGTGCGATTCTTTTTTGAGAGGCTTCATCATAATGCGACAATGTCCTCATACAATGCAAACGATCCGCCAGTTTAACCAGAACTACCCTGGCATCTTCACTCATAGCAAGGAAAGTTTTACGCAGTGCTTCAACGATTTCATCGTCACGAATTTTTCGGTGTTGTGAAGGGTCTTTCAACTGTAAAGCAGACACAACCCTTTGATCTGCCTTTAGCAAATTGGGCAACTGGGTTAGTTTTGTCACGCCATCGACTAATTCAGCCACTTCGCTGCCAAATTCTTTCTGAATTTGATCAAGAGTAATGTCGCTGTATTCAATTACATCATGTAACAGCCCAGCAATGATTAATTCTGGTGGGAAAGCCAATTCTGCCAGAATTACTGCTACAGCAATGCAATGGTTAACATAAGGCAAACCACTGTGTAGAGTTTGCCCCTTATGAGCTATTTCTGCCATGTGGAATGCTTTTTTAACCTGATCGAGATCCAGAGGGGTGTAATTTTTTGGCAGCTTTTCAAGAAATTGTTCAATTTGCATCACGTGCCTTCTTTCGTCGCGTGATAATTATTGGTTCACCTTGGATTGAATACGAGCAATCAGGTCCATGCCCGCCTTGTAGTGGATGGTATGAATGCCAAGCATTCCGGCTGCTGCGACATTTTCAAAAAAGTCATCAATAAAAAGAATTTGATGAAATGGTCTATTGATTGTGTCGGACAGAATGTAAAAAATTTTTTGATCGGGTTTTGCAATTCCAAGTTCTGAGGAAATTAAAAGATGATCAACCAATTTGCCTTCACTAATCCCATATTGCTTTGACAGTATATTTCGGGCGCCCACCCATGCATTGGTTAGAAAGGCAGTCGTGAATTTTCCACGCAAAGAAGCCAGGTATTCGATCAGTTTTTGGTCAATTTGGTCACCCTTCCAAAAAGCGTGTTGAAAGTTGGCAAGGGCTTCTGGGGTGAGAGAAAGTTTTTCCGCGACGAACTGCCAAATTTTCTCAGGTTTTGCTCTTCCCACCGTCGATTCTGCTGCAACTTGTGAATTGAACACCAGGTCATCAATGCCACCGGTCGGAAGACCATATTGGGATTCAAGCTGATTTCTTCCTGAACGATCTTCTGTGCGCAGTACAACCCCTCCAATATCAAGCACGATTGCGTTGATCGTCATTTAAGCATTTCCTCTTTTTCAAATTTGCGATGATACGCAAGACTCTCCAGATTGATTTTATCCGTATTGTCAAGTTCATTCAATATGATGCGTTTAAGTAATATCCCGATTCCAGGCCCAAGCATGAAACCCTGTCCGCACATTCCCACCGCTAAAAGAAGGCCGTCAATCTCATTCACAGATCCAACGATGGGCGATCCGTCCGGTGTCATCGGATAAACACCCCGCCAAACGCGCCTGACGCGAATATGTCCGAGGATGGGCATAAGTTCAATCAACCGCCGGGTTGCTTTGGGCAGGAAGCTGCTGGAAGCGATGGTATGTGACCCCAATATCGGTGGATCAGGCGTCATGCAAAAAATGATCTTTCCAGTGGTGTGCTGATAAAAATAGAAGTTAGCCGACCCAGGACGGGCTCGCATATCGACAATCATGGGATGCACAATCCTGACAATTGGCTCTGTGATAGCTGCTTCATGTGAATCAGGTTCAACCGGGATGTTTAATCCAATTTGAGTACAAAGTTCTTTCGCCCACCCGCCAGCTGCGTTGATAACCCATCGAGAATAATAACGACCGCGATCCGTATTAACGCCAATTACCCGGTGACCTTGGCTGATAAAATTATGGACCGTTTCATTGAATTTAAATAAAGCCCCTGCCTGAACGGCTTGTTTGTGGAATGAAAAGGCGGTCTTGAGTGGTGATGCACTCCCATCATCCGGCGAGTATGTGCCGCCAAGAAGGTTGACCGGATTGAGATGCGGAATCACATCGATCAACGCGTCTCTATCCAACCATGAAATATTAAGGTCGTGTTGTTGTTGCCATGTGGTCAACTCTTTTAGCAGGCGTGCATTTTCCTCGTCATAAGCAACAAAGGAATAACCGCCTTTATACCATTCGATATCTTCTCCATGTCGTTCCTGCCAGGTCGAAAATACTTCGAGACTTTGTTTGCCCAGGTTGATTTTGGCCGGATCTGAATGGGTCGCCCTAATCCCGCCAATGGCATGTTTGTTGGAATATTGTCCTGCACTGGGCAATTGGTCTATGACAAGCACACTCAAGCCTGCTTTTGCCAGGAAATAAGCTGTGGGCAACCCCACTGATCCTGAGCCAATGATGATAATATCGAAATTGGAACGCTGGTCTTCGAAACTCATTAATTATTCCTCTTGAAAATTCTTCGCGATTACTTCCAGCGGCACTTCAACAAATACAGGTCGTTGAACAGGGGTGGTAACTTCATCCAATGAGATCCCCTCTTCTCGAAATATCTTCTTGATTAATTGCAGGCAGGTTTTACCGCCGCAGGATCCCATCGTCGCTTTTGTGGCAGCTTTAAGCTGATTGATATCACGCACACCGCTGCGAATCAGGGCTCTAATTTCTCCTGCTGTTACATGTTCGCAACGGCAAATAATCGTGTCTTGCTCGGTTGTTTCAAGATATTGATCTGATTCAACGGGTGAGGTTGACCAGCCCGCGTTGAGCTGAATGCCGGTGACCTGTGTGGCGATATCAGCAGGTACCTGAACTTGAACAATCAGAGTGTGAGAAAACTGCCTGAGTGTCCGAACTCGAATAACCGGGTACTCACCAAGGCGATTTCCTTCGATATCAGTCAAGGGTACTAAATCGCCTGCTTTAATAAACTGCTCGGCGAATTCGAGCGGGATTGAAACCATGGCTTGGTCGGGATCTTTACGGAAGTCCACGACAGTGATCGCCAGGCCAGGACAGATTGCAATACAGCGTTCGCAAGCGATACAACTTTTATCGTCTCTGATGGTATACGCTGGCAGGCCACGAATATCCTGACGGTCAATGACGATCAATCCATAAGGGCAAACACTTGTACAGGGATCACAGGGAATCTCCTGGCGGCAATGCATCACCGGGAAGACTTGTCCATGCAGGGAAGAATGATCGATAGGCAGAACCTCTCCCGGGTGAGATTTGAGGATCGTTTCGAATTCGCGCCATGATTCTGGAACAGGCGGAATGTCTATACCTAGGTGTTGGGCAATTTCCAATCCTGTAATTTTGCCGGAGAACATTGCTGAAGAAGCTTCAGCAATTTCTTCAGCGTCTCCAGCAGAAAAAACAGGCAAACCGACTTCCTGTGCCTTCTGGATGAATTCATCCACCGGGTCTAGCCCAACAGCAATTAAAATACAATCACAGGTGAGTTCCTTTTCCGTTCCAGGCACTGGCTGAAAAGACTCATCCACCCGGGCAATAATCGCCTGCCTGACGCGTTCTTTCCCCCTTGCCTCCAGGATCGTGTGAGAAGTGAGGATGGGGACATTAAACCTGGCCAATTTATCCTCATGGACTCGGTAGCCGCCGCATTTTGGCATGGCTTCAACCAGTGCGACCACGTTGATTCCTGCCTGTAGGGCATGATAGCCGGAGATCAACCCGACATTTCCGCCGCCAACGATCAAAAGTTGATCAGCTGGCTTGATTAAATCACGGTTGACCAATGTTTGGAATGCACCCGCCCCATAAATACCGGGCAAAGTATTACCCTTGAAGGGTAAACTGCGTTCCCTGGCACCTGTAGCGACCAGTAATACTTCCGGTTTAACCAGGATATATTCGTCTGGATCTGTTCGCCAGAGAGCGACAGTTTTGTCCTCGTATATCGCAAGTGCCGTGGTCTCCAACCAGATCTCAACCGATGCTTGTGCTTTCACCTGGTCAGCCAATTTTGACGCAATATCAATTCCCCGTGTTCCGGCGTATACAGCTTCAGTTGATCCGAAGAAACGGTGTGTTTGTAAAACGAGTTTGCCGCCCAATTGAGATTTATCATCGATTAATAATGTTTTTATTCCCAACTGACCCAGTTCATTAGCTGCGGATAAACCTGCGGGTCCGCCACCAATGATTAAAACTGGAATTTCTATCACCGGGGTTGCTTGACTTTCTGCATCGACAACACTGGATGCTGATAATTGCGATATATCAGGCAAGCCATCCAGCGGCATGACATGAATGCCGGGTTGAACCTTTGTCATGCAAGATTTGATGGGTCGGTTGTCAACCAGGACCATGCATTGTGAGCATTGACCGTTTGCGCAAAACAGACCTTGCGGAGATCCATCCTTGGGGTGGTAACCAAAAATGTCGATTCCATTGGCGATCAAAGCCGATGCAATTGTTTCACCAGCATTGGCTTGAAGGGTTTCATTCTTCCAAAAAAACTCGACGGTTTCTGTTGGCAAAACAGGCAGTATAGGGTGTTGAGTGATGCGGTTCTGTGACATTAGTTTGAAATTCATCCTGTTTGTCTATTCTAGTGAGAATGATTTTTTCATGCACTTCCAGCCTAAGTATAGCGAGATTTTAGGTTTTTGCTATTGCCATTAATCCCGTCTCAATACTACCATCAATCATAATGCAGGTTGTATATTTTTTTATTTATCACACGCAAATGGAAAAAAGGAAGTCTAATTATTTATGCTTTCCTTTAGCTTTGACAAATGTAAATTAGCGCCGAGCCAGGGTTTACCCATGCGATGGTGATCACTGACCTTTAGGTTTGAAAATTTCTGCATAATTTCGATCAAAAGGGTGGTGATTAATGACCAGTCGAGTTTTTCGAAGGCTTCAAGCAGTATTGACGACTTTTCAGCAGTCCATTGCCATTCCATACGATATTTATCGGCTTTAACCCAATATCCTCGTTTTTCCCATGCAACTACAGATTGTTCTATACCTATGAAAATCTCATGTAGCGCCAGAATAACGAATGCCACCATGTCCCCTGTCTCTGCATCGGATTTTTCCTGGCGCATGAAATTTCGGACGGTGATAACAATGGCTTTGCTCAAATGCTCTCGTTCTTTGCCAGGCGTAGATGTCTTTATGATCCGGGACATAGATGCTCTCCTGTTACTGGTTTTGGCTGAACCACGGTGCCTGATTATACTCGAAGATTAACGAAATTCTTACGGCTTAAGGTCATCTTCATATTGACGATAAAAATCCCCTGGCGTATAATTCCCCTGCAAATTACTAAGGGGAAGTGCTGGAATAGGCAGACAGGCGTGACTTAGGATCACGTGCGGCAACGCGTGAGAGTTCGAGCCTCTCCTTCCCCACACTCAGTAAATTTTTAATTTAAAGGACACAACATTGAAGATCGATAAAATTATTCAAGATGACCGGCAGGCTAAACTCACGGTTGAGTACACTGCAGATGAATTCGAAACATTTAAACGTAGAGCAGCGAAAAAAGTCTCGAAAAACGCAAAAATCCCCGGGTTTAGACCTGGAAAAGCGCCTTACCAGGTGATTGTCAATCACTACGGTGAAGAGACAATCATTCAGGAGGCAATTGATTTATTAATTGAGTTCGATTACCCAAATATTTTAAAACAGGCGGAAATTGAACCCTCTGGAGCGGGGAATCTTGAATCTTTGGAAACCCTCGATCCGCCTAAATTTATTTTGATGATTCCATTAGAGCCGGAAATTGACCTTGGCGATTATCGTGAAGTTCGCAAGCCGTATGAGCTGGAAGAATTCAATACTTCTGCCGTGGATGATTATATTATTAACTTGAGAAGAAGGTCTGCGACGATCGTTCCGGCTGAACATCCTGCTGAGGTCGGCGACCTGGTTTACTATAAGCTGAGCGGCGAATTCTTGAATCCCGCTGACGATGAAGATGCAACCATCACCGATAAAACACCCCAAGAAGCAATTATTCAAGATGAAGAGCATATTTCGGATAATGAATGGCCATATCCTGGTTTTAACCGGGAGTTGTTGGGCGTTAAAGATGGCGATGAAAAAGAAATCCAGTACACTTATCCAGAAGACTTTGAAGATGAATCTTTTCGCGGTAAGACAGCCCTCTTTTCTATTGAAGTGCAATCTGTCAAAGCCTTAGAACTTCCAGAAATTGATGAGGATTTTCTCAAACTATTGGGCGATTTTGAGTCTGAAGGTGACTTCCGTGAAAAACTTGAACAGCAATTGCGTGCGGAGCATCAAGCGAATTATGATAGCGACTACATTAGTGAAGTGCTGAGTGAAATTTCCGACAAAGCTATCTTGAATTACCCTCCCCAAATGCTTGACCACGAAGTAGAACACGCTCTGGAGGATATCAAATCCCGTCTCGCCAGTCAAAAACTGGATTACGAAACATATCTTAAATTGAGGGGCAAGGAAGAACCAGCTTTCATTGAAGAAGATATCCGTCCTGCAGCCAAACAACGGCTTGAACGATCGCTGATCGTGGAAGCTTTGATTGAATTGGAGGGCTTAAAACTTGATCAAAATATGGTCAATGAGCAAACTGGCAATGTAGTCAGAGAGGTTTTTAGCTCCGGCAAGGGTGAAGAATTGCAGAAGGAAATGGGAAGTGAGGAATTCTCTCGCATGATCACCATGGAGAGTGTTTCCCGCACGATGAACATCTTGTTGAACAACCGGCTGAAATTAATCGGCACAGGGCAGCCCATCCCAGAAGATGATGAGCCACTAGATGTTGAACAAGAAGATGATAAAGAAGAAGAAATTGATCGCTCAGCCCAAGCTGATGAAAATGAACTGCCATCCAGTGATGATGAGAAAAGTGATTTAACGGATACCACGAACGCAGATTTTGATAGCGAAATGCAATCAACACCAATAACTGATGAAGAACCAACGGTCGAATTGGAAAATGAGCCAGTTAACTCAGGTGAAGACCTTGAGCAAAATATTGGCAAAGATGAAAAAGAAGTATAAATTGGCAAAAAAGCCAGAAAAGGACGGTGAACATGTTTAATCCTATGGTCAAATCCCTTGTCCCAATGGTTGTAGAAACTTCTGGCGCCGGGGAACGGGCATACGATATTTACTCACTTCTGCTGAAGAACCGCATTGTTTTTCTGGGTACACCCATTAATGACCAGGTCGCCAACCTCATTGTTGCTCAATTGTTGTACCTGAGTCGCGAAGACGCGGAAAGCGGCATCCAAATGTATATCAACTCACCCGGTGGACAGGTCTACGCTGGAATGGCCATTTATGACACAATGAAGATGATTCCCAACAAGATCAGTACGGTTGCTGTAGGTTTGGCAGCCAGCTTTGGAACTGTGTTACTGGCAGCAGGATCGAAAGGCCAGCGGTATGCTTTGCCACATGCGACCATCCACATGCACCAGCCTCTGGGAGGCGCTTCAGGCCAGGCATCGGATATCGAGATTCAGGCAAAGGAAATCCTGCGTTTGAAAGAGCGCATCAATGTTATCCTGGCTGAAGCTACCGGTCAAACAGAAGAAACAATTATCCAAGATACTGAACGCGATTTTTACATGAGTGCTGAGCAGGCTGTTCAATACGGGCTTGTGGATAAAGTCCTTGTGACTCCTGATAAATAATCTGGAACAAGTTTGATTTGTTTTAGTGCCGGAATGCGCTCAGCTTTCTGGCACTTTTTAAAAGGTTTCTAAGTGATATCTGAACATCTACCAAACATTAAAGGGCTGATTATCGACATGGATGGTGTCTTATGGAATGACACCCAGCCCATCGGCGATTTGCCAGCAATCTTTCGAGAAATATCTGATTTAGGCTACCGATTTATTCTCGCAACAAACAATGCGACGAAAACCATCGATGAATACCATCAGAAACTTCAAGGCTTTGGTGTAAAGCTGGAGGATTGGCAAGTCATTAACAGCGCAATGGCAGCGGGTATTTTTCTCAAGCAGAAATATCCTCAAGGCGCAAGAATCCATGTGGTTGGACAGCCCGGGCTGAAGAAAACCCTTTCAGAGTTAGGATTTCAAATCGTATCTGAAGATGAAACACTCGTTGATATTGTGGTGGCTTCTCTGGATTTAAACCTCAGCTACGAAAAATTAAAACATGCGGCTTTGTTAATTCGGAAGGGTGCTTATTTCATAGGAACCAATCTTGACCCAACCTACCCAACACCGGAAGGTTTTATTCCCGGGTCTGGGACTATTGTTCGCGCCTTGGAAACTGCGACCGAGAGAAAGGCAAAGGTGATTGGCAAACCAGCGCCCGATCTGTACCTGATTGCCATGCAACGCCTACAAATATCACCTGAAGAAACCCTGGCGATTGGCGACCGGTTGGATACGGATATTGCTGGCGCTCAGGCAGCTGGTCTTCGTACAGCGCTGTTGCTCAGCGGAGCATCAACGCGTGAGGAAGCGCTTAATTTTCAGCCTCACCCTGATATCATTGCAAAAGATTTAACGGAATTAATCTTCTAATGCATGTTGAGAAACCACTTATTTACGATCTCAGTTGGACCGAATTAGAAAATTGGCTATCGGCACAGGGGGAGCCAAAATTTAGAACCCAGCAGATTTGGGTTGGTTTGTATCAGAACCTGATCGCTGATTTTGGAGAATTCACAACTCTACCCAGGACTTTGCGCAATAAACTTGTCGCGTCTTTTGATATTTTTGCCGTCACACCCATAAAAACGATTTATTCTGAGGATAGGCAGGCGACCAAGACTTTATTTAAACTGGGTGACGGTTGTTTGATTGAGACAGTGTTGATGCTGTACGAAGACCGCCGAACTGCGTGCATTTCAACACAGTCAGGCTGTGGGCTGGGTTGTGTTTTTTGTGCAACTGGACAAATGGGATTATCGAGAAATTTATCCAGCGGTGAAATCGTCGCCCAGGTGCTGTTCTTCGCACGAGAATTGGCGAAAAATCGGGATCGAATCACCAATGTGGTTTTTATGGGTATGGGCGAACCTTTTCATAATTATGATCATGTGATGAAGGCCGTTAACCTGATCAACGATCCCCGTGGATTCGGTTTAGGCGCTCGTCGAATAACCATCAGCACAGCGGGCATTGTTCCAAAGATCAAAGCTTTTGCCGAAGAAGATCTTCAGGTTAACCTGGCGATCAGCCTACACACCGTTGATACCAATCTCCGGTCTCAATTGATGCCGATCAATCTTAAGCACCCGGTGGCAAAGGTATTAAATGCCTGTAAATATTATGTGGAAAGAACCCATCGGAGGGTCACCTTTGAATACGCGCTGATCGAAGGTGTGAATGATTCTGTGGATGATGCTCATGCACTTGCGGAGCAGATCAAGGGGTTGTTGTGTCACGTCAATCTGATCCCATTAAACCCCACCCGAAAATTTAATCAACGCGGGTCACAAGCAGACAAGGTGCGGACATTCGCTGACGTACTTGAATCCCGTCAAATCCCATGCACTATTCGCCTACGACGGGGCATTGAAATTGGCGCGGGCTGCGGTCAGCTTGCTGCTGAAGCTTGAAATTCCAATCTGAAATCCAGGTGATATAATTAAATATCAATGAGCGAGAATTTATTTAACAAATGGCGTGTTGGGCTTGAGAAAACCCGTAAAGTTGCTTTCGGACGAATTGCGAATTTTTTAGGGACTTCTGAACTTGATGATGAAACCTGGGAGGATCTGGAGGGTTTGCTGATTCAGGCTGACCTTGGCGTGGAAACAACACTTGATGTGATCGATGCACTAAAAAAAAGGGTCAGAGACGAAGGTTTGACAACAACAGGCGAACTGGATCAAGCATTAAAGGATGAGTTAATCGCACGTTTGCAGGAGCCAATTCTGCCTGATTTTTCACATAAACCAACGGTAATCATCCTTGTTGGTGTGAACGGTTCCGGGAAAACGACCTCTGCAGCAAAACTGGCACGGCGGTTTCAAGATGAAGGAAAATCTGCTTTGCTGGTTGCAGCAGATACCTACCGGGCAGCAGCCATTGATCAACTCAAGGTTTGGGCAGAACGGGTAAATGTGCCGATGATCGCCGGGCAACCTGGTGGCGACCCTGGCGCAGCAGCCTTTGATGGGATTAATGCTGCTGTCGCTCGAAAAAAAGATGTCGTTTTAATCGATACAGCCGGCCGACTGCACACCCGATACAACTTAATGGAAGAGATCAAAAAAGTTCATCGGGTCAGCGGAAAAGCCCTTCCAGGCGCTCCACACGCTACCTGGCTGGTTTTAGACGCAACAACAGGACAAAATGCCTTTCAACAGGCAAAAGCCTTTCAGGATGCTGTAGCGATTGATGGTGTGATCTTAGCCAAACTTGATTCCTCTGCCAAAGGAGGCATGGCTTTCGCAATCAAGTCTCAGTTAAACCTGCCGATTATTTATGCTGGTTTAGGTGAAAAAATTACCGATTTGCAGCCCTTTGATAGGGAAGCCTTTGTCTGTGGCATTATTGACAGATCATTGGAGAAAAATAATGACGATTGAAAATTTAAAAATTCTGTTAACCAATATTAAAGAAAAATTCATAACCTTGTTGGAGCATCTTTGACTTAGACAACAAGCGGAAAGAACTTGACAGCTTAGAAAAGGAAGCGCAGAATCCAAACCTGTGGGACAACCATGAACAAGCGCAAAATATCATGATGCGTCAGGCCGATTTGCGCAATGAGATCGAAGATCTGGAAGCATTAACAACGCGAATTGAAGACACACTCGAAATGCTTGAGATTGCAGACAATGCAATGGTGGATGAGTTACAGCATGAGATTGAAGTTATTCAACGCCAGGTTGACGAATTAGAATTAAGAACCTTACTTTCAGGCAAATATGATCGAGGAAATGCCCTCCTTGCCATCCATGCCGGTGCAGGGGGAACCGATTCGCAGGATTGGGCTGAGATGCTGGAGCGGATGTATCTTCGATGGGCGGAAAACAGAAATTACAAAACTGACATTTTAGACCGCACCGATGGCGAGGAGGCTGGCATAAAGAGCGTGACCATCAGTATTCGTGGACCCCTGGCTTATGGCTATTTACGCCCAGAAAAGGGCGTGCATCGTCTGGTGCGCTTATCGCCGTTTGACGCTGCTCATCGCCGACATACTTCCTTTGCCTTGGTTGAAGTTCTACCTGAAATGGATTTTAACAATGAAATTCACATTCCTCCAGAAGATGTAAAAATTGATGTATATCGGTCTTCTGGCGCTGGCGGACAGAACGTTCAGAAAAATGCCACCGCCGTGCGATTGACGCACATCCCTTCAGGGATCGTGGTCACATGTCAAAATGAGCGCTCTCAGATGCAAAACAGAGAAAACGCAATGCGCGTTTTAAAAGCGCGCTTGTTGGCTATCAAGCATGCTGAACAGGACGAGAAGATCTCTGAATTAAAGGGAGAATACACCAAAGCAGAATGGGGCTCTCAGATTCGTTCTTATGTTTTACATCCATACCAGTTGGTAAAAGATCATCGCACTGAATTTGAAATGGGAAATACTCAGGCAGTATTAGATGGTCAGATTGATCCATTTATTGATGCCTATTTACGAAAAATTGATTGATCAATCTAACAAACGGGCGAGTTCAACCATTTCTGTTGATATTGTCTTGGTTTTCCCGATGATTGCTTCCAACGGTGTGGTTGTGACAGCTCCATTATTTAATCCCACCAAAACGCCATATTCCTCACGAGCAATTGCTTCAACAGCTCCGTTACCGAAACGGCTGGCCAGGATGCGGTCAAAAGCGCCAGGGGCGCCGCCGCGCTGTACATGCCCAAGAATTGTCGCCCGAATTTTAAAACCCCAGCGCTCCTCATGTTTTTGAAAATAGGCGATGAGAGCGTCCGCATTATATTTTGCACCTTCGGCAACAACAATGATTGCGTGGGCTTTTCCGTGTTCGTAAGCCAACTGCAAAGATTCAGCGACTTCTTCGGGTGAAATTTCTATTTCAGGGATCACAATGAATTCTGCCCCGCCTGCGATGCCCGACATAAGGGCAATATAACCGCAGTTCCTGCCCATCACCTCAATCAGGAATGCCCGTTGATGGGATGAGGCAGTCACCTTAAGCCGATCGATGGCTTCTAAGGCAATATTCATGGCTGTATCGACACCAATTGCCATTTCAGTCCCGCAGATATCGTTATCAATTGTAGAAGGGATTCCCGTTACTGGAAAACCCAATTTGTGCAATTCGTAATTACCGGTTTGTGAACCATTAC
The DNA here is from genome assembly GCF_900184705.1 of Brevefilum fermentans. Classification (NCBI taxonomy): domain Bacteria; kingdom Bacillati; phylum Chloroflexota; class Anaerolineae; order Anaerolineales; family Anaerolineaceae; genus Candidatus Brevifilum; species Candidatus Brevifilum fermentans. The sequence goes on along the minus strand of NZ_LT859958.1, from coordinate 1,557,521 downwards.
CCCCGATGACAACCAAGGCATCAATACCCATTCGCCGCAGGTTCCTGATTGCCTTACGCTGACCATCTTCGGTAAAAAATTCCTCGGATCGAGCCGACCCAAGAATAGTGCCCCCTTTTTGGAGAATGCCGCCGACATCTCTTGTACCAATCGGACGGATATTATCAACAATCAAACCAGCAAAACCATTAGTAACCCCATACATGCTCCAGCCTTTGGTGATACCGCATCGAACAACTGATCGAATAGCAGCATTCATGCCTGGCGCGTCTCCACCACTCGTTAACACTGCGACACTTTTCATATTGACCTCTCATGATGTAAAAAGATAAAAACACCAGATTAAGTACTTAATATTATAATACGGTTCGTTAACCAGTTATAATCATACTTACCCATTCGATCAAATTCTTTTTGGAAAGGAACTTAAATAAATCATGAAAAAAATATTTCAAGAATTTCGAGATTTTATCACACGCGGAAACGCGATCGACCTGGCAATTGGGATCATCATCGGTTCAGCGTTCAGTACGGTGGTTAATTCCATCGTCGACAACCTGTTTATGCCGCCGTTTGGTTTAATTTTGGGGAATGCAAATTTCCAGGACCTGTTTATCGTTCTTCGACAAGGAGAACAGCAGTTACCACCCAACGCTACACTTGCAATGGCGAAAGAATTGGGTTATGTGACCTTCAATTACGGGCAATTTTTAACTGACCTGCTCAGTTTCCTCCTTTTGGGTTTGGGCGTCTTTCTTATTGTAAAAGGTATCAATAAATTTAATGCAAAGATGAGCGCTCTCAAAGAAAAAGTGCTCAAGGTTGAGGAAGCGAAGGAAGAGCCCACAGAAAAAGAATGCCCATTCTGTCACAAAGACATTCCGATAAAGGCATCGCGCTGTCCTTTTTGTACTTCGCAATTGGATCCGCATCAAGAGGGCGCAATTGAGTAAAGAAATAACCGTAGCAATCATAGAAGATGACCTTTTCGCTCGAAATTGGATGGCTTTATTGTTGGTTCGCGATTGGCGCACAAGGGTTGTTGGAGAATATTCACATTGTAAGGACTTTTTCGCCAGCTTGGAAAAAGGCAAAGCGTGGATCGATTATCTTATTGTGGACGTAGACCTGTATGGTGAACGACTTCAGCTGGCGGAAATTTGCCAGGTGTTACGAAAGAAGACACCAAAAACAAAAATCCTTCTTACAGGAATACAACCCGATCTGAGAGTATTGCACCAAACCCAAGATGACCAGATCGTAGGATATGTTTTAAAAAAAGAGGTGGGATATTCGCTGAGCTGGATGGTGACGTTCTTAATTGAAGGTTGCTGGATATTAACGCCGGGGATCCAAGCATTGGCTAATGCTACCAATTTTCTTTTGCCCCGCAACGTGCTTGTCCTTGATGGTAGAAAAACAATACCAGGATTTACAGATCATGAAGCAGAAGTTGCCCGGATGGCTTTTATCTTCAGCATTGGGCGCCGCGACCTGGCAGATGAATTAAAAATTTCTGAACAGTGGAGCTATGGTTTGGTCAGCGAACTGTACAGGAAAATGGGTTTGACGGATATCATCGCTGGTGAGACAGACTTGTTTTCTTATATCGGCGAAAGTGAAATCATCAAGCGTAAATTTCACGAAATCATGGGACAATTGGGCGATTCTAAAAAAGCGAAAGATATGGAAACCCTGGCATTTCACCTGTTAACCATGCCGGAAATCGTTCAGTGAGTTTGGGTGTTTCTATCGATGACAATGCCGAAATCAAGCCCAAAAACCCTCAAATGGTCTAAAACCAGCTTTGTGCTGCTGAGTGGCTTTCTCCTGCTTTTGTTTTTAATTGGTTATGTTTGGTGGCCTCTGCTTGATGAATATCTGGCGCAATTTAACCCGGAAATATCGATCTGGCTCCAAATCGATTGGTTGTTAATCGGCAACTTTTTAGTGATGAGCATTTTGATCATGCTCAATGCAGATTTAAAGCGAGACCTGCCGTTTGGAATCATTGCGTTAGCTGGAGGTTTTATTATCGAAGCCTGGGGCACACTGGCAGGTTTATGGACCTACTATACTTACGAAACGCCTCCCTTATGGATTATTCCTGCCTGGCCAATTGCCGCATTGTCAGTTAATCGGCTGTATGTTGTGAGTAAAGCCTGGGTGAAATATGTCTCCGAAGCCTGGTTTTCAGTATTTTATTGGCTGATTTATGGTGTCTTTTATCTGCTTTTGTTAATTTTTGCATGGGAAGGGATTGCTCATCCTCTCACGTGGTTTGCGCTTTCTTTTTGTGGCATTCTGATCATTACAGAGAAAGACAAGCGCTCGTCAATTTTGATCTTGTTGATGGGCTCTGCCCTGGGTTATTTCCTTGAGAGATGGGGAACCAGCCGATTATGTTGGAATTATCACACTGGCGGCATGCCGCCTTTTGTCACGGTTCTTTCCCATGGGATGGCATCAGTTGCCATCTGGCGAGTTTACCTGGTTTATATTGCCCTGTTAAAACGTTCACCCCTTTCGCTGGCGAAATCTATAATACCAGCTGACCAATAATGAAAAAGCTGCCCGGTTGAGCAGCTTTCTCATGGCAGGTCGTTAATCAGGGTTGCGTAACTCTCCCCATAAATAATATCGTATTGGTGGGCTGATGCCTGATCATGAACATGAATGGGCGGTCAATTATTAGTGATATTGGCTCTTCTGGCATGGCTGATGTGAGGCCTATGATGACAGCGGTTGCGGCAGCTGCCTCGGTACCCTCTTCATCGACTGTAACCTTAGCTTTATGCAGAACATCGGTGATCATCAAAGTTTCGTCATCCGTAATGCCTGAAAAATCGGCTACATCAGGATTGAAGGCATCTCCCATGCCCAGAGCAATCAACGGATCATTGGCTTTGATATTCGTGTCAAAATCAAACTTTGGCATTTCAAGGTCGACTTTTTCAGTCCACAGGCTGGAAAGTATTGCCTCTAACATAGCCTGATCCAATTGGTCCTCAACCTCGTGGAAAGCACCTGCATCCGGCACGAGCAAGGTCATCACAAAATCACTGCTCAGGTAAGGTAGACTGACCGCCTGGTAGTTTTCACCCCTTTTGTATATTAAGTCTTTCCCCAGTAGCTTCATCCTTTTAGCGATAATTTCAGTTCCATCAATTGTGTAAAAGGGTGCATCGATGGTCAGATTTTCATTGAAGGGGTGCATCCAGGAACCCTTGAAGTAAATTGCATTGGCTAATACCAGGCGGGTAAATGCGTTTATGGCACCCTCAGGAATCAGGTCTTCGATCTTATACCCCGTTTCTTCGGCAACCCAGTCGTTGATCGCGAGTCGAGCCATATTCGGATTTTGCTTGAAATCAACGGCAAAAAGCCCCGCCCCGTAGTTTTTCGCCAGGGTATCGAGGAAAGCCGTGTTTAAATCGAGGTCTGTCTGTCCCCAGATGGAATTGGCGAGGTTTAGTTGAAAATGACTGCCAGCCATTTCACTGTCGGATCGATTCTGCGATTCCTCAATTGCCAGCAGTAAGGCGTTGAAAGCAGGGTGAAGGTCCGTTTCAGGCAAATCGATTTGGAGCGCGTTCAGCATGCCTTTTTCAGTCGACCCTTCTGCGCCAGCCAGTGTCATGCTCAGCGCCAGCGATATGCTGAAAGGTGAAAAAATGATATTTCCTTCCTCATTCCGAATCTGATCATAAAAAGCCAGTGCAAAAGCCGTATTATTGTTAGCCAGGGTTTTGATCAGATCTTCATCAACGTTAGGGTTCGTCTCCCTGGCCAATTCGCTTTTTACAAAGTTGAGCATTTGCAGTTCTCCCTTTTGATCGGTTGGTTCAGCGACAGGGTATGAATCGATCACAGGCTCTGTGGTTGAGCCAATCTCTGAGCTAATATCCTCCTGTGGGGGTTGACAGGCTGAAACAAACAATATTGCGATTAGTCCCAATATGATAAACGATTTTTTCATCTTTTTTCTCCTTTATTTTATGGTTAAAGCTCATTGATTAATGGGACGCTTAAAACGGTGAGTTTGTTCCCTGATGCTCAAAAAGGGGTTAGGAAAAATCTGTAGGAAACAAAATAAGAAATTTACTTCTGAATTTCAACCAGGATAACCCTGGCAGGAGCGCCCTCACAACCGCTTAGCTTTAACGGCAAACAATACAACTGATAAAACCCACAATCAACATCGGAAAGCTCCAGACCTTCTAACAGGATGATTCCTGCTGACAGCAGAATTTGATGCGGAAGTTCGGTATCCTCATAGGTTGAAATTGAAAGATAGTCAATGCCAATTAGATCAAGTTGAAATTGCTGAAGAAAATTCGCACCTGATGTATCCAGTGCAACATAATTTTGATAAAATTCATTCAGATGTTGTTTCCAGAGTGCAGAATTGCGTGTTTTAAAGAGCACTTTTTTTTCCTTGGTCAGAAAATGAATATCCGGATGTGCTTTTAAAATTTCTTCTGAAATCACATTGACTTGATGGTCAATGTTTAGAACCAGCGCTTTACCGACCAGTTTATCCAAAGAAATTTGATCAACGGTTATTCCTGACTCAATAAAATGTTTGGGTGCGTCAATATGTGTACCTGTGTGGACCCCCATGGCAATTCGGCTAATATTTGCTGCATCTCCCTTGGCGATTGCTGACGTTTGTGTCAGCTCTACAAGTTCATCGCCAGGCCAGATGGGCATTGTTGGCGTAATCGGTATGCTGATGTCGATAATTTTCATGTGCAGCCTCTCTATTGATAAGCGTCTAATGCGATCCTGAAAATGCGTGTGAGCAGAGTGGCTCTCTCATTGGGATTCATAGGGCGTGGACGGGCATAATCTTCTAACAGGATCATCGCCAGCAGACTAATCGTGATGCAAGTGGAATAAGATCGTTTTTTCATGAGGTCAATGCTCATTAATCATCAGGCTTGGTTGGATTATACTGGAATCGTCATTTTTCATTCTGATAGATCCTGAGAGTACAATTCTGTATAATCAGTTTATAGACTGCAGAAAGGATTGGAAAACCATGCGAGATGTTGCTGTAATTGGCATTGGACAAACCAAAATTGACGAACACTGGGACAAATCATTACGAGAGTTGGCCGGAGATGCCGCATTATCTGCGATGATAGATGCAGGAGTGTCGAAGGTCGACAGTGTATATGTCGGAAATATGCTTTCTGATATCTCAAACCTTCAGGCGCATCTCGGAAGCCTGGTAGCAGACTGGATTGGCAATCGCTTCGCTGAGGCGGTAAAAATTGAATCGGCATGCAGTTCGGGCAGTGCTGCTTTCAGAGCAGGTTACCTTTCGGTAGCATCGGGTGAGATCGATTGTGCTCTGGTTGTCGGTGTTGAAAAAATGACCGATTCGCCCGGAGCAGAAATTACCACCGGATTGGCAACGGCAGCGGATGCAGATTGGGAGGTTGATCATGGATTGTCGTTTGTTGCGTTGAACGCATTGATTATGAAGCGCTATTTGTATGAATATGGTTGGGAAGCGCGTGACTTTGCTGAATTTTCAATAAATGCACACGAGAACGCAATGTTTAACCCCTATGCTCGCTTTCATATGCCGATTACAGAAAGCAGCTTCAGTAAGTCACCGATGATTTGTGATCCGATCAATTTGTTGGATGCATCACCTATTGGTGATGGCGCAGCAGCCGCCATCCTGGTAAACGCAGATATGGCACCAGCAAATCTGTCCAGAATCATTGTGGCTGGATCGGCTGCTGCAACAGATTCTCTTGCAGTTCACAGCCGGAAAGCACCGTTGTGGCTTTGGGCTGCTGAACAGTCAACGCAAAAGGCGTATATCCAGGCAGGAATTGGTCCGGAACAGATTAACGTCTTTGAATATCACGATGCTTTCACAATCATGGCAGCGCTGTCACTGGAAGCTGCAGGATTTGCTGAGCCAGGACGTGGGCCATCGCTGGCAAAAGAAGGGGCGATTAAAGTCGGGGGAAAGATCCCGGTAGCGACCTTTGGAGGATTGAAAGCACGCGGCCACCCAGTCGGCGCCACAGGCTTATATCAAATCGCTGAAGTGATTTTGCAACTACGCGGGGAAGCCGGGCAGACACAGGTACCAGATCCAGAATTTGGCATGGCTCAAAATATCGGCGGAAGCGGATCCAATATCGTCACACACATTTTTCAACGACTTGACTAATTAATCAAAACCCGTAGTCGGTTTTTTGCTTTACAATAAACACATGCAAGTCGAACTTGTTTGCTTATCTTGGCAGAGGAGGTTTCTATGTTTGAGTTCCATGTGTCGCGTATAAGCAGGGATAACTACGAATTTGATCAATCGCTGTTTAAATTTGATGGGAATGTTATCCTTGCAAATTTTTTAGCTGCGCGGGAATTTGCTCAAAAGATAAATCGAAAGAAAAACCTGGTTAATTTTCCAGAACAGGCTGTCAAAGCCGGGGAAATTAACGCCTTGGGACTAATCGATGAGATTCTTCACCTGGTTGTTCACTTGTATCGCCAGAGCATCAATCCCCGGGTGATGGTTGAGGCTTATGCCGAAATAGAAACGAGAATCAAAAGCCACACTTTGGACTCAACGCTCATCCGTTTTACAGAAGAATTTCCGCCGTTGAGCGTGTATCGCGGGGAGATGAATGTTAATGCTTACCTGGGCGCAAGCACTGCTGGAACCGAAAACAAAATATTATCATTAGAAGAATTGCTCATGCTGTGGATCACCAATCAAAACCCGGCAACAGAGCCCTTCAGCGAATTGTTTACGGATACGAATTTGATGAGCACCACTGCTTACAGGCAAGTTATATCGGATCTTTCTGATTATTTTAAAAACCAACGTAGTTTTGGCCCAGATAACCAGGATTTAATCACCATGCTGCGCAGCCCAGCAATCGCTGAACCTAATTCTTTATCTGGTCAGTTGGAATACATTCGCCGAAAATGGGGCTATTTGATCGGTGATTATCTCTACCGGTTGTTGGGCTCCATTGACCTGATCAAGGAGGAGACAAAGCTGATTTTTACTGGTCCTGGCCCGACGCAGATTGTTCAATTTGATGCTATTCAAAAAGAAGAGGAAAACTTCAGTCCTGATAGCGATTGGATGCCCAACACCGTGATGATTGCAAAAAATTCATACGTGTGGCTTTATCAACTGTCACAGACTTACCAGCGAGAGATTAAACGGCTAGATCAAATCCCGGACGAAGAGCTGGACAAACTGGCAACCTGGGGCTTCAACGGATTATGGTTAATTGGATTGTGGGAGCGCAGTGAAGCCTCAAAACGGATCAAACAAATGTGCGGTAATCCCGAAGCGGTTGCATCGGCATATTCATTGAAAAATTATCGCATTGCCGAAGCCCTGGGAGGTGAACAGGCTTACCAGAATCTGCGGGATCGAGCCTGGCGCCGTGGGATTCGGCTGGCAAGCGATATGGTTCCAAACCACATGGGAATTGATTCAGATTGGGTGATTGACCATCCGGATTGGTTCATCTCGTTGCCTTACAGCCCCTATCCTGCATATTCTTTCTCAGGTCCGGATCTGAGCCCAGTCGGGCACGTGGGAATATTTCTTGAAGATCACTATTATGACCGAACTGATGCAGCCGTCGTATTCATGCGAGTTAACAATCAGACGGGTGAAACACGCTTTGTCTACCACGGGAATGATGGAACCAGCATGCCCTGGAATGACACTGCGCAATTGAATTACCTAAACGCCGAAGTGCGTGAGTCCGTGATCCAAACGATTTTGCATGTGGCAAGAAAATTCTCAATCATTCGTTTTGACGCTGCCATGACTCTGGCAAAGAAACATTATCAGCGGTTGTGGTTTCCCCAACCCGGTTCGGGTGGCGCAATTCCAAGCCGTGCAGAACACAGTTTGTCCAGAGAAGAATTTGACCGTGTCTTTCCAAATGAGTTCTGGAGAGAAGTTGTCGATCGGGTAGCAGAAGAAGTCCCTGATACGCTCTTGCTCGCAGAAGCCTTCTGGCTTATGGAAGGATATTTCGTGCGTACGCTGGGCATGCATCGAGTGTATAACAGCGCCTTTATGAATATGCTGCGTAATGAAGAAAACTCAAAATATCGCCAGGTGATCAAAAACACTCTGGAGTTCGACCCAGATATCCTCAAGCGGTATGTAAATTTTATGAATAATCCTGACGAAAAAACCGCGGTAGAGCAGTTTGGCAAAGGTGATAAATATTTTGGGATTTGCACACTGATGGTCACCATGCCTGGGTTGCCGATGTTTGGGCATGGTCAGATTGAGGGGTATGCAGAAAAATATGGCATGGAATATTTTCGTCCATACTGGGATGAAGAACCTGATCTGTACCTGGTTGACCGCCATCAACGGGAAATTTTTCCGCTATTAGAGCAACGCGGTTTATTTTCGGGAATCGAACATTTCCTTCTGTATGATTTCTATACTGATACCCACCAGGTAAATGAAGATGTGTTTGCCTATTCTAATGGCAGCGGAGGATCGCGTGCTTTGGTGATCTATAACAACAAATTTAGTTCGACACAGGGTTGGATTCACTCTTCTGTAGGTTTTCTCAATAAAACGCAGGGTCGTATTGAAAGTAGGTTGCTGCATGAGGGGCTCAATCTTTCTTCCGAACCGGGCCGTTTCATCATTTTTAAAGATAATGCGTCAAACCTGGAATACATCCGGCGAAGCGATGAGATCAGGCAATCGGGACTTTATTTTGAGCTAAATGCATATGAGCACCATGTTTTCACCGAATTTCGAGAAGTTGAAGACAATGTTTACGGTCAATTTGCGCAATTAACTAAATATTTGAACGGGGGAGGTGTCCCCAGCATTGAGGAGGCGTTGCAAGAATTGATGCTCTCACCGATCCTTAACCCATTCAAAGCGTTGGTAAATAGCGAGCACTTGCAAGCCTTGTATCAAGCCCGATTGCAATCTAAGCATTCAAAGCTTGATGCGGCATTGATGTGGGAACATGAGGAGAAATTCCTTCAATTTCTAACTTCAATCACTCAACACGTGAACGGTCATGGGGAGTTACAAACAATCGTTCGAGAAAATCAGCGCGGATTGGATGCGATCCTCAAATTGAATTTCTTTGACGACCACTTTCCCTTCCCCGGCTCGAAAAAATACGAGCAGTATATAAAATTTATTAAAGAGGGGATAGGGCAAAAACCTGTTACCTGGTTAACCTTAATTTTGTGGAATGACTTAAGATTATTGGGCCAGGTTGTCACCGCAGACGAGGGATCAGCAGCCATCAGTCGCAGTTGGTTGGATGAATGGGGTTTGATCAGGGTAGTACGGACTGTATTAGCGCAATTAGGAATGAACAATGAAGAATCTTTCCGAGCAGAAACGATTCTAAGATTGCTGATCCAACATCAAAATTGGGTGTTTTCTCTTCCTGAGAACACAACATACAGTTTGGTTGAAACCTGGTTTACTGAAGAGGAAATCAGAACATTTTTAAATGTAAATCGATACCGGGACATATTGTGGTTTAACCAAGAAGCCTTTGAAGAGATGATGTGGTGGATGATGACGGTCGCACTCATCCGGCTCAGTTCAGATCAGAACATCAATTTTGCTGAGCTGGTTGAACGATTGTTTGATGCTTATGAGCTTATTGAAAAGGTTCTTAAGGCTGAAAAAACCTCAGAATATCAGGTAGAGAAGCTGCTGGAAGGGTTAAAATAAGAAACATTTTCTTCTGAGAAATCTTGAATGCGTTGATAGCGTTCAGCAAAGACGGTATCTCCGCGCAATCCGGTGCGTTCATCTTTTACTTTTTTCAAGCACGCCATCGATTTTGCTTTTAATTCCCTGCCGGTAACTTTTTCAGTTAACCAAACGGCTTGGGCTGCATAGGCGATATTGTTTTGGGGTTCGATGCGATGAAAATGCTCAAAGAACCATCCGCAGGAGGTGAAAATGCGCTGTCGTTCGAATTGGGCAGCTAATAGCATGCCTATCTTGATGATGTCATCGTCGGTTAGCGGTTTCTGGATATATCGCCCCAGCAATTCAGGCAGTGAAAGCTGACCTAAAAAAACAGCAATATACGCGTTTCGAAGTTCCCAAACCTGTGGTGTGTATGCACTTACAAAGGTTTCGTATTCATGATCGACATCCTGAGCGATTTTTTCCAAACCCAAGCGAAGGACAGTCTTCCAATTAGCGCCTGGACTGCATTCACATTCTCCCATCCAGCGTGTAATACCGTGCATGCAGCTCCAGGAGGTAAACTCGACCAGGTCAACGAATAATTCGGGTGAGTTATCTCGTAGCCAAAGCCCAGGATAGGTTAAATTTATACTCTGCGTGTGCAGGGCGCCATTCAGCAAGTGAGACAGGAATTTATCCCTGAAGGCTTTATGGTGACCGTAGACCTCACCATCAGAGGCAATCAGCACCATCTGGTTGGTTTCGCCCTTGGTTGGTTGAAACAACGGTGATATCATTTCACGCATAAAAGTATCGGCATTTCGCGTAGTATCAGAGACAAAGCTGACAGATGTGCTTAAATCTCTGTGGTAAAGGAACACATTGATGGGTTCCCTGTTTCCGGGTAGTTTGACGAGGTAAGGCTGTTGCGTGGAATAGCCTTCAGGCAAACGAACTTGCCAAGGCGCAAGAATGGTAAAGTTGATATTATGATCTGCAAGCAAGGTGAGGGTTTCCATGTCAACGGCTGTTTCAGGAAGCCACATCCCGCAAGGGGGATGGCCGAATCTGTACTCAAAATCAGCAATTCCCCACTGGATTTGAGTAATTTTGTCGCGCTTGTTGACCAAGGGCATAATGACATGGTTATAGGGTTGCGCCAAACCATTTCCAACGCCATTCGCTTCAAACATCATTCTTTCTTGAGCGATAATCGCCTGATAAGTGTCTGGATCGTAGGATTGCATCCAATTGAATAACGTTGGCCCAATGTTGAAACTGATCTTTTCAAAGTTTCTCAACGTTGCGTTAGGTTGATAGCATTCCGCATGGATGCGCTCGTTCCAATTCTGAAATGGTTCTGCGCCAATTTCATCAGAGATCAACCCGGACAAAGGGTCTTCCCTTGGAGGTTGGTAGAAATGACCATGAATACAGACTGTGTTTAATCCCATCGTGGAATCGTTCGCTTTCTTCTCAAAATAAACTTCCACCAATTCTTTCGAAAGTTTTTCCCTTCAAGATAGTCTAATCGCTGGTTCATCCGGGCTGGGTTCAGGCTGAACATCCTTGGCAATGCATCCAAAGCTGTGGTTCGGTTTGAGGCAAGATAGTCCATCCAAAAGACAGAGGTTGGAAAGTTTGGAGTAATGATTTCAAGAATTTCTGTCAACCAATTTAAATACACTGGCGGCACATTAAAAAATTGACGCTTTACACCAATTTTTTCTGAAATGATCAAGCAAATTTCTTTAAAGGTCAGATACTCTGGTCCACCGATCTCAATGATCTCATTTGCCAATTGGGGCATATCAATAGTCCAAATCAGTGCATTAACAAGATCGTCCACCCATATGGGCTGTAATAGCATTGAGCCATTATCGGGCAACGGCACAAAAAAAGGGGATATTTTTAGTAGAAAAGCTAATCCATTGCTGAAATGGTCCCTTTCGCCATAGGCAATCGCAGAACGAAAAATGGTATACGGGAAGTTAGCATTTCTAATTGCGTTTTCAGCCCTTCCCTTGGCTTTAAGTGCCGGATAGGCTGAGGAGGAATCGGCGCCCAGATGACTCAGGTAAATAAAACGGTCAATTTTTGCTTGCGCAGCCGCCTGGACGAGCATTTCAGTTCCCTGAACGTCAACCGGAGTTAGCTCTGCTTTCCTCCCCAGGGATTCGGCACTTGCCAGATGATAGACGATATCAACGCCTTTCATTGCAGCGCGCAATCCTTTAGCGTCTGAGAAACTGGAAATTGCGACTTCCAAGGGAACACCTATAGGAAAATTCGGAGACGCTTTCGAAGGCCTGATTAAAAGTTTGATCGGATAACCAAGATTCGAGAGTTGGCGAATTAGCACATTGCCTATGAAACCAGTGCCACCAGTTACCATAATCATATCAGAGGAATTATAGCAGAAAAAATTAATAGAGTTGGCACAACCCTTGCACATCATTAGTGAAAAAAGAATCTGCAACCAGGAAAATTATGAAACAAAAAATGATAAAAATCGGTTTCTCGTATTTCTCGTTCAATGATTACCTGCTTGATCACCAGCTTGCTCTCTGGTTTTCTGCGATACAAAAATGGAATGCATCGCATGTGATTTTCACTGGAAATTTTGATATTGCAATTACAGAAGATGTGTTCCGCAAGGCTCAAGAATTTGGTTTGGAGCCCATTGTTCATTTCAACACGATCGTGCCCTCGGCGCGAAAGTTCAATGATGCGGCGTTTATTCTCGATCTTTATAAGAAATGGGGAGTAACCCAGGTCATATTCGGCGATCAGCCAAACACCAAACGAGGCTGGCTGCTATCAGGGAGACAGGACGAAACCCTGGTGGACCAATTTCTTGACCGGTTTATTCCTCTGGCAAATCATGCTTTAAAGATTGGTTTAACCCCAATAATGGCACCATTAATGCCCGGCGGTGAATTTTGGGATTGTGCCTTTTTGGAACTTGCTCTTGATGGATTGAAACAGCGCAAAATGCCCCAATTGTTCGATGGTTTGGTGCTTTCAAGCAATGGATTTACTTTTAACAAACCACTTTCCTGGGGTGAGGGAGGGCCAGAACGTTGGCCAGGTTCGAAACCGTATTTCACACCGGATGGGCAGCAAAATTCACTCGGCTTCCATAACTTTGAGTGGGTACAGGCAATCAGCCAGCGAGTAATCGGCAAAAAACTGCCTGTGATTATCCTTGACGCCGGAAATCCCGGTCCCAACATCGATTTTGAACATGAGAAGTCTTTTGAAGACAACCTGCGGAAAATTCTTCAGGCCTGTCACAATATTGATTATTCTGAAAAAAACCGGGGAAATGAGTTCCCCATTCTCGACGAATCAGTTCTGGCTTGTAATTTTAGCCTGGACACAATGAAAAAGATATTTGGAGAACCATTTTCTATTGAAATTCTTGATCCAATTTTTTCGCAAACCCAATCAAAAATTTGCCGACCAAAAACCTTAGCGGGAAGAGAAAAACACATTGCTCACTATTTACTATTGCCATCTTATGCTTCTGGCGTGTCTGATAGCGTGCTGAATAAAGTCAGACCGCTGATAAAAAAGTTCAAACCAACGGTTGGTTTTTCACTCGAAGAAGCGTTGAACGCAGTCAAAGTAAGCGTCTTTCCTGATTCAAACGTGTTTGCTGATGAGCAAATCAACAGGCTCAGAAATGCTGGATGCGAAGTTGAAATACTTCCCCAATCAGGAATAGAAATTGCAACCTTATTACAAGATTAATGAGTTGAGAGAGGATCACATGGATCAAAAAACAAATCCTATTTCGATCAAACAAACACCGATGAATGTGCCTAAACCCAAAATCATAGTGGTCGGTCTGGGCGGTGGTGGTTGTAATGCTGTCAATCGCATGATTGAATTTGGCGTTAAAGGTGTCGAATTCATCGCATGCAATACCGATCAACAAGCTCTTCAAAGTTCTTTAGCGGACAAAAGGATCCAGCTTGGACCAAAGTGCACTCGGGGATTGGGTGCGGGTGGTTTTCCGTCAATAGGCGAAAAGGCGGCTGAAGAAAGTGTGCAGGTTTTGGCGAATGCCCTTGAAGGCGCTGATATGGTATTTCTAACTGCGGGCATGGGTGGGGGAACAGGTTCTGGCGCAATCCCCGTGGTTGCCAGGATTTCGCAAACAATTGGCGCGGTGACCATTGCCATCGTGACAACGCCATTCTCATTTGAAATGGGACGACGTCAGAAAAATGCTGCTATTGCCTTGCAGAAATTGAGACAATATACCAATACAATGATTACTGTCTCAAATGATCGCTTGCTAGAAGTTGCCCCACCAGATATCCCCCTCGAAACAGCTTTTAAATTGGCGGACGATGTCCTCAGACAGGGTGTGAATGGTATCAGTGAATTAATGACAGAAACGGGAATGATCAATGTTGACTTTGCTCATATCAAACGGGTCATGGCGCTGGGAGGCGGCGCCTTAATGGCAATCGGCACCGGGGAGGGCGAAGATAAAGCCTTCCAGGCATTGCAAAAAGCCTTGCATCATCCCATGCTGGATGAAGTCAGGCTTGATGAGGCTGCTGGGATTATCGCTAATTTTAGCGGTGGGAACGACTTAACCTTCTCTGAGGTTGCTGAAACACTGGCTTATTTGCAGCAAGAGTCGGGCAACCAGGCCGAGATCATCCCGGGGGTCATCAATGATCCTAACCTCAACAATCGTGCCCAGGTGATTCTCATCGTTACTGGCTTAGGCGCTTTGCCTATTGAAAAAGTCATTCCCGGGTCAGAAAAAATTTTAGCTGAGTTAGCAGCTTCAGAAAAGGCACACCTACCCGAGCAAAGGAATACACTCGATCCTGTGAAACAAGATTATTCCCAGCAACAGGACAGCCCAGTACCATCTTATTCTTTCGTGGAGCCACACCCAACAATGATGTCTTCAGATTTGGATTTACCGGCTTTTCTCAGAAAAAGGATTAAAGGTTAACCATGGACAAGCTCACACTAGATAAACTGTGTCAACAAGTCTATCGACAGTTTCCAGTCGTTAAGGGAAAAAGGCCAATTGTGTCAAAGCAGGGCGGTGATCGTTACCTGTTGGTTTTCTCAACCACTGAGAAGACACCTGGGGGACAGTCCTTTCAACAAAACATTCGCGTCGTTGCTGATCAATCTGGCCGCATTATCAAATCGACAATGAGTAAATAGGCAAAAGCCATGACATTTTCCAGAGTTGTTCAACAAGTTGAAAACAGGTTTTGGAAGACAATCATTTTATTATTTAGCCATGAAGGAACGATAATGAGAGGTATACGGACAACAAAACAAGCGAACCATCGTCAGGGGAAAAATATTGGTTTTCTAATTATTATTTGGGCTGCAATTGGATTCGTTTCCGGCATGTTAATTGGAAGAATTCTATTGATTTTTCATTTGTTGTAATTCGACACGTATTTGACGCACCCAACAACATGTGCTAGACACTGTCCAGCACTTTCTTTTCTAATTCAACCTTAACCAAATTAAAATAAATAATCGAAGCTTAACATGTCCTGCCCTACAAATAAGCTTATAAATCTAAATTTGCAAGGACATTATCGACATCGGTTTCTGTAACAATCACAGGAACATCTTTATGCAGTGTCCAGTGCTCGTGCAAAACAATGTGACCCTTTGGCGGGATTGTTTCCAGTGGGCCGAGCGCCTCGAGTTCAAGCATCTCTTCGTTGGTGAAAACTTCGAAATTCGTGCCCATATCTGGATATAAGCCGTCAAGAACGAGCGGCACTTTTTTAACAAAAAGATATCCTTGATTGAAATATGCGCCCCAGCTTTGTGATGTGAATATGCCTAACTTTTGGGGTGTTTTTTGATCAGCATTCTGCTTCAACAAGATATATTTCTTTCCTAAGGTAAAACGTTGGTCTGTCAAATCTGTATATGGCCAGATTGACAGGGTGGATGTGGGCACAAGGAACTCAGGATGAGGCCCTCTTGGAGGTAAGGGTAAAATTGCCACACCACCCGGCGCCATGACAGAAATTGTCCAGGGAGCGGTATCGATTGCCCATAGATTGTGATTGATTAAACGATGAATCAGATAAACGTCAGGTTTGTCAGGCGCCAGGGTGATTTCAATTTGTTTTTGAATGCCAGTAGAAGGTTCAGGTCTCTGCGTCACAATCAAGCCATTTTCAATTTCTTGGACTAAAACGGGTTCACGATCAGGGTAATAGGTGCGGGGTTGTGCTTCGGGGGCGTGCCAGAGCCGATGCCCTCCAAAAATCAACCATTGATTTCCTACAGTCTTGCCGATTTGCTCAGGATATTCTTTAAAAACATTAAATTCATTGATGAAGCTCAGGTGGATGATCCTGGGACCGACATCGCCAGTCAATAATAATTCGATTTTCCCATTACTAAGCTGATAACAATTATCCCAACCACCATAAGGCACTTTTTCTATCATTAATTGCTCCTTGTTATTAGATCTTAAAAAAATAACCTTTCCTACACGATTATAAACCCTTTTAATTCCTAATTAAATTCATTAATTCTCAAGATGTGCATCAATGATTCGCATCGCGATTCAAAATAGCAGGTGATATCAAAGCGAAAAGCCCGCTGCAACGGGCTTTCCTGGATTCCCTACAATACTAGTGGTGTAAGAGAACTCTGTGAACGGTTCATTCACATGTCCATAGTGTACAACATTCCTTTCTGCGTGTCAAGGAAAACCTTATGGAATTAATTTTGAATAATATATTGGCCGTTTCGTATAGCTAATGCGCAAGGCAACTTTGCTGATAATGACTGTTTGGATTAAACATCATTAGAAATGCTTGACTGAAGAGACTGTGAAAATCGCATATTTGGCTTGTATCTATTGCTATTCCATGATAGAATAGTGCTATGAGTCGACCTGTCCCTGATGAAGTGATCCTCGGATTGATCAAAGCAAAACCAACGCATGGTTATGAGTTGCTGGAGTGCTTTCGATCCAGACAGCAATTAGGTCGCATCTGGACGCTGAGCACCAGCCAGCTATACGCCGTCCTTAAAAGATTGGAGCAGGCAAAAGCAATTCGTGGAAGGAAAATTAGCTCTTCAAATGCGCCACCTCGGATTGAATATGAAGTCACACCCTCAGGAGAAACTCAATTATTCTCCTGGCTATACGCTGATGACCCTTCGCCAAGCATTCATCGCATCAGGGTGTTGTTTTTAAGTCGTATTTATATCGCGAATTTACTGGGCGTATCGCATAGAAAAATTATTGATGCTCAAATAATTGCCTGTGAGTCTCAAAAAGCCAAACTGGAATCCCGTTTGCCTAACGAAATTTCAGACATTGAAAGATTAACGATTAATTATGTCCTCAGCCAGTTGGATGCTGCCGTTCGCTGGTTAAAAGAAAGTGATTTCTATTTGAGGATCATCGGGTAAACACGATTTTGAAAGGATAATGACTTGAAAAACAATCAATTACGTACATTTATCATCATCGGATTGCTCAGTATTTTGCTGATTGGTTGTTCCGGAGGCATACAGAAATATCAATCTTTATCGGCGGTAAACGATGTTGAGGAAGTTCAGACATCTCAGGCTGAAACCAAAGAAGGTGAAAATCCAGTTGAAGAAGTGAGTCTCACTACTGCAATGGATGTGGAATCAGCGAAATTCTCCATTAAAGCGGATCCTGACCTTCAAGAAGTTATTGCAGAACTCTATGGAAGTGTTTTTGAAGGCGAAGCCCCGCTCTTTGTTGACGAAAATCCTGATTTAATCGCAACCAGGGCGAGTGGAAACCGAGATGGCAGGCCTTATATTCAACCGACGTTTTTACCAGATGCGGTATTAATTCCAGAAACTGACAACCTTGATGTGTACAATTTTATCAACTTTGCCATTTCTCCTGATGGACAGCAAGCATTAATTGACATGGGCGCTCTGCCTGAAATTATTTCTCTGATAGACCAGGCTGGAAACCTGGTTGAGATTCAACAGCCAATTCGACGGGTGATCTCAGCTTATGGCCCTGCATCTGCCATAGTTTACTCAGTTAATGGTTGGGATCGACTGGTTTCTGCAGCTTATTTAGGTGCACGAGACCCACAAGGTGCTGCTGCCATGGAGCGCATCGACCCACGTTTTCCTGATCTTGTCGGTGACGCCTATTTCTCGCAAAAGGAATTTAATCTTGAGCAGGCTGCTAAGTTAGAGCCAGATTTGATTATCGGGTCTTTTCGCTCAGCCTGGATTGATACCGTTAAGGAATTAGGTGTTCCACTTTTTATGGTCGAAGCAGAAACCTCCCAGCAATTAAGAGAAGCCGTTCTGATGATCGGACGGCTCTTTGGACCAAACAGTCAAGCACAAGCACAGGCCTGGGTTGACTACTATGATTGGATCATCGAAAGCATCCAGGGTCAGCTTTCCGGAATTCTTCCAGATGAAAAACCTCATGTTCTGTTTACTGGAACCGAAGCTTTGCGAGTTGTCAGCGGCGACATGTACCAGACGACAATGATTGATGCTGCAGGTGGTATTTCTGCCAGTGCTGAATTGTCGGGCTATTGGAACGATATCAACATTGAGCAGGTCGCTGTTTGGAATCCAGACCTGATCATTGTTCCTCCTTATGGCGGTGCCAGCGTAGGAGCGATTACTGAAAACCCGGAATGGCAAATTATTGATGCCGTGATGCAGGGTCAGGTCTTTCTTATGCCAAAATTGGTGGTTCCCTGGGATACGCCAGCACCGGATTCTGTGTTGGGAATCGTCTGGATAGCAGAACTCATTCACCCTGACAGTGTGGAACTCAGTTGTGCGATTGAGACCGAATTTTTCTATAATACCTTTTATTCCTATGCGATTACCAAAGATGAAATTACTTCCATCTGTAACTATGAATAAAAAGAAAACCCGGTTGTCAGAATCGACTCTCGATGGGTTGATCTTGCTCTTACCGGTGGCGTTGGCTATCGTTTCTTTGTCCATGGGTCGGTATCGAATCGACCCATTGGATGTAATCAAGACTTTACTTTCGCCAGTAATTCCAAACTTCGCAGAAGGGATACCGGAAATCGCCCAAAGGCTTGTGCTGCAGATTCGCATACCGCGGACCCTTGCTGCGATTTTAATCGGCGCCAGTTTTGGAGCAACAGGAACCGCACTTCAAGCTGTTTTCAAAAACCCACTGGTTGATTCAAACATCCTGGGAGTGACTTCTGGAGCTGGATTTGGGGCAGCTACCGCCATACTTTTAAAAGGCAGCTCCTGGCAAGTTCAATTATCCGCCTTCTTATTTGGGCTTGTGGCTGTATCTCTTGCATTTTTTGGAAGTCGTTTATATAAAGCCACCCCGCTTTTGGTGTTGACATTAATGGGCATCCTCGTGGGCTCGCTGTTTAATTCACTGACGTCTTTATTGAAATATGCCGCAGACCCATTAGATGCATTGCCAGCTATCACCTTTTGGCTTTTGGGAAGTTTGACGAGTATTACCTGGCGAAATATCCCTGCACTGGCCATTATAACCTTGACAGGTTTGGCTTTCTTTTGGTTGATCCGTTGGCGATTGAACATCATTTCTTTAGGCGATGACGAAGCGAAATCATTAGGCGTCAACCCGATTCACATGAAAATGATGGTTATCCTGGCAGCCACGTTGATGACTGCGGCGGCTGTTGCTGTCAGCGGTGTGATTGGCTGGGTGGGCTTGGTGATACCCCATGCAGGCAGAATGCTTGTTGGCCCTGACCACAAGCGGTTAATCACGGCATCAATTGGGCTTGGGGCGGCGTTTTTAATTTTGATCGATAATATCGCACGAACAATGCTTCCTGGTGAAATTCCATTAGGTGTCTTGACCGGACTGGTTGGTGTGCCGCTGTTGATTGTGTTATTAAGGCGGGGAAGGGTGGGGTGGTGAGGTCGATCATGCTATCTGCGCAAAATCTCAGTTTTGCCTACCAGCCAGAGAAAACCATTTTGCACGATGTCAGTTTGAAGGTGCAGACAGGTGAAGTGCTGTACATTTTGGGACCCAATGGCGTTGGAAAAACGACCTTGCTTCATATCCTGGCAGGGTTACTGACCCCTGACACCGGGCATGTGTTTCTTGCGGATGAACACCTCGAAGCTTATTCTGCAGCAGAACGAGCAAAACTCATTGGGCTGATTCCGCAGTTGTACACGCCAGTTTTTGCTTATACGATTAAGGAAATGGTAATTATGGGGCGTGCACCGCATCTAGGATGGTTGAGTGCACCTTCAAAACCCGACGTTGCTATTGTTGATGAGGCTTTGGAGCAGGTTGGCTTGTATGAATTGCGGGATCGCGCGTTTACCAGCCTTAGCGGAGGTGAACGTCAGCTCGCCTTGATTGCGCGCGGCTTGGCTCAAAAATGCAGTCTGCTGCTGATGGACGAACCTACAGCACATCTTGATTTGAGCAATCAGCATCGGATATTGGAGATCATCAACCAGTTGAGCGATCAGGGCTTATCATTTATCATCTCCTCGCATTCTCCCAATGATGCCCTGGCTTATGCAGACAATGTCGTTTTATTAAGCGGCGGCTGGGTTACTGAGTATGGCCCACCAAAACAGATATTAACAGAACCAAATATTTCTTCTGTTTATGGGATTAAGACTGAAGTGATTTTTGATTGGTTGGAGGGTAAAGCTGTGCCTAAAGCGGTTGTTCCACGTCGACCATTACGACTTTTGCCAGGTTCACTCCAGGAACTGGGCAGCCCTTTGAACCGAATTTATGAACAAAGCCAGACTGCGCCCCAATTGCTCCTGGTTACCGGTTTGAGCGGTGCAGGGAAGACAACCTGGTGTCTTCAATTATCGCAGAATGCCAGAGCAATGGGGCTTTCTGTAGCGGGCATTCTTTCACCTGGTATCTACGAAGGCAAACAAAAAATTGGCATTGGAGCAAAAGAATTGTTAAGTGGTGAGGAGCGCCCGTTGGCAAGGCTGCGTGAAGATGAAGACGCAGAATTAGCCACGCCACGCTGGGCATTTGATGCTGATGTTCTAGAATGGGCAAATCAAAAACTGGCCAGTTTTCCAGTTACCGACTTGTTAATTATTGATGAACTGGGCCCGCTGGAATTTCTCAGGGGAGAAGGTCTGACTCAAGGTTTGAGCCGCATCGATGCGGGTAACTATCGATTGGCTTGTGTGGTCATCCGCTCTTCTCTGCTGCCAAAGGCGCTTCAACGCTGGCCAAATGCTTTGGTCGTAGAGGGCGGCGGCTCGGTTATTGAGTGATTTACTGCCTTAAGCAAAGGGTCATTATATGATCGACGATCATGTGAAAATCTTCAATGACCTCCATGCTATCTGAGGGAATCACCAGGGGATAGTCAACCAGGTCTTTGAGTTGTCCGCCTTCAAAACCAGTCAAACCAACGGAGACTCCGTCAAATTGCCTGGCTGTTTTGACGGCTTCTAATATATTGGGTGAATTTCCACTGCCGCTGATGGCAATCAGCACATCACCGGGCTGCATCAAATTCATCAGCGGTTCCGCAAACACGCGATCGTAACCTTCGTCATTGGCATAGGCGGTTAATGAGGGGATATTGTCACCTAATCCAATTACTCGCATGCGCTTCTTATCGGGCTTGCGGGTGTTTTTACCAAAATCACATACCATGTGCGCTGCAGTTGCCCAACTGCCACCGTTGCCGCAAATGAAAATGGTCGCCTGGTTCTCCCTTGCTTGCTGGAGTAATTCTGTGATCTCTGCCAGCTTTTCAACAGGAAATTTTTCAATGACTTCGGTTAAAGCAAAAAGGTAGTTTTTGATTGTTATCAAATTTTCAGACATTCTATTTAATTCCTTTAAGTTGCTGTTGATATTCATGGTGTCGACGTAACACATCTGCTTGGTTTGCAATACCGGTTGTTCCCAGTTGCTGCACAGTAATTGATCCTACCAAATTGCCAATATATGCCGCCTCCCGGCTTGTGGCACCGGCGCACATTGACAGTCCAATTCCAGCTAAGACAGAATCACCTGCGCCAACAATATCAATTGGACCTTCAATCTGATAACCGGGGAAATGAAAGAACTGATTATTGTCCATACCACACAAACCTTGATCGCCAAGCGTGATAAAAATTGGCCTGCGTTGAACCTCCCACAGGATACGAGAACAATTCTCTGCTGCTACAATTAAATCTGCAGTGAAATTTTCAGGGTTTCTGCCGGTTAATTCCGCTGCAACATTTGTTGCTTCATGAATGTTCATTTTCAAAGACACATTTCGGTATGCAGCCCCAAAGTGCCTGGAATCAACCATAATTATGCTGTCCAGGTTTTGCCCTGCAAGCTCTGAGAGAGCTTGACGCAGCACCGGCGACATCACGCCAAAACCATCCTGTTTGACTTGCTCAACCACCAGAATTCCCTTATACGAATGTATGGCTTGTTTAAGGTGGTTAACCAACGCGGCATTCAAGCGATCCGGGTTGGGCGACCGATTGACAATATCTATCCGATTGAGTTCACTATGCTCTCCATCCAATTCTTTCATCATCGGTTTCGTGTAGGTTGGAGTGAAGCGGTCCATCGTTTCGATCAAATGGGTAGTGTCGGCACCTCTTTCAGCCAGGGCGTTTCTTAATGTATACCCATTACCATCATGGCCAATATACCCAATGGTGGCATGTTGAGCGCCTAAAGCCGACAGGTTGTTGTTCACCACACCCGCCGCACCAGGCTGACCCCGCAAGTTGACAGCCTGAAAGGCTTCTTTATGCGTTTCAATAGAAAACTCTGACAAGGATCGATCCATTTCTATGTAAAGGTCAAGGAAAAAATCGCCTAATACAGACACCCTTGTTTGTGAGAAATTTTCTAATATTTCATCAAGCCGCCTGGTTTCCATCATCATCACTCCTATTGCCTCGCTTTTTCGATGATTAAGCGGTGCAAATTTGGCACTGTCGCCCGGTGTTGACCACGAATATAAAATGATTCGCCGCCATCCGCCACAGTACGGACCAAAACCGTTTTGTACGGACGGAAGTAATAGGCAGCGTTGGTTTTTGGTGCTTCACTGTGAATATCGTCGCCCAAATCAACCAGGTCAAAGACGGCAGAGGTGAAGTGCCGAATGTGCCGATTTTCTTGATTTGCCACGTTACGTGCCATTGAGAGGGCTTTCAGGTACACTTCAGGTCCCATAACAGCAGTACCAATATTAAGTACAACCCCGCCTTCAAGGCTCTGGACAAAATAAGTCAGCGTGAGGAAGTCCCGATAACTGCTCTCTCCAGTTGCGGAACCATCAAAATTCGGATGTTCGTGCACAATATCCTGCCCAATACCGACATGAACGGTAATTGGTATCCCATATTGGTATCCTGCGGCAAACAAACTGGATTCGCGGTAGGGAAATTCAATTGGATTTTCATAGATCATCTTTCCAACTGCTTCTCCGAGACCGTAGCCATTTTCCTGTGCATAGCGCGCGGCGTCGTTGACTCTGCCAGTTTCCTTCCACAATCCAAACTGTCCTTCCCGGATATAACGGGCGACCGATTCGGTTGATTCTCCGATCATGGCAAATTCCATGTCATGAATGGCGCTGGCTCCATTGGTGCCAATCAAGGTGATGTAACCTTTTTTCATCAGGTCAATCAAAAAACGGTTCACGCCGCTACGGATGACGTGCGCACCCATCATGAGCAAGACAGTTGCACCGCGTTCTTTGGCTTTGATGATCCGTTCAGCAAGAATCTCTAAATTGTCATCTTGAAATTCTGGGATTGGGTCGGTCAAACAGAGAAATACGTCACGCTGTAAATCATTGACTCGTTCACTGAGAGGTTTCAAGATCAATCGGTTGCGATCAAAAATTGGATAGGGCATATTGTTATTCCAGTGGCATTAAGTAATCCCAAAGCTGGGAGAAAGATTTGAAATCCGGCATAATCACATCAGCACCGGAAGCAATCAGACGGTCACGTTTCCATTCATCCACCCCTGAACGGTTGGCTTCATCCGTTGCCAGACCGATGGCGATACCTCCAGCTGCTTTAGTATCTTCAATTTCAACATATCCATCGCCAAATGCAATCAGTTCAGGTCCGCTTAGGTGATTTTCCTGAATGATCTTTTGAATGACCATTCGTTTAGAAAAAGATTCGTAATTATCCTGAGCCCCGTAAATACCCTGAAAAAAGTGATCGACTTCCAGCAGATTGGCTTCATCAAACACGTAGTTTTCATCGGTGCCTGAAGCCAGAAAACACACGATACCATCCTGTGTGACCTGCTTTAAGGCATTCAAGGCGCCAGGGACCATCAAGTCGTTGGGTTGGATCTTCCCCTCGCGTAAACCATCCAATCGGTGAATAATGCGTTCCATCAACAGGTCATGATAGCGTTGTTTATAGGTCAGTGGGTCTTCAGGTGTGCCTCCACGCAGCTCTACTTCTTCAGCAAGGCGAATCATCTGATAGATGGTTTGTTTGCCCGTTGTTTTTGCTACATAGGCACGAACAACCTGTTCAATCTCCTCGCGGTTTTCATGGCGGGGTGTTGACAGCAAAATTTCTACCATCATCGGAATCATGATTTGTTGCCAGCCTTCGCGGATCAGCGAAATGGTGCCATCAAAGTCAAACAGGGCGAATTTGATGGTTCCTTGTGGAATCCCCGGGGTAATAATCTCAATACTGTTTTGATTTAGCAATTTTTTTATCTTCTACAATCGATGATGATTCACTAAAAAATAAAGGAGAGCTGTTAGGCTCTCCAATATCTCATAGGATTGCCAATTATTTGACGATTTCGGACACCCGACCGGTTTCTTTGTGTTGGATGATAAATTTGTGTTTGCCATCGGGCATAATTTCGTCTTTGATCAAGATGTGTTCGTCGTCATAATCCTTTGTGGTTTTGACTTTTTCGTGCTTGCCGCCACGCCAGTCTTCAATTTCCACAGGTTCCCATTTGCCGGTTTCGCCCGATTTGTAAATCGCGTCGAGAATGCAGTTAATCACGTAACCGTCATAAAAGTCTTCAACAGGCTTGCGTTTTTCATCGATTGCATCAAACATATCGTTGAACATTTCAATGTATCCCAGCCCATCTTCCTCATTTCCAACAGGGAACAACCAGCCGATCTCAGCTTCAGATTTTTCTGAAACATAGCCTTTAGTACCTGCTGTGGTGAAGACTTCAAAGCCAGTTCGGAGCCAGTGATTCAACCAGATGGTGCCTTCAGTTCCGGAAATTTCGTCACGCAGGTCCATGCCTCCGCGAAAGGTCCAGTTTGATTCAATTTGAGCAATGGCGCCGTTTTCGAAGCGTACAAGACCGATGGAGAAATCTTCAGCAGCAATTGGATGCACCATGGTGTCGAGGTGGCCCATCGCCTCAACGGGACGTATATCCTTGCCAATAAAACTTCGACAGATTTCTGCGCAATGACAGCCCATGTCTACCAGTGCTCCGCCTCCGGCCAGTTCTTTATCGAAGAACCAGGGTGCATGCGGTCCAGGGTGGGTTTCACGGGAGCGCGCCCATAAAATGCGTCCTAAAGCTCCTTTACGGACAAAATCAAGCGCTTTTAACGTTTTAGGGGTATAGACCAAATCTTCCAAGTATCCGTGGAAAACACCAGCCTTTTCAACGGCGTCCAAAATTTCCTTGGCTTCTTTTCCAGTTCGTGCCAGAGGTTTTGTACATAGCACTGCTTTTCCAGCTTGAGCTGCTTTGATGATCGCTTCTTTGTGTTGATGGTTGGGGAGGGCAACGACGACCACATCGGTTTCAGGATCGTTGATGGCTTCATCCATGTCGCCAGTCCACCGGGGGATATTGTAAGTCTCAGCAAAGGTTTTCGCGTTTTCTGGCGTGCGATTGTAGACCATAGAAACAACGTCTTTTGAGCGACTTCTCTGGATGGTTTTTGTGTAAAACATCCCGATAAATCCAGCGCCTAACATACTAATTTTGTGCATAAAATTCTCCTTTCGGCACTTAAAAATCGAAGAGGGTATTTATGAACGCAACCCTTTTTCGCGACCATAAATGATGAGGATAACAACCAGCAATGAGCCATAAATAATTTGCTGTAACGCCTGTGGAAGTTGCATAGTGGTCAACAAACTGGAGATGAGCTGAATGACGATTGCCCCGGCAATTGTGCCTATATATGACCCTTTGCCACCTGACATTTGTGTGCCACCGATCGCTACAGCGATAATTGAAGGGAACAGGTATTGGTTGCCCAGGTTGGGTCCTGCATTTTGAGTGTAACCGACCAGTAAGAAGCCCGAGAATGCTGCCATAGCGCCTGCCAGCACATATGTTAAGATTACCATTCGGTTAACTTTTACACCAGACAACCTTGCTGCAGTGCGGTTAACACCGATTGCAAACAACTGTTTTCCGTAACGTGTTCGCTCCAACAAGAGAGTCATCAAGATACCGATAATAATCCAGATAAAGATCATACCTGGAATGCCCCAGATCAGATCACGCGCGACCAATTGGGTCATAATTGGTGCCACTTTGCCATCATAGTAGCCTTTCGTCCATAAAATCAACGCGCCTTGCACGACACCTGACATGACCAGTGTCATCACAAAGGGCGATATTTTTAGATAGGTGACCCCCAGGCCGTTGAGCAAGCCAATAGCAGCCCCAATTAAAATCACCAGCAATAATACAGGCAAGATCAAATAATTCTGCCCGTTGATAATCATATAGGTTAGCAAAGCACCTACGGTAACAATTGGCGCAGCAGAAAGGTCAATTCCTTCACCTCCAGAGATGATGACCAGCGTTTGTCCTGCGCCAATGATGGCAATGAAAGATGCCAGGCGCAAGATATTCAATGCTTGACGAATAGCACCTTGGAGAGTGCTGTAACCAGCGGGAAGCAATCCGCTTAATAGAAACAACACGACGGCAATGAGCATAGCAATTAGCGGGGGAGAAATCTTGATCGCCTTTTTTATGCTTTTATTGCTGTTATTTGATACTTCAGATTCGTTCATTTTATTTTTTCCTGCGCAACAAATTAATGAAACCTGGAGCAGCCAGGGCAAACAGGATCACCAGGGCATTGATCAAAGTAACAGCCCAAGAATCTACTTTGACAATAGAGATGATCCTTCGGATGTTTCCTAAAACAATTCCGCCAAAAATGGCACCAAGCAATGACCCTGAACCACCGCTAAAGGAGACACCTCCGATAATTGCGCCTGTAATTGAGGGAAGCATCATATCTGCCCCGCTTCCGGAGAACCCCGATCCAGTTAGAAGGCTGTAAGAAATAGCGCCCAGTGATGCCAGGAAGCCCGAAAGAATATAGGTAGAAATCTTCATCCAGGTCACGGGCACGCCGGTAGTATAAGCTGCTCTTGGATTACCGCCAACAGCATAAAGAAAACGGCCATATTTCCGAAGCCTGAAAAATTCCCAAATCAGTAAAAAAACAATCAGGATGATCAGTGATATCGGAATACCCAAATAGTGCGTATTACGATAATAATTTGTGTATTCCCTGGGAATCGCTCCTCCGGGCGAGGGGAGGAGTAATAGAGCCAGACCAGCATAGATGAAACTGGTGGCAAAGGTGACGATGACAGGTTGCAGACCTAAATAAACGGTTAGAATGCCATTAAGGAATCCCGCAGCTAAGCCGAAACCAATGACCAATGCAACAATCGCCAGGTTATGCCACGGCTCATCAGCGCTTGTCACATGCAAAGCAAGAATTACATTGCCAACGGAGACAATCGATCCATTGGAAAGATCCAACCCGCCGCCAATTAACACCAGTGTTTGTCCCATGGTTAACAGCAAAACTGGCAGCCAGGTGCGGAAATTGCTGTTCGTTAATCGTCCGATGGTGCCTGGTTGAAATACATTGGTTTGCAGAGAAAAGAAAAGAACTGTGGAAACGGCCAGTAAAATGAATGGAACACCGATCGCATGTTTTTTGTTAAATGCTCTGAACCAGTTGATAATATTTTTGTTCTTCTTATCAGGCATGTGCGTATTCCTCGTTGTTACTCACCGTCTCATGAGCGCCCATACTGGCTGCAATCAGATTCTCTTCCGTCAAAAACTCGTCGTAAAGATCGGCTTTGATGCTCCCATCCTGCATTACCAGCACCCGGGGGCATAGATCAAGGAGTTCCTGATCATCGGAGCTATAAAACAGGATTGTTGTCCCTGAAAGAGTTAATTCTTTTAAAAGTTGATAAAATTCTGCTTTTGTTCCTACATCGACGCCTTTTGTCGGGTCATCTAACAGCAGAAAGCTTGGGTTGCGCAGGAGCCATTTGCCAATAACCACTTTTTGAGCATTTCCACCCGAGAGATTGCTGATTGGCGACTCAAGCGAATCCATTACCAGGTTGAGCTGCTGGCTCGCTTTTTTTGCATCAATTTTCGCCTGGTTGAGATTCAATAAAGGTTTAGCATATTTACGCCAGTTTGGGAGGTGGAGATTCTCCAGGATAGAGCGGATCATCAATAACCCTTCCGTTGCGCGATCTCCTGGAATAAAAGCGACATTTTCACCCATGGCGTCTTTCGGATGCTTGAAATTGATTGCTTTGTTAAATAATAAGATCTGGCCTGTAAAGGGTTCATTCCCGAATAGGGTATGTAGCAAAGCACTCTGTCCTTGACCGCGCAATCCGCCGATGCCGACCAGCTCACCCTTTTTGATCGAAAAACTAACGCCCTTTAGTTTTGCATTTTCAACATTCTCAACAACCAAAGCCGTCCCAACCTGGCTGAGATCAACAAGTGCAGCACTGTCTTTCTCAAATATTCCTTCGCTACCAACCATCATTTTTACAATTGCTTTTTCGTTGGTTGCAGAAATGAGAGTTTCCCCAACGGTCCGTCCGTTTCTTAAAACAACCGCGCGATCCGCAATTCGAAAGATTTCATCCATACGGTGCGAGATAAAAACCAGAGCTTTCTTGTCCTGTTTAAGCTGTTTGATAACTTTAAATAAACAATTGACCTGATTGCTGTCTAGACTGGCGGTTGCTTCATCAAAAATTATCAGCTTTGGATCGCGGCTGACGGCTTTTAATATTTCAACGATTTGTTTCTCATCAGGGGGTAGGGTACTCACAATCGCTTCGGGGTGCAGGCTGGCTTGAAACGTGTTTTCAAACAGATCTAAAAGCTTATTCGTGGCTGTGTGCATCGCTTGATTGTCAATGAAACCAGCTTTAGTCAGGGGTTCATTGGCAAGCCAGATGTTCTGAGCGACGGTCAGAGATGGTACCAGGCTCAGGTCTTGATGAACAGCCATAATACCAGCTTTTTGGGCCGTCATGGGGTTTGAGAACTTCACCTGCTGATCAAAATAGTTTATTTGACCATAATCCTGATCTAAAACTCCGGTAATGATCTTTGCCAGCGTACTTTTTCCGCTACCGTTTGATCCAACTAAAGCCAATACTTCGCCTTCCCTGACTTCAATAGATCCGTCGATTAATGCCCTTACGCCGCCAAATCGTTTTTGAATTTCTATTGTTTTTAGACAAAGATTTTCCATTGATAAACCATCTGTTTGGTGTGTGGACATAGCCTGATACAGGCTATGGAAAATGAGTCTGATTAATGATTAATAATAATACAAAAGAGATAAAGAGGCTCTCTGACTTTTCAGAGAGCCTCTTTAGAGTTTAATTCTTATTTAAAGAAAGCTTTCAAAACCTCGTCACGGGTCATGATGCCATCCAATAAGTAGGAATCCGGATATTTGCCAGAGGCGACGTATTCTTTGTAAACCTCATCAAAGTTTTCCGGTGTCACAACAATCGGGACATCGATGACAACGGTAGAGCCAAATTGTCCGCTCAGGATCGATTTGTCCAGTTCCTTACCCAACAGCATTTCAACAGCAATTCGCAATGCGGTAGCGTTGACACCAGGAGCGTTTGCAACAGCAATGGTCTTGTAGTCGGGGTCTTTCTTCAACATTTCAGCCCAAAGCTGGAGGAACTTCACGCGGGCTTCTCCAACACCCAGCGGTAATGGATCGGGGTTAGCAGCAATGATCGCCTCCAAAGCACCGATAGCCATACCATCCTGAGTCCAGTAACCGTCAATGTTGGGGTAGGCAGCCAAGAAGTCTGACATAACCTGCTGGCCGGTGGCTTCATCCCAGAAACCTGACTCGCTGGCCAGAACTTTGATACCCGGGTAATCCGAAAAGACATCGGCAACGGCAGCCATTCGCAGGTCATTGGCAGGGTGACCAATGAAACCTTCAATCTGGACGACATTGCCTTCCTTCAGGTTTTCTGCCAACCATGCAGCGCTGATGCGTGCCCATTCGTACTGGTTATGACCAACGTTGATAACGCCTTTTGCTTCGATTTCCTGATCGATTGAAAAGACCAGGATGCCCATGTTAACAGCTTCCTCAAGGATCTGGTTGAGGGCAACAGCATCGCCAGGATTGACCAGCATGGCGTCTACGCCTGCGTTGATCAGATTTTCGATTTGTTCGATCTGCCCAGCAACGTCTGTGTCAAAGTTCTCGATGACCAGATCTTTGGTCAGACCCAGAGCTTTGTATTCTTCGTTGATGGTGATCAGGTTGTCGATCATCTGGGTGCGATATTCGCTGCTGATGAAGGGGTTTGATACACCAATGGTGAAGGGGGCTCCTGTTTCTTCGGGTGCCTCAACAGCGGGTTCCTCGACAGAGGGTGTCTCTGGTTTATCAACGGCTTTTGGAGCACAAGCTGCCAGCATGCCGACCATAATGCCGAGAAGGACGAGGATTGATATTGTTTTTGTTAATTTCTTCATTCTGTCTCCTATAGATATTTTTTATAAATTTTTACATTACAACAATTATTTTATTGAGTTAAATCAGATTTTCCGCCAATCACCTCCTTCGAAGAAAAAGGCTAAGTTTCCAATTGCCGTAATCCTATCACAGGACAAAACTTTAGCACAATAAGTTTCAATTGTACCATTAAGTGTTTGGTTTGTTAAGAAATGATAGTGTTTGAGCATTTCCGTTATATTTAATTGAGCAAGTTATTGGTGTTCGAAACATTAAGTCCCGATTTTGACTCGTTTTCCGGATTTTGCAGACTGATAACAGGCCATCAGCGCTTCAAGTGCTTTGTAACCCTCAATTCCGGGTATGGGAACATCGGTGCCCTCATCGATCGCATTTACGAAAGCGTCGATTATACCCGATTTAACCTGCTCAATATTGGTTGATTTCTTACCAAGGCGAAAGTAAGTGCCGGTTTCAGGGCTTTTCTGAACAATCAGAGGAAATTCAGGGTCTGAATAAATTTCCATAACGCCTTTTTCTCCATAAATTGAGGTTCGGTTTAATTCAACCTGGTAGGTCCAGCTTGTGATAACGGAACCCAGAGCGCCTTTTGCTGTCTGCATGGTGCAGATTGCGTTGTCTTCAACAGTGATGGGTGTACCATCAGGAAAGGCTTTTGCCAATGTATCTATCGTGGCTGAAGCTGATGTGTAGTCATCATCGAGAAGAAATCGCATTAAATCCAATTTATGGACCGCCAAATCGCCTAAAACACCCATCCCAGCAATCTCGCTTCTGAAGAACCAGGTGTTTTTTCCGTCAATCGCCCAATATTCGCAGCCCGGGTGTCCAAAAATGGTTGTGAAAGACAAGATTTTTCCTAACTCGCCTGACTGAATTATTTCTCTTGCTTTGACATGGGCCGGTTCAAGACGCTGGTTTTGCGCAATCATCAACTGCTTACCGGTTGCTTTCGCAGCATCCAGCATTTTTCGAGCGTCCGACAGAGATGTAGCCATTGGTTTTTCACATAGCACGTGTTTACCCGCCTGGAGGGCAGCAATAGACATCTCTGCATGGGTCGTGTTGGTCGCTGCGACGATAACCGCATCAATGCCGGGATCAAGGAGCATTTGTTGGTAATCAAAATATGCTTTGCAATCATATTCAAGAGCCATTTCTTTGGCGCGCGCTTCGACGACATCACAAATTGCCGCTATTCTGGCAAGCGGATTTGATTGAATTTCAGGTAGGTGGCGCACTCGGACAATTTTTCCCGCACCAATAACTCCGATGTTAATCGTCATTTTTTCTCCTTTTTGAATAGGTATTACTTTCTGCCAAGTTCAATTAATGACCCACCATGACCTGATTTGTGGTGGCTTAAATATCATATCTCGTAAAAAGAAAAATGCAAAATTGAACCCTTTATCTCATAAACCAAGCGGGTCTTCAAGTCCAATGCTGATTGCACCATCATACCCCACGAGGTTCAAATTGCGAATAATACCCTTTCAGAGCAGAGTGACTTTGCCGGTTAGCAGTCGATTGTGAAGAGCGCCTGGGTTGGTATTAAAATTCCAGAACGTCCACCGCGGCCAATTTCAACTCCATGGATGGCTCGTTGTTTTCAAGCTTAAAGGGAAAACGTGATCCGATTCCTTCCATCCAAAATCGTTGTGACATATCAGGGTCGATGGTGCAAAAGTAGGTCATTCTCGAGCTGACTGATTGCCTGCCGCACTGTTTGCCTGCTGATCCGGCAAGCATTGACAAGCTCAATATCTGCAAGAAGAAGGTTCCCCGGGTTGATTTTTTGAACTTAAGTTAAGGTTTAAAGATCAATCCAGATTTGATGATACAAGAGGGCACCGGGAAATTATGCGGAACAAACGATTTCAATCGCAAGCTACTGTAAATGGCGGAAAATTAGCTCAGTATTGATTATAATTTACAGGCTAAACGATGTCATTTAACAAAAGAAGATCAGGAGATACCAAAGTGACAGATTTAATCCTTGGAATTGAAATCGGTGGTACCAAACTCCAGTTATCCTTGGGCACTCCCGAAGGCGAGATTGTCGCCAGCACCAAAGGATTTGTTGATGTCAGCACGGGCAGCGTTGGGATTCGTCAATGGCTATTGGAACAAATTCCAAATTTCATTGGCTCTTCGGGTTACTCAAACTCTCGAATCGCTGCAATTGGGTGTGGATTTGGCGGTCCGATCGATCAAAGACGTGGCAGGGTCTTGAAATCTGTCCAGATCAAAGGCTGGAAAGACTTCCCTTTGAAAGAATGGTTTGAAGAGGCTTTTAAACTCCCGACATGGATTGAAAATGATTCCAACGCAGCAACCTGGGGTGAATATTGCCTCGGATTTGGTGTTGGTTGCCAGCATTTTTTCTACACAAATATCGGGAGCGGCGTCGGAGGCGGATTTGTATTAAACGGGTCTTTGTTTGATCGTGAGGGATTTGGCGCCGGTGAATTTGGGCATACCTATGTTCCTAATCTGATCAATCAAAAGCTGAGCGAACCGGTGAAAATCGAAAATATATGTTCCGGATGGGCCATTGAACAGCGTTTGCGACAACCTGGCTATGTTCCAGCGTCATCCCTCCTATATATGCTTGCAGATGGTAATGTGGGACAGATCTCCACCAGCAATCTCGGAGAAGCCGCCCAACAGGGGGACACTTTTGCCCTTGCTGAAATTGACCTTGTAGCCCACGCTCTTGGTATCGGATTGGCAAATGTGCTCTGTTTAACCAATGTTGAGCGTATAGCGATCGGGGGCGGTGTCTCTAACCTGGGTGAGCTGTTAATTGATCGTGTGCGCAAGTACACTGATCAGTATATCTTTGTCATCAGCGAGGGGAGATACCAGATACAACGCAGCTTTCTTGGGGAATCAATTGTAGTCGTTGGCGCAATTTTATTGGCGAGCAAATTGTTGTAGAGCTTTAAATTTGCCTATCGGGAATAAATTCCCGCTATTTTCGCATAGCCATACATTTCAATGATGTTTTCTGAAGGGATATCCGATTGCAGGTGATTGCATGGAGCCATGATATACCCTCCGCCTGGTGCAAGATCCCGAATGCAACGATCGACATCTCTGCGTACATCATCAAGCGTACCGGGTAGGGCATGGGAGATATCCACTCCGCCCAAAAAGCAGATCGAGTCGCCATAAGTACGCTTAATCTGTGCTGGGTCCATCCCAGAGACGGGTTCAAGCGGGTGTAAAACATCGATACCCATTTCAATAAAATCAGGCACAAGCTTTCCAATTGCCCCATCTGAATGCAGCATGATTTTTATGTCAGGACGAATTGTGCGAATTGTTTTAACGATCTTTTCAACACAAGGTCGAATCATCTTTCGGAATAATTTCGGTGAAAAAACCAGGTTGTCATTCGCCGCATAATCGTCACCGGGGAGCTCGATCATGTGCATTACATCTCCAGCAGCTTCTAAATAATTACTTGTCAAACCGCAAATGGTATCGGTGACCCGGTCAAGCAGCGCAATTGCAAAATCGGGTTGGATCATCATGTCGATCATAAAATTTTCCATTCCACGCAGGTCGCAAGCCATTTGGTAGGGTCCATGTGAGACCACCATGCGCCCAATAATGAAATAACCACTGTCTGCTATGGCTTTAGCCCTTTCAAGGACTCCCCGGGTCCATTTGGGATCATTAACATCTGGCCAATGAACCTTGTTATGAATATCCGAAAGTGAAGTTGAGTTTTTCAGCAAGCCATCGGTTGCCGAATAATAGGGATAGGTTTGCCGCCAGGGTTGCCCAAAATCGTCAAAGATTAAATCACCGTCAGGGTGGGTTGGGCTACTCGGTGATGCTCCAGGCCAAATATAGCGGGTATCTGTTCCCAGTGCATCCAAAATGCGATCATCCATGTAATTGATGGTGTGACCTTGACGAAACGGTGCGGTAGGCTCACCGAGATTGAATTTTTCCAGCAATGACAGATACAGGGGATCTACAATGCCATATGAGCCACCCCAAAGCGCCAGGGGCACTCTATCCGGGGTCTGGTGTGCCAAACTTTTTTCTACTCGGTCTAAAGGTAACATCAAAAACCTCTTTTCATTTCTATTTTGTAGTCATCAATCAAAAATGAACAATAATTATCATTTTCTATCAAGTGGTCGGTTTCCTCGCTGTATAATGTGTCCAAAAGAAGACGCTTTTAGCGTCTTTTAGTATAATATAATTGATCGATATGGTCACTGAAAGATTTAAATTTAGCCTTTTAGAATTTAATAATTTTGTTTGAAAAATTATTTTGCTGCACAAAAATCATAAAAAACATCAGAAAGGAACAGTGATATGGCTAAGAAATATAAAGTAGGTGTTATCGGGGTCGGATTTATCGGGCCAGCACATATGGAGGGCATTCGGAGACTTGGATTTGATGTGGTAGCGGTCGCGGAGGCGACCCAGGAGTTGGCAGAACAGTCAGCAGAACGATTGTTGGTTCCAAAAGCCTACGGTGATTGGAAGGACCTGATTGCTGACCCTGAGATTGACGTTGTTCACATCGCATCACCAAATTTTTTACATTATAAACATGCCAAAGCTGCGCTTGAGGCAGGCAAGCATGTGATTTGTGAAAAACCTCTGGCAATGACCTCTGCCGAATCGGGTGAGCTTGTTCGACTGGCTGCCGAGAAGAAATTGGTAAATGCTGTCAACTTCAACATCCGTTTTTATCCCCTTGTACAAGATGCCAAAGCACGCATTGAAGCTGGTGAAATCGGTGACAAGCTGTACATCATCCAAGGCAGCTATTTACAGGACTGGCTTTTATTAGATACGGATTGGAATTGGCGGCTTGAACCTGAATTCGGTGGCGAGTTGCGAGCAGTGGCTGATATTGGATCGCATTGGATGGACCTGGTCACATTTGTTACAGGCACACGCATTGAATCCGTCTTTGCAGATTTTAAAACCTTCGTTCCCATCCGGAAAAAACCAAAAAAGAAGATCGATACCTTTGGCGGAAAACTAGAAGTGGATATGGATTATGAAGAGAAGCCCATTTTCACTGAAGATTACGCGGCAGTTTTGTTCAAATTTGATAATGGCGCCCGCGGTGTAATGACCGTTTCGCAGGTCTCAAGTGGACGTAAGAACCGCCTGTTTTTTGAAATCAATGGCTCAAAATCCTCATTGATCTGGGATTCTGAAATTCCCAACCAGTTGGTGATCGGGCACAGGCCGGAACCCAACCAATTGCTGATCAAAGACCCATCCTTGATGACCCAGGCAGCACAATGGTCAGCTTCATACCCTGGAGGACACCCAGAAGGCTTCCCGGACACTTTTAAACAATTGCAAACAGCAGTTTATCGTTACATTTCTAGTGGCGACTTTGAAAGAAAACCCGATTTTCCCACCTTCTTAGATGGACACAACATACTCGTGGTAAACGATGCCATTTTGCTCAGTGCAAAAGAAAACCGATGGGTTGATATTGAATATTAAAAAATACTATTAAACTGGAGGATACTGATATGAAACTTGGATTGTTAACAGCGGCGTTTCCCGGAAAAAGTTTGAGCGAGGTTGCAGAATGGGCCAGCCAAAACGGTTTCCAAATGTTAGAACTTGCCTGCTGGCCTTTAGGCAAAGCCACACGACGTTACGCAGGGGTCACCACGCTCGATGTAGCCGGATTTGGACAAAAACAGGCTGACGAAACTCGAGAAATTATGAAGAAATTTGGGCTCGAGATTTCTTCCTTAGGATACTATCCTAATCCGCTTCATCCGGATTCAGAGCATCGGAAAGTGGTGATTGATCATCTCATGAAAGTGATAGACGCTGCTGCACTGGTTATGGATCATCCCATCGTAGGTACCTTCGTGGGCAAAGATAAAGATAAAACCATTGAAGCCAATTTCGAAACGTTTAAACAAATTTGGCCCGAAATTGTTCACTATGCTGGGGACAAAGGTGTTAAAATCGCTATTGAAAACTGCCCGATGATTTTTTCTAATGACGAATGGCCAGGCGGAAACAATCTCGCCTCAACGCCTGCCATCTGGCGTGAGATGTTCTCGATTATTCCGGATGAGAATTTCGGGCTAAACCTTGATCCTTCTCACCTCGTGTGGTTAATGATCGATCCCCTTCGGGTCGTACGCGAATTTTCTGAGCGTATTTTCCACATCCATGCCAAAGACCTGGAGATTGATCTGGATGGACTGTATGAGAATGGCACGCAGTCCCTGGGGATGGGATGGCAGATTCCCCGGTTGCCTGGTCTTGGCCAAATTGATTGGGGCAGCTTTATCAGCCAGCTTTACCGATATGGCTACGATTATGTTATTTCTATTGAGCATGAAGACAGACAATTTGAAGGCACAGAAGAACTTGTCAAGCGCGGTTTCTTAATCTCGCGCGACATCCTTAAGCCGTATATGCATTAAGTAAACATCTGCCTCATCCTCGCTTCGCATGAGGGGATGAGGCAGGTTTCTTCCTTCTCATTGGTCTATTGTATGTTGTAAAAATTATTGAACCTGGAGTGTGATACATGAATGTTTTTGTGGGGTGTGACATCGGAGGCACCAATATCCAAGCGGGATTGGTGGATATTGAAACAGGCTCTGTGTTAACTTCTAATTCGATCTCAACCCTTTCGCGCCAGGGTCCGGAAGAAGTTCTGAAACGGATGGCAAAATTAATCTCCGACTTGATTGGCGATTACCGCATTGATCAGAAGGATATCGGAGGTTTGGGTATCAGCGCTCCCGGTGTGATCGATCTTGAAACCAATACAACGCTCTTTTTACCCAATCTCTACACAGGATGGCGCAATGTCCCGGTAGGGGAACGCATGAAGTCGTATTTGGGTCTAGATGTCGCCATGTTAAACGACGTGCGAGCGATTACTTTTGGCGAATGGGCTTTTGGGGCTGGAAAAGGGGTTGATTCGATGGCATGCTTTGCCATCGGCACCGGAGTGGGCGGTGGGCTGGTTGTGAACAATCAGCTTGTGTTGGGCTTTGGCGGTACAGCCGGAGAATTGGGTCATCAAACTGTTGACCTGAACGGTCCCCGCTGTGGCTGCGGAAATCATGGTTGCATTGAAGTATTTGCCTCCGGTCCAGCCATCGCTGCAGAAGCAGGTCGAGGTATTCGCCAAGGGTGGTCAACATTAATTATGGAACTCATTGAAAATGACCTCAACAAATTAACCCCCGAAGTTGTTGCAAAAGCTGCGAATATGGGTGATGAATTTGCTTTGGAAGTGTGGAACCGGGCAGGGACTTATTTGGGCATTGGCATTGCGAATATCCTAACCTGTGTTGGAGTCAAGCGGGTTGTAATTGGTGGGGGGGTTGGAAAAGCCGGCGACTTGCTGTTGAATCCAATCAAGAAAGTCCTTAAAGAACGCGTCCACCTGATGCCGCTCGAGAAGGTAGAGCTTGTACTGGCCAAACTCGGGAATGATGCCGGAACGATTGGCATGGCTGCCTGGATTGCCCGCCAACAAGGCTTCGATATTTGAGCATGCAAACTCAGAAGGATCGCTAATCGGTTTTTCAATCAGGACAGAACGATAGAGAAAATCTCGAATTTGAAGACCACTTTGATTTATCGTCTCTGACAATAAATATTGCATCGCGTTAAATCAATCAAAAACAGGGCGCTCATTCTTCTGAATGCAGCACCTTGTTGAATCAATCTACTAGTTTCTCTGCAAATTTCAAATCAATACTGCCTGATTCAACTTACGTTCTTCGATCTCTGCTGATTTAGTTTTCTTGATAGCGGGTGAAATCGTTTGAGAACTCCTTTCTGACATCGGTTCTGCAATATTAAGTGGTGGGCTCGCTGATTTTCCTATTCGATTCGGTCACGGCAATTTTGTTATTGCTCAAACCCTGCAGAGAGGTTTGGACATGACAAAAAAATTTAGCCAGGTGTTTAAACCCAAAAGGATGATATGGTCCTTTTAGATTTTGCTTGCAAAAGGATTAAAAATTAGTCATAATCATGAAAAGATATCATTTAATCAATTGTGCTTCAAGTCCATGACCAAGAAATCTAAAAGGACTTAACCATGAGACCTTTAAAAATCCTCATCGTTTCCCTCTTAATTCTAAGTTTGCTTGGCTCAGCTCAACCAGCGCAAGCGGCTAACAACCAATCGATCGTGATCCAGCTGGATATTAACGGTGTCATCAATCCGTTTTCTTCTCGTTATCTCGAGCGGGGCCTGGACCTGGCGCAACGCTCCGGGGCGGAGCTTGTGTTGGTCACACTGGATACCCCTGGTGGACTGGAAGCTTCTATGCGTGAAATGGTGCAAGCCATTCTGGGTTCTCCAGTGCCGGTGGTCGTGTATGTCACGCCAGCGGGCGCTCGTGCAACCTCAGCCGGTTTGTTTATCTTGCAAGCAGGTGATGTTGCGGATATGGCACCGGCGACTCATGTCGGAGCTGCAACACCGGTCGCGATGAGGGGCGAAATGGACGAGGTAATGAGTGAAAAATCGATTAGCGATGTTTCTGCCCTTCTTCGTGGGTTAGCAGAAAGTCGCGGGCGTAATGTCGAATGGGCTGAATCAGCTGTCCGAGAAAGTTCATCTTTAACAGCTCGCGAAGCGGTAGAGACAAATGTGATCGAAATCCTTGCTAATGATATTTATGATTTGTTGGAACAATTAGATGGCATGATCGTGCGTGGGGAGAAATTGGACCTGTCCGCACCGGTCGTTCAGAAATTGGGCATGAATTGGATCGAACGATTTTATCATGTGATCACTGAACCGAACATTGCCTATTTATTGTTATCTTTAGGTACCATATTCTTGCTGGTTGAACTCTCTAATCCAGGATTAAGTTTTGCAGGCATTGGTGCTGCCTTGTTCTTTATCATCGGCTTCATGGCTTTGGGAAGTTTACCGGTCAATTGGGCTGCAGTTGGCTTGTTGGTGATTTCTGTGATTCTATTTGTTGTGGCATTATTAACAGACACCGAAATTGTGGTCACGGCTGTCGGGCTAATCCCCTTCATATTAGGGTCACTACTGCTGTTCAAGCCGTTCCGCCCCAAATCTCCAATTATCCCAGAGGTTCGTGTGAATATTTGGTTGATCCTATTTATGGCATTGTTTATTGTCTTTTTCAGCTTGATCATTTTACGGGCGATCCTGACTGCCTTGAAACGTAAGCCACAAATGGGTGCACAACGTTTTGTGGGGGAAAAAGCATATGCGCTGACTGATTTGTCGCCCGATGGAAAGGTGATGATTCAGCATCAAAATTGGAGTGCCACCAGTATTGGGGGCAATGTTCGAAAAGGACAAGAAGTTCTTGTTGTTTCTGTATCTGGAGTCCGCTTGATGGTGTCGCCGGTTGATGAAAGCGGATAATTTAAAAGTTTAGTTTGCATTTGAAAAAGGAGAAGGTTAAATGGAATACTTTATTTTTGGCTTAATCGTATTTTTGGTGGTGGTATTGCTCGCCATCTCCGTGCGCATTGTTCCCGAATATCAACGTGCGGTGGTTTTTCGGATGGGTCGCTCAATTGGCGCGAAGGGTCCAGGTTTGGTCTTTGTTATCCCCTTTGTCGACCGTGCGATCTTTATTGACCTGCGCGAAGGATTCTTTGATGTTCCTCCTCAGACCTGCATCACAGCAGATAATGCCTCAGTTAATATCGATTTTCTGGTTTACGAAAAGGTGATTGACCCGGAGCGGAGCGTTCTGGAAGTTGAAGATTTCACCGGAGCTGCGCGCGGGCTGGCGGTTACGACTTTACGTGCTGTCGTTGGTGCGATGGATCTGGATGACGTGCTTTCTAAACGCGATGAAATCAACCAGGTTTTGCATGATAAATTGGACGAAGTGACAGATCGTTGGGGCGTACGCATCATGGCTGTTGAAATCCGTGAGGTGGTACCTCCGCGGGCAATTGAAGAAGCCATGACCCGCCAGATGGCTGCAGAGCGTAACCGTCGAGCCATGGTAGCTGAGGCGGATGGTAAACGTGAGGCTGCAGTTATGATTGCCACTGGCGAAAAGCAAGCTGCCATTCTGGAGGCAGAGGGTCTGCGCGAAGCGACGGTTCTCGAGGCGGAAGGTCGCCGGCAGGCAGCCATTCTTGAAGCCGAAGGTTACTCCTTAGCCCTGGACAAGATCTTTGCTGTTGCTAAAACCGTTGACAGCAAAACCCTGACCTTGCAGTACCTCGAAGCGCTGAAGAATTTGGGTGAAGGCGCCTCAACCAAATTCATTATCCCCACAGAATTGCTAAATTTAGCGAAACCCTTGAGTGAGTATGCCAAAGGTGCACTCCAAGAGTAGATTCAAAAAAAATAAAATCGTTTCCAGGTGGGCTGCCCCGTAAATATGTGAAATAGCCCTATAACATTAGCAAAGAAGCTGCCATTTTCGACAGCTTCTTTTTTGTTTAGAAAGGACAACTGATTCGGCTTATCCGGTTATTAACCAAAAGTCTCATCGTATTCTTTCAACAGTTTTTCTGTTCCGCTCACGCCAAAGCGGGTCACCCCAATTTCAATCACCTCGAGGGCATCTTTTAATCGACGAACGCCCTGGGCGGCTTTGACCTGCACTGCTTCGCTGACCGATTGCCGCATCAATTTTAAGATATCCAATGTATAGCCAACGGTTTCTCCATATTCATTTACATAAGGTGATGATGCAAACCCGGTGCTGGTTTTTACAAAATGACCGCCTGCAGCTTCAATGATCTGGCATGCTTTTACGATCAGCTCCATATCCTGATAATATCCGGTTTCGAGGATCACTTTTACTGTTCGTCCTTGGGATGCTTCCACTACTGCGGCAATGTCTTCCAGAACAAAAAGATAATCACCGCTGAACAATGCTCCCAGGTTCAGCACCATATCGATTTCTTCAGCACCTTCATCAATCGCCTGTCGTGTGGCAAAGACTTTGGTATCGGTGGTATCATAGCCCATGGGAAAGCAGATCACTGGATTGACCATCACTCCGCTGCCAGAAAGAATTTTTGCAGCCAATTTCGTGTAGCAGGGTTTGATAGTTACCGCTGCCACCTGTTCGCGGATGGCCAATTCACATCCGAGAATCGTTTCAGCCTGGGTGATTCCGGGTTTAAGTAATGAATGATCGATCATTTTTGATAGTTCGAGCCTGGTTAGGGGAGGTAAAGTCATGAAATTTTGCCTTTCCGCAATAAGCAAGTGTTTTGATGGTTAGTAAATTTTAGAATGTTACATATCTTATCTTATCTTTGGAATTAATGATACAATTTGGTAAAACTTGTTATTAATGGATAAAGACATGCTGCCTTTAGATCGTCAAAACCAGGTGTTGCAATGGCTTCACCAGACGGGATTCCTCACCAACTATGAAATTGCAAAGCGATTTAATGTATCACAAATGACCGTTTGGCGGGATATCCGGGCTCTGGAAGAGCAAGGATTAGTCAAACGAATTCACGGCGGACTCTCGCTTCCTGATTGGAAATTAGGCGATGAACAAATTTTGGACAGTACAGTTCACGGCGACAATATTTTTAGATTTCCTGCGGGGTTGAGCGACCCACGACGCTTGGCGTTGGGAAAATATGTCGCTATGGAAATAATTAAACAAGGAGACAATCTGATACTTGAGGGCGGATCGACGGTGGCTTGCATAATCCCATATTTAGAAGCTCCGGAGGTCACGGCCATCACTAACGGTTTGTTCACGTTAACTTTGGCGCAAATGTATAACACGGTTCAAACCATTTTATGCTGCGGAGGTGTGCTGAATCAGCCAAATGCAATTTTTATCGGTCCTCAAGCTGAAAATTTTTTCCTGTCTTACCGCGTGGATATGGCGATCGTCAGTGCTTATGGGTTAACATTAAATCAAGGATTGGTAGACCCCACACCGATTTATGATAGCATGAAACGCGTGATGTGCAGATGCGCAAACAAGCGCGTTGTCATGCTCGACTCAACAAAAATTGGAAAAACTGCCCTCAGCCGGGTGATGGGATTAAGCGAAATTGACATCCTGGTCACAAATCATGATGCAGATCCAAAAATCATTTCGGCTTTGATTGAACGCGGTATAGACGTAAGATTGATTTAATGACTTTAGTTCTTTGATTGTTTGGAAAAATAATTAATGATAAATGTTTATCGAGGTTAAATGTCTGAGCTTTACCCGTTATTTTTTGAGCCAGTACTGAAACATTATATTTGGGGAGGTCAAAACCTTGAAAATATTGGCCGCGTGTTACCCGACAACCAAAAGGTTGCGGAAAGTTGGGAAATTTCAAGCCATTTCGACGGAATGACCACGGTTCG
The DNA here is from genome assembly GCF_900184705.1 of Brevefilum fermentans. Taxonomy (NCBI): domain Bacteria; kingdom Bacillati; phylum Chloroflexota; class Anaerolineae; order Anaerolineales; family Anaerolineaceae; genus Candidatus Brevifilum; species Candidatus Brevifilum fermentans. Next base: position 1,514,656 of record NZ_LT859958.1, on the reverse strand, counting down.
AAACGGGCAATTTGCCGGTAAAAAATTGCCAGAACTTTTAAATTTACTCGGAAAAGACCTTGTAGGCTCGCGTAATGTGTGGGCTGTGAAAAGAGGCATCTTCCCGTTGATGGTTAAGTTGTTGGACGCTGAAGAACGTTTATCGATCCAGGTGCATCCTGATGATTCGTATGCACAGGAGCACGAAGGACAAAACGAATTGGGAAAAGCAGAGATGTGGGTCATATTAAATGCGAAACCCGGGGCAGCGATAATTTACGGCTTTTCAAAAGAAATCAATCCTGAGAAATTTCGCGAAGCGATTAAAACTGGCTCGGTGGAATCGTATTTGAACGTTCTGCCTGTAAAAACCGGAGATCATATCTGCGTGCCACCCGGCACATTGCATGCCATTCTTGAGGGGGTGCTGTTGGCTGAAATTCAACAAAATTCGAATACAACCTACCGCGTATATGACTGGGGTCGAACTGATGATCAGGGGAAAGCAAGGACACTGCATGTTGATAAAGCTTTGGATGTGATCAATTTTCAACAGGTCAATGAATCTCTTTCACTGCCAGAAGTCATCGAAAAGGACTCCCATTACTTGCAAGAATCCCTGTGTCATAACCCTTACTTTTCGGTTGAGCGTTTTTCCTTCAAACAAACTTCAGAATATTCAGGACGATGTAATGGCTCAACCCTGGAAATTTGGGGGGTACTTCAGGGTTGCGCTGTAATCAATGGTGAGATAATGGACTCTGTGTCGTTTTGCTTGTTACCTGCAAGTTTGGGCGAGTTTTGTTTCAAGGTAAAATCCGGCACTCAAATGCTAAGAGTCTATACCAGTTAGCTTTGGATGAGATAGTGTGGATTTGCGAAGATCAACATTGAATTAAATAACAGCGTTTTCGCATAGTATTTTTGATGCTATGTAAAATGAGACGATAAATGAATTAAAAAGGCCCGGTACATCTACCGAGCCTTTCTTGAATTGCGCCAAAAATTTTGTCGTTACTCGAAAGCTTCTTCCGGTTTCCACACTTCCCAGACTTTTCCAGCCAAATCGGGGCTGGGTTTAAGGGTCTTTTTCCCGGGACGCCAGCCTGAGGGCGTAACCTCACCTGTTGCAACCACGTGTTGGAAAGCTTGAACTTGGCGGAACAATTCGGAGACGTTTCGACCGACTTCCGGTGTTAAAATTTCGGAAGCACGGATGACAAAATCGGGATCAATGATAAACCTGCCACGGATATCCACACCAGAGGCTTCATCATAAACACCATATAAGGTACCAACGCGTCCACCTGCATCGGCTAACAATGGGAAGGGAACGCCGCCCTCAATCATTTTCGAAAGTTCAACTTCTTGCCAAATCTTGTGTGAGAAGTGGCTGTTGGTACTGATTGCAAGTACCTCAACACCCAATTCCTGAAGTTCAGGATATTTAACAGCGACCGCTGTTAGTTCGGTCGGTCAGACGAAGGTGAAATCACCGGGGTAGAAGCAGATCACGATCCACTTACCCTTGTAATCAGACAATTTAAAATTTTTAAACCCGTTCCCTATGAAGCCTGTCAGCTCAAAATCGGGGGCGGGCTTTCCTACGCGAGCTATTTCCATAACTGCCTCCTGGTTTTGAATTTTTGTAGTTGGTTTCAGTTCCTGAGAAGCAACCGGACCCTGAGATGGTGTGACACATCCTGCGGGTATATCTGGCATTTGTCCTCCTTAGTTTTAGTTTGGCGCAATCAAAATTAACTTTAATTATTATAACCTTTTGAAAGGTATTCGTCAAAGGACGGTCAAGAGAGGGTAGAAAAGCAAGTGGTATTTAATTATTAGTTTATGAATGAACATAAAATTTATGCTCTTACTACTATTTTGGATATTATATCAATTTTATGGGTTGCCTCCACAAATTATGCTGAATGAAGAGCAAACCAATTGTCAAAAACCTCGGTCTACGCTTGTTATTTACTCAGCGGTCCTTGGTTTTGAAAGCGGCAAAGAATGCAAAATTTTGTTCAGTTCCTCTGCACCCACATAGTCAACAACGGTAACTTTCTGATCCATGACACCATCCACAGTTTTAACCGCCTCAATGATTGAAATAACCAAGGTCAAAGCAATCGGGCATAAGGGCGATGATGGACGGAAGATATACGATGCAGTCCCATCCTCGTGGATTTGCAAATCAAGCACAAGCCGCATCCGAACGACATCTACACCGGTTTCAGGATCGATTACCTCTTTTAAAGCGGCGATAACATTATCTTTAATTTTCTCAACAGCATACATCATTTCGAATCCTGGGTAAATAATATTGCTTCAAGTTTGCTCCAAATGTCTTTAATCGCCAGGGCTGCAGGGCTTTGGAGAGAGAATTTCGTTATCGGTTGACCATGAATGATCGATTCAGATATTGCCGGGTCGAAAGGTATCATCCCAACCGAAGTCAACCCCAGTGATTCGATCATTTTTTCAATATCGGTGGTTCCCGTGGGGTAAATATCTGCTTTATTAATGCAGACGACCCTGGGGACATTAAAATGATCGAGGGTTTGGATGATTCTTTCGAGGTCATGCAGTCCAGATACTCCAGGTTCTGCCACAAGCAGAGCCAGGTCAGCGCCGCCACTGGCTGAAATAACAGGACAACCAATTCCAGGAGGGCCATCAATGATCATCAGCTTCAGGTTGTGGTCTTCAGCATACAATTTTGCAAATTGTTTGACCGTTGTAACCAGTTTGCCGGTATTTTCTGCTCCTGGAAACAATTCTGCATGAAAAAGATGACCGTAGGGTGTACGAGAGTGAAACCATTCGCCATCCTGTTGTTTTGACATGTTTATGGCAGATTGAGGACATATGTATGCACATGCTGCGCAGCCCTCACATAAGAGGTCAATTACGCTGTAATCCTGTTGGGGATTTTCCGGTTTGTGAATCGCATTGAATCGACAAATTTGGAAACATAGATCGCAACGATCACACAATTTGGCGTTTATTTCTGCGGATTGGCTGCCCCAATAAGCATGTGATTCCAGAGGAACTGCCTCTGTAACCAACGCCAGATTGGCGGCATCGACATCTGCGTCTGCGAACACACACGGGTTGGTTGATAAAGCTGAGAGGTGCATTAAACCAGCTGCGACACTGGTTTTACCAGTGCCACCTTTTCCACTTAAGATCACCAATTGTCGTAACGGTTTCGTCTCATTCAACATGGTTCACCTTTTCAAGTAGAAATTGATTCTGAAATTTGTTTAAAAAGATTGAGAAAATCAACGCGTAATGACGGAAAGATATCCACCAATAGCTTTCCTGATCCTAAGCCTTCGGCAATTTTCACATGATAGGGGATTTTCATCAATATTGGATAGGGTGTTTGCGCAAGGTATGCCTCAACCTGACCATCGCCAATCCCGTCACGATTAATGATTACCCCTGCTGGCGAACCTATTTTTGAGACAATCCCGAGGGCTTTTTCGAGGTCATGCAAACCAAAGGGGGTCGATTCAGTGACCAGCAAGACATAATCAGCATCATAAATCGTCGCCACAACCGCACATGAGGCTCCTGGCGGAGCATCAAGCAGGGTGACATCGGAAGGTCCACTTTCCAAGGCTTTCAATTGATAAATGATGGGCGTTGGCATGGCTTCACTGATGGTCATGACGCCAAAATCGTTCTTGATGCATGCAGCAGTTTTTCCTTGGTTAAGCTTACCAACCTCCTTTGGAAACTCTGAAATTGCTTTCATTGGACAGGCAAGTGTGCAGCTACCACAGCCGTGACAGAGTTGCGGAAAAACCAGGATTTGTTCCGCAATCATCGCCAGGGCATGGAACTGGCACACCTCAACACAAACACCGCATAAATTGCAGATGTCAGGGTCGATTTGGGGTATGTTCACCACTGCTGAAGATGAGGCATGAACCTCTGGTTTTAAAAACAAATGCGTATTTGGAGCTTCAACATCACAATCGACAAGATGAACTCGATAGTTTGGTGCTAGTGATGCTGCTAAACTGGTGGCAACCATTGTTTTTCCAGTCCCACCCTTACCGCTGGCGATGGCAATTTTCATTAGCTTTATCCTTTTGTCAGGGATCCTTCTTTATAAAATTTTATAACCTGTTTGATCGATTCGCAATTCGCATCAAAAGTTAACAATTCAACGCCAGCAGTTCTAAGAACATTGTGGGCGTTGGGCCCGAACCTTCCGCTGACAACAGCCTTAGCATTGTTATCAATCACGAATTGTGCTGCTGCGATACCTGCTCCACCAGGTTCTTTTTGTGCAGGGTTTTCCAGGGCTTCCCATTCATCACTCTCAAGATTATATTTGATGAAGTACGGCGTGCGTCCAAATTGCGGATTGGGTTGGCTTTCTAAATCTTTACTCTGACTGGTAATAATGATGATCATAGTTTTTCTCCTTTTGTAATTGGATATGATTATGCCACACTATTGACATTTTGTATATAGTATACTAGTATATAGATGAAAGGATCCATGCAATGTTTAAAGAGAACGGAAGTGATGATTTTGCCGGTTTTAATGGGCGAGGTCGTGGTCGAGGGCTTGGAAGAGGGCGACGCTGGTTGGGAGATTATTCATTAATGGACATCCGCCTGGTTGAACCAGCCTTATTAATTTTTTTAGATCAGGATGGTTTACATGGGTACGGCTTACTGGAAAAACTTGCTGGAATCGGATTAACGGAAATCAATCCGAGCATGATCTATCGTATTTTGCGAGATTATGAGGAACTCGGTTTGGTTCAATCTGAATGGGATGCAGATACGACTCAAGGCCCGCCCAAACGAGTGTATACCATCACCTCAGAAGGGCGTTTAGCTTTAGAACAAGCCGCCACTTCATTGAGAGTCACTGCCCAACGGATAGAAGCGATGTTAGATTTATTTGATTTATCAGAGTCTTAGAAATGAAAATTTGAAATCTTGTGAAAGGAGTATTTAAAATGCCTGGATTTGATGGAACTGGACCTGAAGGACGTGGACCTTTTGGTCGCAGACTTGGACCATGTGCTGAAGGTGACGAACGCGGCTTGTTTTTCTTCCGACGTGGAAGGCGCGGTGGTGGGCGTGGGTACCGCTGGTTCAATGCTCGATATATTGACGTAAATCCTGATCTTGAAGCGGAAAAGCGCTTTCTTGAAAGGCGCCTTGACGCTATAAACCAGATGATTGGTAAAAGCAAAGAAAAAGAGTAAAAACCACCAACGTGACATTGATCAAATCAGGGAGATATCCATTGCTCATAATGTTGGGCAATGGATATTTCGTTTTTTGGGCTATATCATTTGAGCTTTTTGCCAGGAGATTTATTGTGATATGGTAAACTTTCCCTGGTGGGTGCAGTGCACCTTGATAATGAATTCTATTTTTATACGTTTAAGGAGCTTCCAGTGCAATTTGATTATGAATTTCGATCCAGACGCAGCAACATTATCGCGCATAATGGGATGGTAGCCTCCAGTCAACCGCTGGCATCTTTGGCTGGTTTGGATATTCTGCGCGCAGGCGGCACAGCAGCCGATGCTGCTGTGGCCATCGCAGCGATGTTAGCTGTCGTAGAGCCATTTTCCACCGGGATTGGCGGTGATTGTTTTGTTTTATACTGGGATGCTTCCACCAAGACAGTCTCGGCGCTCAATGGCAGTGGACCTACAGCCCAATCAGCAAACCTTGAAGAATTAAAATCTTCTGGATACGAACGACATCCCCACTTTACCGGTCATGCAGTCAGTGTACCGGGGACTGTTGCCGCGTGGGACGCATTGTTGCAACGTTTCGGTCGTCTGTCGCTGGCTGACACATTAGCGCCAGCGATCAAGTATGCCATAGAGGGTTTTCCAGTCACCGAGCTGATTGGTTCAGGATGGCCTCTGATGATTGACCGATTGTTGAGAATTAACAATGATCCGGCCCAGCCCAAACACCTTCAGCATCCTGGCCCTGCACAACCCAGTGGCAACGAATTCTTGATTGATGGGCGAGCGCCCAGGGTTGGCGAGATGATGACACTGACCAGCCTGGGCGAAACCATGATGCAAATTGCTTCTGAGGGTCGAGATTTTATTTACGAGGGCGATTTTGCTCACAAAGCTTGCGACCACATCAAATTATATGGCGGTTGGCTTGAACCATCCGATTTTTCAGGTTTTAAAGCAGAATGGATTGAACCCATTCACGCAGATTATCGAGATGTTCGCCTGTATGAATGCCCGCCTAACGGCCAGGGGTTAGCTGCGATTATGGCTACGAAAATTGCCAATGAATTCAACCTGTCATCAATGAACGAGGTCGAACGGATACATACACTGATTGAGTGCATGCGATTGGGCTTTCTTGAGGCGTTGCGATGGGTTGCTGACCCCCATTTTGTGGGCATTCCTTACGAAAATCTCTTTTCAGAGGACTATGTGCAAAAGCAGGTTGGTTCAATCCGGGCAAAACAGGCGATTAAAAATCTGCCTGTAAAAATCACGCCTTCGGGTGGAGATACGGTTTACCTCAGCGTCATTGACGGAGAAGGAAATGGCTGTTCCCTGATCAACAGCCTGTACTTTGGCGGTGGCACCGGACTGGTTGTTCCGGGAACAGGTGTGATGATGCAAAATCGTGCCGCATTATTTGAGCTTGACCCCCACCATCCAAATGCATTGCTGGGAGGGAAAAGACCATATCACACGATTATTCCAGGAATGCTCACAAAAGAAGGGGAGTTACTGGCAAGTTTCGGTGTTATGGGTGGATTTATGCAGCCACAAGGCCATCTCCAGGTTCTATCCAATCTTGTCGATTTACGCCACAACCCCCAGCAAGCTTTGGATACACCTCGGTTTTGCCTGAACATCAACGACGGAGGCGGTGTGGGCGCTGAAGATCCCGGTGGAGAAGTTTTTATTGAAAAAGGATTTGATTTCGACACACTGGCAGCCCTGAGAAATATGGGGCACCGCATTTCACCCGTCAGCGGACGACAACGTCAGATATTTGGTGGCGGTCAGGTGATTCAAAGGGACTTTGAAAGCGGCGTGCTTATAGCAGGGAGCGATCCTCGCAAGGACGGATGCGCCCTGGGCTGGTAAGGCTGACCAGTAGATAATATAAATTTTTCGCCATTAACTCGCTGTAATAAAGCTAAACCTTTTTCTTAAGAAACTGGATTGGCAGATTGTAGGCATCAATTTTATCTGCGAATTCTACGGCAATTTGCGGTAATTTATCCCGGTTCTGCTGCAGCTTTAGCAATCCGTTCACAAGGTCATCGATACCTTTCTTTCCAGCTCTGAAGATCGCTTCACCCATCCAGACCGCTTCTTTTTCAGCTGCAGTTTCTGCGACTGGAAAAGACATTGCATCGAAATCGAAATATTCAGGGAATGCTGCGGGAACGGGCAACTTAGAAAGCTGAGGTTGGAAAAGATTATACCGATGCATGGGAGGATAACCCGTGTCCACAGGCAGACCTTCTGCAATCAGCACATAGCAGAAAGTGGCATTGTTGCAGCCAAAATGCTCCGGGTCAATTTTGATGATATAGCGGTAATGACTGCGACGGGTAAGCCTGGGATCACGTTTTAAAAAGCGAATTCCGGGAAAGCCGTTAAGAGATTCTTCCAAATAATCTGCCATTTCTTCCCGTTGGTCCATCTGCGATGGGAAACGTTCTAATGCTACCAAGCCCAGGGCAGCGTGTAATTCTGACCAGCGGTAGTTTTCACCCATGGTGAAATTTTGTTTATTGGCATCTTTGGGGCGTCCACAATCAATAAGACTGGCAACCCGTTCAGCCATATTTTTGTCCTTGCAAAGCAGGACACCACCTTCACCTGTTGTGATGATTTTTGCAGAATGTAAACTGAAGGAGCCGAAATCGCCAATTGTTCCGGAACACTTATCTCGCCAACAAGCGCCATGGGAGTGGGCAGCATCTTCGATGACGATTAAATTGTGCGCCTTTGCAATATCCATAATTGCATCCATGTCAGTCATTCGAGCAGCAATGTGAACTGGGATAATGGCTTTCGTTTTTGGGGTGATTGCTCGTTCAACTTCCTGAGGATCAATGCAGTAATTATCCGCACTGATATCGACAATCACCGGAATCGCACCAGCCATCATGGGCGCGGCTGCTGTAGCCTGGAAGGTGTAAGCCGGCACAATGACTTCATCCCCCCAGCCAATTCCAGCAGCACGTAATGCCACCTCCATGGTGATGGTTCCATTAATCATGGGTAACGCAATTCCCCCGCCCATCAACTCGGAGAATTTCTCTGAAAATTCAACTGTGTTCGGCCCTGGGAAAGGCGAACCGCCCCAGCGCCCTGACAACACCGTTTTGGTGATGGATTGGACCTCCGCGTCATCAAAGACTGGCCACCGTGGGTAAGGTTCTGTTCGAACAGGCTGACCGCCCAGTAATGCTAAATCAGGCATTTATTCACTCCTTGTTTTAAAAAATGGCTATCAAGTGTTTATCGTAACATTGTTTTAATTATTGTCAATTGAAAGATGTTATGGATTGATCAGTATTTCGACTTCAGAATTCTTGATCATTGCCAATTGGATAATCGCTAATCGAGCTGACAACTGTATCCTTGATCGTTCCAGGTTCGATTCCAATTGTTTGAGCAGCCAGCAAAACTGATCCAACAACAGGCGGCACGGTTAAGTGAACCAGATTTGCGTGGGGAGCAAATGCCAATACGGTCTCACGAAATGGACTTAGATAGATTTCTCCGGATTGAAAGATGCTGCCAATCATAACGAGATCAAATTTTTCATCGTGCAGTGCCAGTTGGCGGACGACAGCATTTACATTCAGTGCCAATTCACGGGCAGATGTATTGATGATGTCAAGCGCTACCCGATCGCCTTCCTGCGCAATCCGAAAAACTTCCTCAGCAAGGAAAGGCGGGAGATGGAAATACCCAGTAGCTATGCCTTGGATCAGTTCAAATTCGTTGGGAGCCTCTGTGAATGAGATCAGCATCTGAGTCAGTGCAGTCTTTGGGCTGCGTTGCGTCCAGGCATGTGTGACAGCAACTTGAGTCAACCATACAATTTCACTTCCGCCACCAATTTCTCCAAAATAAACGCTGTTTCCAGTAATGCGGCCCACCTGCCCGGCTCGGTTCCGCCCACGAACATTATTCCCGGTTCCAGCGACTACCGCCACACCCCAGCCCTCGGATGAACCTGCGATTAACCCTAAAAGAACATCGTTGGTATATTGATACGGACATCCAATCTCCAAAGCCTCAATGGCTTCAACCATGACCCCATCTTGGGATGGCCAGTCATATCCCGAGATGCCCAGCCCCAATGCCAGAACATCTTCAGATTGAATCCGTGCCGTTTGAATGGCGCTTTGGATAGCTCTTTGCATGGCGTGTTTAAAGCCATCTACACCAACAACATCGTGGTTTCCACCGCCTGCCTCGCCAAACCCCAGGGTTTTTCCTGAACAATCCGTGATTAATGCATGGGTTTTACTGGATCCAACATCCACGCCTAAAAGATAGCCGTGCTGCATTTGCTTGTTATCCAAATTGCACCTCCCTTAACATGATTGTTATCCAAAGAATTGAGGTAGATAATCTCGATTGATTTCAAGCATATCATCCAGCACCTCTTGAATCCGATCAGCCGATGGACCCAATGGATGAGCGAGCAATGCTTGATAAGCGGCATCATAATCACCCTTAATAGCAGCTTCAATCGTCAGCAGTTCATAAGCCTTAACCTGAGAGACCAGGCCTTCACATACAGGCGGTAGCGGTCTGGTTGGAAATGGTTTCACCCCCGAGGCTGATACCTCGCAGGGCAACTCAAGGACCCAGTCTTTGTTCCAACCCATAACCGCGCCATTGTGCCGCACGTTCAATACCTGGCTTTGGTGAAGGTCGTTGAAGTGTGCATTCAACAATTGTGTTGCGACTGTCGAATAATGCGCGCCGCCACGCTTCATCATATCATCAGGAAGGTCAACCCGATCCTTTTCCTGGAATTGTTTCATCAGGTTAACTTCAATTGCAGCAACTTCTTCTGCCCTGGAGGGTGGCCACTTTTCCTGAGCTTTGAGCAGTTTATCGGTATAGTAATAATTTTGTAAATAATAGTTAGGGAGCATATTTAAACTTTTTACAGTCTGAATATCAAATAAGGGATCGTCTTCAGTGGAAAATTTTCTGATGATCGCTTGTATGACCTGCGGCCAATAATCTTGCCCGTTAATTCTCAGACCATAAAACCAGGTTAAATGGTTCAACCCCAAGCAATCAACCCGCACCTCATCAGGCTTTATCAAGCTGTTTAAATGCTCATTAAGGTATTTCACGATCTCCATTTTGACATTAACAGCGACATTGCACACGCCAACCGATTGAATATCCGGTGCATAGCGCGCAAGGGCTTCAGTGACCAGGCCTGCAGGGTTGGTGAAGTTGACCAGCAGGGCTTCGGGAGCATACTTTTGCATGTCACGTGCAATATCTAAAATGACCGGAACAGTTCGCAGCGCGCAAGCCATTCCGCCCACGCCGGTGGTTTCCTGGCCGATCAAACCGTGTCGTTTTCCTAAATATTCATCCCCCTTGCGAGCGTCCATCTTTCCCACCCGGATTTGGGTGATAACATAATCAGCGTTTTTGATGGCTGATCGTTGTTTAGAACTGAGGACAATTTTAAAATGTGCCCCATGTGCTTTGGCAATCTTTTTTACAAAATTGCCCACGATTTTCAACCGCTTCCTGTCAGTGTCCATTAACCATAACTCGTCAAGAGTAAACTCATCCTGGCGTTGTAAAAAACCCTGGAAAAGTTCAGGAGTATAGGTTGATCCACCGCCGATCACAGCAACTTTTAACATGTGTTTCCATCGCTTTCGTTATTTCAAATTAACCTGTCAAATCATTGAGTTGGATTGGAATGATCCAAAGACAATTTTTTCCAATTAACTTTATAGACACATTCATGAATTATAAATGACATATTGAATTATTCCAAATGCTTAAGGAATAACCCATGCTCCACATTCTCTGATTGAAAGCTTCGTCCATTTTCTCGCCAATCGGAAAATTTTCATGACACAAGTCAAATCTCTGCCGACGACTATTGGGGTGATAATTCTTGTAGCAATTGGCCAGTTATTTAAGAAATCCTTATGACTTCAAATTTTGTCTTTTTGCAAGAAGCTTTTTCTTTTTTTCTCTTGATAGATGGAAATACAATTCAGTGTTCGATTTTTAACAATTTCTGAAAATTAAGCAAACCCTTCATTATGAAGTGGAAGTTATTTTTGGTAGAATAGAACTGTAAAACAACGAGCAAATCTCTTCAAAAAAAATTGTTCATTTAGTGTGATTGTGAGAAAACCTCATGCAAGTTTTTTGCTTTGATTGCGGTTATACAACTGCGTTAACGCTTGACGTGTGGAGATGCCCATCCTGTGGCGGCGCCTGGGAACCAGCAGCTTTACCCGCCTTCGATGCTGCAAACATCCTACGCCAGGATTTTTCTATCTGGCGCTACGGGTCAATGCTCGGATTGGATATCGTTACGCCATTCGTCCCCATGGGCGTTGGGTGGACGCCCCTGGTTCCCGCAATGCTTTTTGGTAAAAAAATTCACCTAAAACTCGAATATTTGCAACCTACAGGTTCGTTTAAAGACCGTGGCATCAATGCGATGGTTAACCAATTGGTGCACATGGGTGTCAGCTCGATGATTGAGGACTCTTCCGGAAATGCAGGGGCATCTCTGGCTGCCCACGGCGCCAAATTTGGCATCCATACTGAAATTTATGTTCCCGAAGACGCTTCAAGATTCAAACAACACCAAATTTCAATCTACGGAGTTGATTTAAAAACGGTCTCGGGAACAAGAAAAGATACGGAACGAGCTGCCCATGCGGCCGTGGGTGTGAGGGGCACCTATGCCTCACACGCTTATCATCCTGCTTACCTATCCGGTCAAATGACAGTTGCGTTTGAGGTTTGGGAACAGCTTGAAGGAAAAACACCGGATTGGATCCTGTATCCTGTTGCGCAGGGGGGACAATTCATTGGGGCCTGGTTGGGATGGTCAAAGCTTTACGAGGCGGGATTAATTAATCGCTTGCCACGCATGGTTGCAGTGCAATCAGCCCAGGTGTCGCCTTTATATCTGGCCTGGCGTGATGGTTTTGATGTTGTGCAAGCTATTACACCAACTGGACGCACCATTGCTGATGGAGTGAATATCTCAAATCCTGTTCGTGGGAAACGATTATTGCACGTGGTCAGTGAATCACGCGGGAGAGTAATGGCAATCCAGGACCACGCAATCAGTGAAGGGCAGCGAAAACTTGCAAAATTGGGTTTTTATGTTGAGCCAACAAGCGCACTGGTGTGCGCTGCATTGAAAGAACTGATCGCTGAAATTCACGAAGATGACCTGGTTTTGCTTCCTCTGACTGGCAATGGCTTAAAGGGGGAACCGACCTTTAATCGCGTCTAACACGGAATCACCACCATGATACTGGGACTTCGTATAGGTTATACTTTCACAAATTGCTTATACCTTGCATAGGTGATAGCTTGTGGGGGAGTAAACCACTCAAGATTCATTATCAGTGGAATGTTTGCAATAAATTCGTGGCTTAGCTTGAGCATCTTTTACCCGGGTTAGGCACAAAATTTCTGATGAACTACAATAAGAAAGGCAAGGTTGCTCATATTCGCAATTGCCCCGATCATGTTGGTGGGGCTGCAAATCATTAATATGGCTATAGAGTATTAAACACAAAAATGGCTAAGAAAGTCCTTTACCTCACCCTATTGATGATGCTGGTTTTATTGTTAACCGCCTGTGGGGTTTGGGTGAACTGGTGGAATCAGCCATTAGGAGAGGTTTTAACCTTTCCTACACCCACTATTGAGCCAACAATGACAACTATTTCTGTCCAGAGCAATGAAAAAACACCAACAACCGCTGCCACACCGTATCCCACGCCTGTATCATCGCCTGAACCGACGGAGTCGCCTGAGCCCGTTGAAGATAAACCAAAGCCGATGTACGTACTGGTTGCTGGTATTGCCAGCACAGGCTCAAATTATCGATATGGCCTGGCCGATGCCATACGAATTGTGCGAATCGACTTTGAAACCCCCAGAGTGACTGTGCTGACCCTGCCGCGCGACCTGTGGGTTGAGTTGCCAGGCATAAAAAAGGAATATAAAACTCTGACCCATGGGAAACTCAACACCGCCTATTCCTATGGCACGCCAGCCATGAATCGGTACCAGGGCGAGGGCGGGGGACCAGGGTTATTAGCGCATACCATTGCCCACAATTATGGCCTGGCGGTTGACCATTATGTCATCATCGATATGGATGTTTTTATTGAGATTGTGGACGCTCTGGGTGGAATTGACATCTACCTTCACCGAACCTGGGATGGGCGAGTAGATACCAGCAATGACGATTATTTAGAATGGGTTTTTGAAGAAGGTCAACATCACATGAAGGGCGAAGAAGCACTTCGTTTTGCTCGGATTCGATTGAATGACACCGAAATCATGCGCACCGACAATCAAACAGCGGTCCTATGCGCAATTAAAAATAAAGCCTTGCAGCCTCAAGTACTTACAGCATTGCCGGACCTGGTCAATGCTTTTCATGGAAAGATTCAAACAGATTTATCGCCAGCGCAAATCGGTCAAATGGTGACCCTGCTACCAAAATTATCTCACGAAAACCTGCTTTTTATTCGTTTTCCAAATAATATGATGGTACCCGGACGAGTTTTTGACCCATCACTAAATAACACAACTTTTATCTGGGACATTCCCATTGAAGATATCAGGGATTTCATTCAAGACTTTCAAAACGATGCTATTACAACCGATATTGGCGGCGGAGGGAGGCTTTGCCCATAACTGAGCAAGCAGGCAAACACCATCAAGGAAAAAAGCATTTATCAGGAAAACAAGATGGACAACGAAAAAATTTACGATGAATTCAGTGGAAACTATGACCGGTTTGTCAACTGGGAGGGGCGATTGGCGTTAGAACTACCGTTCTTAATCAACGAACTTTCCCAGGTTAAGAAAAATATTGACACTCCGGTTAGCGTTTTAGACATCGCTTGTGGAACCGGACAGCATATCATCGCACTTCAGAAACATGGTTTCACCGGTTCAGGTGCCGACATCAGCGAGGAAATGGTTAAGACAGCAAGGGAGAACGCGCAAGCAGCACACCTTGAAATCCCCTTCAACCAGGCTGGTTTTGGCGAGTTGGCGCTGACTTATGGCGACCAGCAGTTCGACAGCATCATTTGTTTGGGCAATTCGCTCCCCCATATTCTGGATGAGGCAGCGATGATGACAGCACTTGCGGATTTTAAGTCGGTATTGCGACCCGGTGGGAAAATCATTATCCAAAACCGCAACTTTGACAGCATTCTGAAAACACACAACCGATGGATGGAGCCTGAAACTTACCGGGAGGATGAGCATACTTGGATCTTTATGCGGTTTTATGACTTTGATCCTGATGGACGGATCACATTTCATATTGTTATTCTGCACGACCAAAATCAAGGCATTTTCCAACAGAACGTGGTCAGTACCCGTTTGTGGCCTTTTTCTTACCTGCAGTTGGTCTATTGGCTTGAAAAAGCGGGTTTTGACGAGATTAAGCTTTTTGGTAATCTTCAGGGTGATGTTTTTGATATCAACCAATCGCCAAACCTGGTGGTTACTGCCTGTGCACAATAATTTTTTATGTAAACAAGATTGGACATCGAAATTGTTAAGCCATGAACTTAAAATCATCATGGTTAAATTCGTTGACACGAAACAAAATGGGACTGATGAATACAAGCCAGGGAAAAACAATCGCTAAATCTTATTATTTTGCCGCGTATGGTACTGCTTTTATTGTATTAGGGTTGGCATCAGCAGCGCTTGGTCCAATGCTGCCTTATCTTGCAAGACAGGTAAATGTATCTTTATCGCAAGTCAGTTTTGTGTTCACAGCCGTGAGCTTAGGTTATTTACTTGGATCTGCTGGCGGCGGGTATTTGCTTGACCGATTTAAGGGGCATCCAATGATGCTCGTTTCAGTGCTTGTTTCCATCATTGCGCTCTTTTTCATCCCGCTCACTTCGCAACTGTCTCTCCTGCTGGTCATCCTTTTTGTTTTAGGAATTGGCCAGGGTGTCCTTGATGTCGGAGGAAACACCAATTTGTTGTGGGTCTACCAGTCGCGCGTTGGCCCCTACATGAACGCGCTTCACTTTTGCTTTGGTGCAGGAGCATTTCTCTCTCCCATAATTTTGCACTATGTGATGAGATGGTCTGGTGGACAACTCACATGGCCTTACTGGTCATTGGCGTTTTTGACCATTCCTACCATCTTCGGTTTTGTGCTGCTTCCCAGCCCTAAAAACCAGGAAATAGAAGAGACCGAGAAAAACTCTGCTCACATCACCAATTCTGGCTTGATTATTGGAATGATCATGCTATTCTTTGTTTATGTTGGCATTGAAAACGGTTTTGGGGGCTGGATATTCACCTATGTTTCCGAGACAGAAATCACCACGGAAACCGCGGCTTCTTTTATCAATTCAATTTTCTGGGGCGCTTATACCCTGGGGCGCTTGCTTGCAGTTCCGTTGACAAGAAAAATTAAAGCTGCCCATCTGCTGTTGGGAAATTTCTTTCTGGCAATCATCTTTTTGATTTTGATTATCATCTTCCCATCCAACAATCTGGCACTATGGGTTGGATCTGCTGGGTTAGGTCTGGCCTTGTCCTCGGTTTTCCCAACCCTGCTGGTACTGGGAGAATCGCGTTTGAGAATCACCGGTCGCATTACCGGCTTGTTTTTCTTAGGCAGCAGTCTCGGCTCCATGTTGATCCCAATGTTATTGGGCCAAGTATTTGAGCGTTTTGGAAGCTTCCACATCATTACGACGCTTCTCATTTTAACTTTCTTTGGTTTTGGGATTTTAATATTTGTCATATTCACTTCAAACAATACAAAAGAAAAACATCGCAGCCAGAGAAATCTTCGGTGAAAGAAAGGCACCATCCTGAGGGGTTTTTTACTGTGATCATACAGGATTAATTTGCGAGATGCTTGCAACCGCTGCACAATTATTATTCCAAACTTGCAGTGATCACAAAGAGTTACAAAACAAATCCCGGTTGATGTGTAAAATGTAAATCTTACCTTGCAAGTTTTTCTTCATCAGGCGACATATCTTCGATCAGTATTCATCATTTATAATTGTGATAATTTGATGGGAAAACCAATCGAACGGTTGGATTCGCCAACATTAAGGATTTCAGAAATTCGAGAGGATTTATGATTTGTTCTGAGCGTTTCAGCGCAACGCTGCTGCACGTTGGCTAAGAGCAATATCCTCAGGATCAGTCAGTTCAATTGTCAGTCCATGAGGTTGTGCTCGGCCGTCATCATCGATGTAGACGAAGGTGATAAAACCTTCCAAAATTGGATCCTCTTGCTTGCTTTCAGATAAACTCACAAAGACAATGAGTGAAGACCGACCTGCAAAAACGATTTTGCTTTTAAAACGGGCAATGTCTCCAGATTTCAACGGTTCTTTAAATAACAAACCATGGATTTTCAAGCAAACGACATTATGTGCTGGCAGCAAACTGGCTACCGCAATAAAGCCGGCTTCGACAAACCACTCTGCACAGCGACCTGCAAATAATGTGCTGTGATGGTTCAGGTCTTCACTTTTTACCAATCGATCATAATTGAAGGTTTTTGGAATCATGGCAGTCCTTTGGGTTTGAAAGTCAGAAAAATTTAATAAAAACCAAATTTGACATCATTGATGCCCATTATAACCGGAATTTTTAACCAATTTTACCAACATTGACATGATTTACTGGTTTCAGTGCTATAATCCTTCGGTGTTAACCACCAGCAGTTGAAATAATGAGGATGATGTTGAAGAAAAATTTCAATTTGGCAGGAAAATCGGTGCTGATTACCGGGGCAACTTCAGGGATTGGGTTAGCTGCGGCAACCAGGTTTGCTCAAGAAGGGGCTTGGGTGATCGGCGCGGGTCGATCTGAAACACGCATTCAACAGGCAAAAAATGATATATTGCAGACCGTGCCTGATGCAAAAATCGAATTCCTCCTGGCAGATCTGGGATATCAACAGCAGGTACATAATCTAGCCGAAGGCGCTCAGGTGCTGCTGGCTAAGTGGGGTTATGAACATTTGGATGTTCTGATCAATAACGCAGGATTGTATCTTGAACATAAGCGTTTTAATGACAAAAAGATTGAAATGACCTTTGCTGTCAACCACCTTGCTGCTTTCGTGTTAACAAACCAGTTATTACCGTGGATCAAGCGAGCACCACACGGTCGCGTGATTACGATCTCATCGTATGCCCACAAAACCGTACCGATCAATTTAAAAAGGATCAGCAACCCGTGGCTATACATCGGGCTGATAGCGTATAAACGATCGAAATTGTGTAACATTCTCTTTACGTCTGAACTGAACCGCCGCTGCCAGGACATTGAAGCTTTTGCCGTTGATCCTGGTTTGGTCAATACAGGCATAGCTTCAAAGAGCGAACCAGGAATTTCCAGCTTGGTTTGGAGATTTCACCGACGCAGCGGTACTGATACTAATGTACCTATCGACACGTTGCTGTTTCTATCCGACGTTGCGATAAGTGACCTGTCAAATGGGAGTTATTACAGAGACTGCGCTCCTCAAACACCCAGCCGAGCCGCCAGGCGAGAAGACCTAGCTCGTGAGCTTTGGGAGCTTTCTTGTCAGTTAACTGGCATTGACTGGACATAAACGCGATAAAATACGAATAAAGCGTCCAATTGGACGCTTTATTGTTTTTTATTGAAATTTTCACTAAATTTGATGTGTTTCTACAAGTTCTTCTAAACGATCAACATAACGTGCCATGGCTTCAAAGGCTTTGTCAACGGGTTCAGGGCTGGTCATATCGACACCGGCCATTTTGAGCGCATCTAAAGGATAAAGAGAGCTTCCGGCGCTGATAAATTTCAGGTAACGATCGACTTCTTCCTGTCCGCCATGTTGAATGCCGTTCACCAGGGCGTGAGCAGCAGAAATGCCCGTAGCGTAATTATAGACATAGAAATTCATGTACATGTGCTGGAACTGAGCCCAGGTAATGCCAATTTGATCTCTGTCAAAAACGACATCTTCACCGTACCCTTCTGCAAAATAATCTGCACAAACATTGCACATGATCTCTGCTGTCAGGGGTTTCCCAGCTTCCGCCCTTCGATGCATTTCCAGTTCCCATCGCGCCAGCGTTGGCATAATAAAGAAGTAACGATGGAAATTAGACATCGCTTCTTCAATCAATGCCAGTTGGAATTTGGAATCAGTTTGCGTATCAAACATATAGTCACGCACCATGGCCTGGTTGAAATTGCTAGCGACTTCTGCTACAAACAGGGAGTAGTGGCTATAAACAAAAGGTTGGGCTCTACGCGTATAGTATGAGTGCATTGAATGGCCAAGTTCATGAGCCAGTGTGCTCATGCTGAAGACGTTATCGGTGTAACTCATCATGATAAACGGGTTGGTATCATAAACGCCGCTGGAAAATGCGCCCTGACGTTTACCCTTGTTCAGAGCACGATCCACCCAGCGGTCTTCTAAGGCGCCTTTTCGCAGTATTTCGACGTATTCAGTGCCTAATGGCGCCATGCCCTCGCAAATCCATTCTATGGCCTGTTCAAAGGGGATGTGTGGTGACTTTTGTGAAAGCGGGGCTTTTATATCGTAAACATGAAGCTGATCATAACCCAGGGCTTTCTTGCGGATTCTCCAGTAGCGTTGCCAGATGGGGAGGTTACTTTGAAACGTGTCGATCAATGCATAAAACACAGCCGCAGGGATATGATTGGCACTCAAAGACGCTTCTAAAGAAGAAGGGAAAAGACGAGAACGAGCGTTGAAAATATCGCGTTGTATACCGCCTATTTGAAGCGCAGCTAAGGTATTTTTAAAATCAATGTAACCCTGAGCATAATTCTCATAACTGGTTTTGCGAACGTTACGATCAGGTTCGGTGATCAAGCTGTCAATACTGCTCTGACCGACTTCCTTTGTGGCGCCTTTTTCATCAAAGGCATCCTTGAAAACAAGATCCGCATTGGTTATAGCGTTATATGCACGGAAAAATAGGCTCAAGGGCTCCCCCGAGAGAGCCAAAACCTCTTCAACTTCCTCAGTGCGCACATGGTCCTTTTTCCGTTCTAACTCATCAATAAAATGATCAAGGTGTGCAAGGCGCTGATCTTTTTTAACCCATTCTCGCAATTGATCAAATCCAATTGCTGTTAACTCCGGGTTTAAAAAAGATGTTGCAGCATGCAAGCGGACAAATGCGGTTTGACCCTGTCCTGCCATTGCCTGCGCGTTCTGGTCATGGGTGTCAACAGAAGAGGCTAGCATCCCATAGACCATCACTTTTGAAGCCAATCGCAAGGACGTTTCGTATTGTTCGAGAAAGGTTGCTAGAGTTTTTGGTCCTTGTGACAATTGACCCTTGTAAGTGATAAGCGAGGGGATTTGATTGAGAACAGTTTCCCTGGCCGTCTCCCAGGACTGAACATCAGGAAAAATATTTTCCAGGTTCCAGGTTTCATGCAGTGGGACCTCAGACCGAAGTGGCAGTAAGTTTTTTTCTATCATAATTCCTCCGATTGTGAAAACATGGTCAGTAGATGATTATCTAACACCCCCTCAATCATACCAGGAATAAGCTAAATCATAAATAAAATCAATGCAACCGGTCGACAAGCGCTTCTTTGACGTCATCCGGTGCTTTAAACACGCCGCGCACCGTCAGAGATTGGATCGTATCCAAAGCTAATTGGGGGGTCACGTCATCGGTGAGAATTAACATCCCGATGACTTTCACATTGATCATCTCATTTTCATCGCGTTTTTGTTCTAATTCATGTCGCGTAAAACTCAATGTGCCAATAACCATTGATTTTCGTGAAGTAATCGAATCGACAGCTTTCTTTTGCCGTTCGAGCTGGTTCCGAATGGCAGTACGGACAAAATCTGACCGGCTGGAATAAAAACCTTCCTGAACGAGCAAATCAACCCTGCCTAAATCAACGCTTCCGATGTTAATTGTTATCTTTTCAGTTTCCGACATTTTTAACCTATTTACCATCTAAACACCATCTAAATAGATGGTTTGTTGATAGTATAAGTATAACACCGGAGTAAAAAAGAATGCGATTTTCCTGATAATGATGACAAAGGGGCATTGATTGACATTAAATATCGGTTGATTGAAATGACACCCTAAAACAGCGGACTTGCATCCAAAAGTAGCCAGAATACCCGTAATTTACACAAGCTATCCTTGGGGCTCGCGGGTGTTTTTATTTTATCAATCTTTAGGATAGGGTATATCTAACTTTTCAGCTGCGTCTTGCATCACGCGGGTAGGGCGGCGATCGTAGCGCATGGTTGTGTTAGGGTTTTCATGCCCCGCCATTTTTGAAACTGTAGAAAGGTCCACACCGACATCCAGAAGGTCGCTCACGAAAGTGCGCCGCATATCGTGTGGGGTAGTTTTTTTGACCAGACCAGCTTGCAGGGAACGTTTTTCAATCAGGTGGTAAATCGTCTGGTCGCTCAAGCGTGCGACAATTTGATTTGGAGCCATGCCCTGTTGTTTTTGAGCTGCTGATTTTCGTTCTTTTCTGTGCCTCACGATCTTCCCGGATTTATTGACTGAATAAAATAGCGGTCCTGGTTCATTGCCTCGCACCTCAATCCACTTCTGTATTGCTCGAACAGCGCCGCTGGCAAGAAATGCAAAGCGTTCTTTATTACGTTTACCAATCACTCGTAATTGCCGCAGTTTGGCATCGAAGTCCTCAAGGTCAAGAGTCACAACTTCAGCACGTCTCAGTCCTGAAGAGTACATTAAGCTGATAATTGCTGCGTCGCGCAGTCCGAGATTTGGGTTTTCTTCATCCTCCAGGCAAACCAGGATCAGACGTTTAATTTCTTCCGTATCTAATTCGCGTCCTGATGGAAGACGTTGGGCAGAAACTGAACGAACATCTGCAGCGCGTTGATAGGCTTCGGCGTTGATTAAATTATGACGCCAGGCTTCTTTCAGTACGCGCCGAACAGCGCACAGGTATCGGTTCACCGTTGCAGGTGCGTATCGCGCGTTCAGCCACGCTTTGACCGCAGTTACAGCGCCATAATCCAATTGCTCCCAGGGAAAATCCAGGCTATCCTCAATTTGGGAGTTTGTTAAAGCACTGGCGATTTGATCTAATGCAGCCTTCTGCACTCGCCGACTGTCTTTACTGTTAAGACTGGCTAAGTAGGAGACGACCGGGTTTTTGCTGGCGGTTCTTTGGCCACGGGCTTGTAGGGATGTCGGTCGCTGACCATAATCAATTGGAATTATTTCGTTTTGTTCCATAAGACCTACAATAATCAAAACAGGTAAGACTGCAACAACCTTACTCTGCTTGTTTATTCTACCATTTAAATTTTCAAAAATTTTCTATTGGAGCTTAAGAAAGCTAACAGGTAATAAAAAAGCCTGGGTTCGTTCGACCACAGGCTAAATAGTTTCACGGACTGGTTGAATTAGTGCAATAAATGCGTCTCATCTTGCAGATCACCAGAAAGATATGCTTGAAAGGCTGCCTCAATATCACGAATTTGCGTAACCAGTGGCGTGATCCCAAAGCTTTGCATGCTCTGATAAGCGCCCATGCCCATTCCGCCACAAATTAATACGTCACAATCGCTAATCGCCTGTGACATTCGATTGTGCTTGTCATGTGAAGCTGCGTCCATTCCGCTGCCCTGACCATGTTGATGTTGGTGTGCGTGGTCAGCAAATTGTTGATGTCCTAATTTCTCACGCATTTCCTGATGTTGGATAACGCCATCTTCTACCTCGACAACGAGGTAGTGTGATGCTCGACCGAAATGTTGACTGATCGTTTTCCCATCGTCTGTAATAAATGCAATTTTCATTAAATTCCTCCGACACCTAATTTGCCTTCAGAAACAAATTTCCGAAGACATCATCGTAATACATCCCCTATATTTTATCATCAAATTCATAAAGGGCGAGCCTAATGTAGATCCATAATTATGCTTGATCAAGATCGTTTCATGTATAATGGTGGCAAAGCGTAAACACATAGAGAAAGGCGTTCCAATGGCGAAAAAAGATGTTTACGAAAGATTGTGCGATTACTTCAGTTTGCAACTTGGTGAAGTTCCCGACCGAAACAACCTGATGACTGCTTTTAAACAGACTGTGACTGAGGAAACTGTCAATTTTTATTTTCTTCTTCCTCTTTTTGGCGAGATTAAGGAGTCTCAACTCCTGAAAAAAGCAAAACGCAAAGGGTACTCTGACATTGAAATATCGAAACATATGACCTTACTGATCAAAGAATCCTTCATTGAACGCCATCGAGGTGAAGAAGAAGACAGTTTTTCCAGGGTTTTTGGTGCGTTTGTCGCCGAAAATCAAGTGCGGAAAAAGAAAGGTACTGCTTTAGGAAAACGGTATGCCAAATATTGGATGGACTTAGCCGCGGTTTCAACTTACAAGCTGCCAACAAAAACGCCTTACGCCAGGGTATTAGCCACAGAAGAAAGCATTCAGCCTCCCAAAAAGGGCGAGAAAATTATCATCAATGAGACTATTCAGGATACACAACAAGCCGTTCCCTATGATTTCGTAACTGAATTGCTGCGAAAGTCTTCCACAATCGCACTGGCAGAATGTTATTGTCGGCTCTCCAAGGAAATGGCTGGTGAGCCCTGCGGTCATGAAAAAGAAACCTGCTTTTTATTCAATGAAGCCGGTCGAAACTTGATCGAAATTGGCGTTGCTCGTGAAATTTCTGTTGAAGAAGCCCTTGAAATTATCAGACGCAGCGAAGCAGCAGGCCTGGTACACAATGTCAATAATGCTGAAGGTGAGATCAATTTTTTGTGTAATTGCTGTCCTTGTTGTTGTCCCATTTTGGGAGCAATGAAATTGGGCTTGAAAAATGTCTCACAACCCTCGCGGTTCCACGCGGTGATTGATTGGGAAGTTTGCATTAATTGTTTGATTTGCGTTGATTATTGTTACGTGAATGCTCTTACAGATGTGGAAGGTCAGCTCTCTTTTGATGTCGACTTGTGCATTGGGTGCGGTTTGTGTGCCAGCCACTGTCCTGAAAATGCAATTAATATGGTTGTGCGAGAAAATTTCGGGAAAATTTATCCTACTGCCAGCACATTGGATAGCCAGATCCAAAAAGAAGCAATTATTGGAAAGCTTACATCTTTTATGAAAAAGTAGTATGCTCCAAATCTGTAGAACGGATTGTTGAAAGTTTATTTGAAATGGTACAGGATCGAACGCGAAAAATTGTTATCACTGGTGTATTAAGCGCCATTTCCATCTTCTTAGGGATCACTCGTTTAGGATTTATCCCATGGTTTTCAGGAGTATCCCTTACGATTATGCACTTGCCGGTCATCATCGGCGCTGTACTGGAAGGTCCCGTTGTCGGCTTTGCCATTGGCCTGATCTTTGGCATCTTCAGCCTGATCCAGGCCGCCATAGCACCAACAGGTCCTACCGATGTTTGGTTCACCAATCCTTTGATTTCTGTGATACCGCGTCTGTTTATCGGGCCAATCTCATGGTTGGTTTACCGCGCCCTGAAACGCTGGCCAATTCCTGCATTGTTTACTGCAGGCATCACTGGGAGTCTCGTCAATACCGCCCTTGTTTTATCGATGATTGGCGCCCTGGGATTGCTACCATGGATTGCTATCCCGCCAATAATATTGAGCAATGGGCTGCTTGAGGCAGTTGCTGCATCAATTTTGGTGGTAAGCGTTGTCAGCATCTGGAAACAAATTGAAGGTCGTAGGGGCAAACGAGGCTCATCGTTTTAGCATTATTAAGCTATAGCGTCAGCATCAACAAACTGACCAGCAGCGCTATCAAAAGAAAGACCCCATCCAATAACGTGAACTTCAAGGTATAGAAACTGCTGCGAGCTACTGCAGCATTAAAGCCGCGAGATTCCATGGCCAGCGCCATCGTTTCAGCCCGCTTAAGGCTGTTGACCATCAAAGGAACAATCAGAGGCAAAACTCGTTTTGCTTGGCGGATGGGGTTAAATCCCCTTTGTTCCCAATCACCGCCGCGCGCTGCCTGAGCCTTAGCTATTTTTTCAGCAGATTGGGCAATCATCGGAAGAAAACGCATGGTAATTTGCACAACTGCGGTCAGGTCGTTGATAGGAAATCTCAGCTTTTCGAGAGGTTTTAGTAAATAAAACAGGGAAGAGGTGACTTGTGAGGTCGATAGAGTCATCGCATACCCATTTAGTAAAAAGATAAGAATAAAAAACCTCGCTAAAAGCATGCCGGCGTTGAAAGCTGCGCGTTGGGTGACGATAATGCCTACCACGTTTCCTAAAATCACATCGGTATGGGTAATTGTTCCGAAAATAATTTGAAGGACTGCTAATATCAATAAAAATGGCAGCGCACGTTTGAAACTCTGCCACCCTGGTTTTACCGGGATTTTGGCCAGAATGTAAAGAAGTAATACCATTCCCAAACCCAAAAAAAGACCCGAAATGCGGGGAGTAAATACAACGCCTGTGAACAAGGCTAAATAGATGAGCATCCGGGCACGAGGATCAAGACAATGAATCAGCGAATCACGTGGGATATATTGCCCGATAGCTGTATTGCCCAAAAACTCAAACCGGCTATTCATGGAGACAATCCTTGATAGAGGACATTAAAAGCCCAGGCGTATAACTTTTCTCGATATCAATTGGCCATTGCTGTGCGATTAATGTCCTGGCTATATCGACCGCTAAAGGTGGTGAGAGCGATGCGTTTGATAAGGCAACTGCATTTGTTATCACCTGGCTGCAGGAACCTGTATGGGTGACCTTGCCCGATTGCATGATTGACAACTCATCAGCTATTTCAGCAATTTCTTCCAATCTATGGCTGGCAATGATGAGGGTTTTTCTTTTTTTCTGCAATGCTCTAAATAAAGCCATTAACTCAGCCCGGGCTCGGGGGTCCATACCAGCCGTGGGCTCATCAAACAATAAAATATCCTGGTCAAGTACCAAGGTGGAAGCCAGGGCTACTTTTCTCCTCTCGCCACCGCTCAAAGTTTCTAAACGTCGATCTTTAAATGCATCAAAACCCAAACCAACCATTTCCATAGCATGTCGGACACGCTCTTTTATATCCTGCATGGCAAATTGCTTGGGGCCATATGCAATTTCATCCCCAACAAAAGTTTCAAAGAATTGGGTCTCAGGATTTTGGAAGACCAGTCCAGCACGTTGAACAACGTCTCGCAAGGCTGTCCGAGGATCATCGAGAAGGAAGTTTCCCACACGAACATGTCCCAAATCGGGTCTTAAAATCCCATTGATGTGCTGTAAGAGTGTTGACTTTCCAGACCCGTTAGCACCTGCAAGACCATGGACACTGGCTTCAGAGATCGTGAGATCGACACCATTGAGGGCTTGTTGAGCCAGAGGTGAGCCTGATAGGTAGGTATAGTGAACATTCTGAAACTCAATCAGTGAGCGGGATGACTCAATGCCATACGTTTTTTTTAGAGGTTGTGTTGCAGAGTTTTTTCCATAATAAAAAGGGAGCGCATTTTTCAGAATCTGAGTCTCAAGGACGGGCACAGGGATTTTCCATCCCAAAGCGTGAAATTCATCAGCAATCCGGGTAACTCCTGGTATTTCAAGGCCTGCTTCGCGTAGTTTTTCTCTCTGAGCGAATACCTCTGTCGGCGTTCCAGATAAAATGATGCGTCCGAAATGCATTGCGACAATCTGATCAGCAGAAATTGTCTCTTCCATGTGATGCGTGATGTAGACAATTGTCATCCCATTCTGTCGTAATTTGCGCACAGTCTGCAGAAAGGTTTGCCGTGCCAGTGAATCAAGCATCGATGTCGGTTCGTCAAACAGAATGACGCGGGGCTGCCGCGCAAGCACACCTGCCAGCGCTACTTTTTGTATTTGACCCCCGGAAAGAAGGTGGGGAGGTCGCTCTGCTGCTTCAAACATTCCAACCGTCCGAAGTTGTTCTTCCACCCGTTTTTGTATCTCTGCAGAGGGTAGATTGATATTTTCCAATCCAAAGGCGATGTCTTCCGCAACCGTTGAAGCAACAATCTGATCCGCCGGGTTTTGATATACCATGCCCACGATCGTTCGCAGCCTGGGAAGGTTTTCATTTTGTCGGGTATCCAGCCCGTCGATAACGACTCGACCTTTTGTAGGAACTAATAAACCATTGACGTGTTTGAGGAGGGTTGTTTTTCCAGATCCATTTTCTCCGATGATGGCCACAAGCGAGCCTGCCTCGATGCTGAGGTCAATGCCACGCAGAATTTCGGGGGCGGCCTGGTCGGTAGCGTCTGGGCGATAGTGGAGATCTTCAATTTGGATTAAAGCAGTCACGTGCTAATCTTATCCGGAAACTGATTTTTGTGGATGTCAATTTCTCTAAGAAAAGAGACGATAACCATTGACGCCTTTAAATAAATATCTGATTTAGAAATCAGATGCAAATGAACGCTGGTGCGTTTTGAAGTAAATAACAATGATTTCGTGTAGTTTTACATTTTAAATGCTTTTAAGACGTTAATAAAAAGAGGGTTAGCAGCGCTGAGCTCGTTTACACAGAATTTGATAAGCCTCATCCAGATCGTCGATGGTTGCCAGCAATAATTCTGTCTGGCAACTGATTCGCTCCACAACCTCGTCATACGAATAGGTTACGTTATGATGCTTTAGAACCTCCATGGCCAGCTTGCTCATGATTGCGCCATGCACACAACTCACACCCAAGCGGGCCATCAACAGTGCTGAGGCTTTACCAACTACTTTATCAAAAAGTTTGGCTTTGGTTAGATCGATGGGGTGACTGGTCAGGTATTCTTCCAGATCAAATAATGGATATAACCATTTACCAGTGCTTTGAAAGACAACATTCCCATCAACTTGAACCAATAAAGATAACTCATTCAAAGACATATTTTTCACCAAAGAGTAAACTCGCCAACCACCACCTGATTCGGTGGTGGTTTATATGATATCCCATTTCATTTTATAAAGACCTAAACTGATCATCGCAGATATACGATGTTTAGTCCTCACACATTCTTTCAATCAAGCTGCCATAGAGCCTTTGCGATGACCTCCTGGTCAACTGGAATTCGGTCGAAGCGCACACCAACAGCATTGTATATGGCGTTTGTAATAGCTGGAGCGGTGGGAATGCTGCATATTTCC
Source organism: Brevefilum fermentans (assembly GCF_900184705.1). NCBI lineage: Bacteria > Bacillati > Chloroflexota > Anaerolineae > Anaerolineales > Anaerolineaceae > Candidatus Brevifilum > Candidatus Brevifilum fermentans. Next base: position 1,487,238 of record NZ_LT859958.1, on the reverse strand, counting down.
CCAACACCCTTGGCACCATAGGGTCCTTCTGCTGCTGGGTGCTCTACAATAATAGCAGTTATTTTCGGTGTGAGCATAATTCCTGGCATACGATAGCGTGCAAGGTAGTCTGTGACGACATAGCCATCCTTGACTATAAATTCTTCTGTCAGGCAGTAACCCAGACCCATCATAACGCCCCCCTCAACCTGACCTTGCAATCCAAGTGGATTGACTGCCATGCCAACATCATTTGCAGTGATTACATTCAACACTTTCACTTCACCGGTAAGTGTATTGACTTCAACTTCTGCAGCTTGAGCAGCAAAAGAATAGGCAAAATGCATATCTCCGCCAGTACCCAGGGGCTGCGTTTTTGGCGCTTCATATTCATAAAGAGCACGGGGCATTTGTCCCATACGCTTCATTTCGCTGGCAATTTCACCAAAGGAAATCTTTTTGCTGCGCAAATGAACAAAACCATCTTTAAATTGAATGAGACCTGGGTCAATATCAAATTGTTCAGCCAAATAAGCTGAAATGGAATTGCGCAATGCGATGGCTGCATAACGCGATGCGTTCCCGGTAAGATAGGTCTGGCGGGACGCTGTTGTCGGACCGCCGTTAGGTGTCAGGTCTGTATCCATCACCAGGACGCGCACCTGCTGAGGCGGTACACCCAGTTCCTCTGAGACAACCAGTTGCATTACAGTTACCAAACCCTGCCCCAACTCTGCAGCAGAGCTACGAATTTCGAAGGTGCCATCCTCAAACATCTCGATATCAGCATTAGAAATGTCAGGCGCGCCGCCTCCCAAACCGGTGTTTTTATAGGCCACTGCAAAACCCCATGATCTGACCAAATGCGGATTATCAGGATCAACAACCGGTTCAAAAGGCTTTGCATTGCGCGTTAACATCTCTTTCTCAACACGATCAATGCACTCAACCAGGCCGACCGACTCGGTAAGCACCTGACCTGTGTTGGTGATGCTACCAACATGCAAAGCATTCATCCGACGCAGTTCAACCGGGTCAATATTCAGTTTCTCCGCCAGCATGTCGATGGTACTTTCAACGGCAAAGGCGGACTGGGTAACCCCAAAACCACGAAAAGCGCCCGCAGGTGGGTTATTGGTATACATCGCGTAACAATCAGCGCGCACGTTCTCCACGTCGTAAGGCCCTGCAGAGTGGGTTGTGGCACGGGTCATCACCTTTTCTCCCAGAGAGGCATACGCACCTGTATCACCAAAGAGCTCCGTCAGTATTGCAATGATACGTCCATCGCTTTTTGCGCCAAGTTTAATTCGAATTTGAGTAGCATGTCGTTTGGGGTGCACCATCAAGCTTTCATGCCGGTTAAATAGCAATTTAACCGGGCGTTGGGTTTCATTGGCTAATAGTGCGCTATGGATTTGGCCGGCAATGTCTTCCTTCCCGCCAAAACCTCCGCCAACTTTCTGACCAACAATTCTCACACGGTTTTCGTCCCAACCCAAAACACGGGCAACCTGGCTACGATCCTGGTAGGGAATTTGCGAGCCAACGTAAATCTCCATACGACCATCTGGCCTGGGAACAGCAATACTGCACTCCGGCTCCATGAAGGCATGGTCCGCGATTTGTGTATGATAAGTATGCTCAATGATCACGTCAGCGTTCTCGAATCCTGCATCCATATTGCCTTTGCGCACTTTAATATGTTTGAGTAGATTCCCGTTTTCGTGGAGCTGAGGTTGATCATCCTGCAAAGCCTGCACGGGATTGCTGATGACAGGCAGAAGTTCAAATTCGGCTTCGATCAAATCGACTGCCTGTTCTACAATTTCTGGCGTTTCAGCAGCCACAATTGCGATAGTATCGCCAACATAGCGGATGCGTTCACCAATACCAACAATTGCTGGCCAATCGAAGATCACAAGACCATGGGTGTGTTCACCGGGAATGTCCTCTGCTGTCAAAACAGCCGCAACACCTTCCAATTTTTGGGCTTTTGAAATGTCCAAACTTTTTAAGATCGCGTGGGGGACCAGTGCGCGTTTTGCACAGGCATACAACATATCATCGAACACCAGATCGTCAGTAAAGATAGCTTTTCCTGTGACCTTTTCAATAGCGTCTGGTCGTATATGGGTGAGACCGACTACCGCGTGAGAATGGATTGAATCGGGCACTTTTGGTGCAGGCAGTGGCTCCCCGGTACGCAATGTATGTGCTGCTGCAAGGATTGCATTTTCAATCGATGGATAGCCAGCACATCGACATAAGGTGTCTTTGAGTGCATAACGGATTTCATCACTGGTTGGGTTCGGATTGCGCTTTAACAGGGCGTAAGCGGTCATAATTTGGCCGGGGATGCAAAACCCACATTGAACAGCGCCGTGTTGCACGAAGGCCTCTTGAAGGGGGTGGAGCTTAATCACCTCATAAACCTGCTCAGCCAGACCTTCAATCGTGAGAATGGTTTTGCCGTCAGCCCGTTCTGCGGGATAGATACAAGACATCATCGGTTCGCCATCCACCAGCACTGTGCATGCGCCACATTCTGCTTCATCGCAGCCAATCTTCGTTCCAGTTAAGCGCAAGCGCTGTCGTAAAAGTGTCGCCAGCATTTCACCAGGTTTCACCGGTAAGGTGTATTCTTTATTATTAACGGTAAGGGTTATTTCTTTTCTCATTTTTCACCAGGGTATCATGGTCGTGAATTATCATTGAGGATTCAGAATCCAATTTTCAAGCAGCGCGGATCCAGGCTTCAGTTAATGTATCTTTGAAAAGCGTTTTAATGAGATGCTGTCTGTAAGATGCTGTAGCCCGTAAAGGGCTCGTCCTGAAATTTGCCTGGGACAATAGCTTTTCCAAAGCTTTGTTGATCTGATCTTGATCTAATGGACGGCCTTTAAGTATGGCTTCCGCTTCTGTGGCGCGAAAAGGCACGGGGCCTCCCGGACCGACAGATATCCGAACATCAATAACTGTATCAACGTCTCGACAAACCCACACCGCACAATTCAAAATAGGTAGTGCAACGCCCTGTGGGCGCATGATCCGCTTGAAGCAGGAAGCCTGTCCACGGTTTGCCAGCATCAAATAAAATCCGGTGATCAGCTCACATGTTTTATCAATCGCCGAATTTCCCGGTCCGAGGAACAAATCCTGGAATAGCATCCGACGTAAGCCAGCTTTACTGGCTACCTCTGCGTGAGCGTTCAGCGCCAGCATGGCAATGGTTCCATCGGCAGCAGGGAGTGCATGCGCTACATTACCGCCAAGAGTGGCAGTATTTCTTACCTGTGGGCCAGCTATCAGGTTGCAGGCTTCAACCAACGCCCGGGCATTTTTCAGAGTCAATTCATTTTGTATGATGTTTGTAATCGAGATCGAGGCGCCAATGAAAAGCTCCTGACCTCGCTGCTCGATAACATTCATCTCTGGGACGCTTTTTAGGTCAACCAGGGTGTGTACTGGCGCAAGGCGGCCCTGCCGAATATCAAGCAATAAATCAGAGCCTCCGGCGATCGGCATCGCTGGTTGAGGGGCAGTGGTCAGAACTTCAATTGCTTCAGTTATTGTTGTGGGTTGTCTTAATTCTTGCCAAAGTTTCATAGGTGGTATCCTTTTTGAGATTGATCAAGATGGCGGTACTTTTCGATGGGCTGCCCCAACATCGCTGAAAACTTCAAACGTCCAGCGACCACCTTACCGATGAATACTTAAATCGCATAGCGCTTGTTAGGTTTTATAAAGGCACATCCTGATGATCTTCTTCTCGAATTCCGGCCATCAATAATCCGACCTTTTCTCTGGTTGCCTGGTCTCTATCCAGGATGCCCATAATTTTACCTTCATAAATGACAGCAATTCGATCGGAAAGTGCAAAAATCTCATCCAGATCTTCAGAGATTAAAAGGACAGCGGTGCCATCATTTCTTTGCGAAATGAGTTGTTCACGGACGTATTCAGCAGCACCAATATCCAGACCGCGCGTGGGTTGTGCAGCAATAATTGCACCGGGTTTACGTGATAGTTCACGTGCCAAAACGACTTTTTGGATATTTCCGCCGGAAAGGCTCTTTGCCAATGTTTTTTGAGAGGGTGTTTTTATTTTGAATTGCTGAATCATACGTATAGAATGTAAAATGATCTCTTTCGGTTTTAGAAAGCCGCTTTTTGTAGAAAATTTTGGTTGTGCATGTTCTCGCAATATCAAGTTTTCAGAAACCGAAAAATTTCCGATCATCCCATCACGCATCCGTTCCTCAGGGATGTATGATAACATTTTTCTAATCAAGCGGTCAGGATCAAAATTGGTCACATCTTCGCCATGCAGGTAAATAAGCCCTGAAGTTGGCTTGCGCAAACCAGCCATGACCTCAGCCAGTTCACGCTGCCCGTTTCCAGAAACTCCTGCGAGCCCCAATATCTCGCCGCAATATACATCGAGATTAACCTCAGAAAGCCCGACAGTTCCGCGATCGCTCCCACAAGAAATGTTTTCCAGTTTCAGCCCAACGCCACCTCTTTCAATGCGTTTTGTGGTGGTAATAAAGTCTATCTGATGACCAACCATCCAATTGGCAAGGTCAGCTTTGGTGACTTCGGAGGTTGGACGCGTGCCCATATTTTTGCCGTTGCGTAAGACGGTCACCCGATGACTAATATCAATAACTTCGTGTAGTTTGTGAGAAATAAAAATTAGTGCATAACCATCCTTCGCCATTTGACGCATAATGGCGAACAATTCATCGACTTCTTGAGGTGTCAACACGGCTGTAGGCTCATCAAGAATTAACAACGCCGCACCTCGATAAAGGGCTTTAATAATTTCCACCCGCTGTTGCTGGCCGACCGAAAGTTGCCAAATATACGCATCAGGGTCGATTTGCAAGCCATATGTTTTTGCCAATGCTTGAATTCGATTAGCAACTACATCTAAATCAGTGAGGAAAGCCCTAGATGATTTCAGCCCTAATGCGACATTTTCGGTTACGGTTAGGGTGTCCACGAGCATGAAATGTTGATGGATCATACCAATGCCAAGGTTGATCGCATGGGTTGGGGAGGTGATTTTGACTAAATTGTCATTAATGAAAATATCTCCGCTATCTTGCTGATACATGCCATACAAAATTTTCATCAGCGTGCTTTTGCCAGCACCATTTTCACCCAGCAAGGCATGCACCTCATGTGCATTCACATCGAAATCAACGTTTTCGTTGGCAAGTACACCAGGAAACCGCTTGGTGATATTGACCATTTTCATTGTTCGGATGATAGGGCCTTCAGAAGGAAGAATATTCGTACCTGTCATTGGGATTTACCTGTATCTATTTTAAAATTTGAAGATTTCGGAAACCCTTTTAAGGGTTTCCGAAATTTGATGAGATGACATTTGATTATCTTTAGGGCAAATTGATAGTTATTGTCCCATCGATAATCCCTTGAATGGTTGCTTGAGCAGCTTCCATCACCTCTGCGGGAATAGTAACATTTTCATTGAAGGCTATAACCTGACCGCCGTTGGCAAGGTTAATGAGGAAGTACTCACCACCGAGTTGATTCTTAGCACGCCTTGCGACCATATCTTCCAGGACAACTTCCCAATGGTAAACCTGGCTGGCAACAACGGTGTTTGGAGCAAAGGTCGACTGCTCAGCCTGAGTGCCAAACCAGTAAGCCCCAGCTTCTTCACATTTACCAATTGCTCCAACGACCATTTGCGCTGTGCCGGTCATAACGTCTGCACCAGCAGCGAGATGTGTTTCGGCGGCTTCTGCTGCCAGAGCAATATCACCGAAGGAGCCAATATAGGTCACACGAACATTAATTGTAGGATCTGTAGCCAACACGCCTGCGACGAAACCATCCACATAGAGCTTCGCATCTCCGGTTTCGATGGGACCAACCACACCAATCACCTTGGTCTTTGACAGCATAGCAGCCATCACGCCCATCACATAACCGCCCTCATGGGAGGCAGCTTCGTAAGCGTAAATATTGGGTTGTCCAAAGGTTTCAACGGTGGTTCCCCAGGCAAAACTGGTTTCTGGAAAATCCGGTGCGATTTCCTGCATGGAGGAGCCATACTGCGAGCCGTGACCAATGACCAATTGATAGCCCTGGGCGGCATAATCTCGAAGAGCTGCGGCGGCGTCATCAACATTAAACATCATGCCTGAGAAAGCCCATTCGATATCATGTGTGGTCTCAAACAGGGTCATTGCGTCATAAATGCTTTGCGTAAAAGCAAAATCGTTGTACTCACTTGGTGAAACAATGGCAATTCGCAGTTTTTCAGCTACCTCTGGCTCTTTGACTACTTCAGGTTCTTCTGCGACTGAGGGCTCATCCGCTGTAGGTTTTCCACAGGCAGCTAATACAAACACAAAAATCAGTAAAAGGGACAGGTATTTAACTAAATTCTTCATTTTATTTTCTCCTATATGTCTTTCGTTGTTTTCACTATTGAAGCTAAAATATATTATCAAAGTAATTCGCAAACCTCCTTTCCCGGGTAAAACAATAATTATTTAACAGTCAAAAAAACAGGTTGTAAATTGTTTTTTTACCCTTCACGCTCAAATGGTTTGGTTAATGCAGATGGCGTCTTGACCTTTGAAACAGTAAGTGTCAGGACTAAAATTGTCAGGAAATAAGGCATCATTGTGGAAAATTCCGATGGTATAGGTATGCCCAGGACCTGAATCCATAGCTGAAGACCATTAACTAAACTGAATAACAATGCGCCGCCAAGGACACCCCAGGGTTTCCAGGCTCCAAAATAAACCAGAGCTACAGCAATAAATCCCTGACCCGCAGTCATACCCTGTTGGAAAACGTTCAATAAAGCAATGGATAACGACGCGCCAGCCAACCCCGACATCGTTCCACCTAAAATGATGGTGAAATAACGCACTTTTGGAACGCTAACACCTAAAGTGTCGGCAGCCTGGGGATTTTCACCAACAGCACGGATTTTTAAACCAAGGGTTGTTTTGTAAAGGATAAACCAGGCCAATGGAACCATCAAAAAAGCAAGGTAAACAAGAATATTCTGGTTGAAGAAAATATCTCCAAATATGGGAATCTTGCTGAGTAGCGGGATGGCGATGCGAGGAAAACCGCTCACAGTTTCGACAGTGCCTATCAAGGTTTGAAAGAGTAAGTTGCTCATTCCCACACCAAAAAGGTAGAAGCCAATCCCGCTGATTCCTTGCGTGGCATGGAGTTCAATTGTCACAATAGCCATTGCCAGCCCCATCAATGCGCCAACGCCCATTGCAGCCAATACGCCCAACCAGAGATTTCCGGTGATTTTGGCAACATAAAATGCGAAAAATGCACCCAAAATCATTTGACCTTCGACACCAAGGTTTAATACCCCGCTGCGCTGGCTGAACATTTCTCCAATAGAGGCAAATAAATAGGGCGTTGCCAGTCTTATTCCGGATGCGAGGATGCCCAGAAAGGCTGTCATCGAAAAAAGATTAGAAATCATGGGGTCACCTCGCCTGTAGTACGTGAATTATCTCCACTTTGCAAATAACTCTCTTCATCAGAAGAATCATCTGTCGACACCCTTCTTCGTTGGCGTCGTATTCGCCAGTAATCACTGCTGACAACAAAGACAACCACCAGACCGTTGAGCGCAGTAATTAACGCAGAAGGAATCTGCGTTACTCTTTGCATTGCGTTTGCGCCAACGATTAATGCGCCAAATAAGACAGAAGCCGGTATGGTTAGAATTGGATGCAATTGACCAAATAGGGCGGCGACAATTCCGTTAAAGCCAGCGCCCCCGGTAAAACCAGTGGCTGAGCCATCTGTAATCATGCGGTAATTGACGCCGTAAACCTGAGTTGCACCGGCTAGACCCGCCAAAGCGCCGCTCAGGAGCAATGCCAGAACGATATAACGCTTCACTTTTACGCCAGCATATTTTGCTGCATGCGGATTCTGTCCAACAGCCCTGATGCGATAACCGGTTGTTGTGTGCCACAACAAGATATACACTAAGATCGCCAGGATAACCGCGATCAGTGAGCCTAAGTGCAAGCGTGTAGGCTGCCACAGCCGTGGTAATCGAAAAATCTCTTCCAGTCGCGCGGACTGAGGTATCTTTGAAGCCATATCCGCCTGGCTTGGGTCCATCAACGAGCCTGTCAGATAGTAGTTTTTGAACTGGACAGCAATGGCGTTCATCATTACGGTACTTAAAATCTCATTTACATTAAAATATGCTTTCAAAACACCGGGTATCCCACCCCAGATAGCGCCTGCAACTACACCGCCTAACAGGCCTAAAGTAATATTTAACCAGCCCGGGAAGTTGGTCAGGGTAACCCCAATATATGCTCCGACCAAAGCCCCCATGATCATTTGGCCTTCGCCGCCGATGTTAATGACATTGCCACGGTAGGCGATACATATACCGACACCAATCAACAACAGGGGGGTTGCCCGCACAAGCGTTTCGGCAAAGGCGTTCTTGCTGCCGAAAGCACCTTGTAAAAGTGCCTGGTAGGCAACAAGTGGATTGACACCGAGGGCGATGAGCATGATCGCTCCGACAAGCAGGGCAGCCAGTGTGGCGAATAAGGGTAAAAAAGCATCAATAATTTGACCTAAGCGAGATTTCATCGTATGATAGCTCTCCGTATTATTAATATAAGTATAATTATTATACAGTATAATTATGCTAAACTATCAATAATTTATGTTTAAAAGGCTGTTAATTATTTTAGCCTGACCTCAAGCAATAATACTAAGTCCTGGATTTATAGGGGTTATATAAGTGGTTTATGATATTTTATCATAATTTCTTTTTCCATGTTAATAATTCGTCAATGAATTTGTTCAGGAATATGATTAACCTTGCGTGCGAAGGATGTTTTGTGCATAATAATAATATTGTGAATAATTAATATAATATAATAATATTTAACTTTACTAATAATGCATATTTCCACAAAAAAGTGGGGAAGGCGCGGCGAACAGCGATATACATCGCGGGCAGGCTGGCAAAGACAATACACGGCATCTTATCCAGAAGAAAACGATAATTGTGGCTATCGAAAAGGAGACAACGTTAGAGATCGAACATCAATCCATTGATACGGGCAAGTATAAGAGGAAATTATTTTCAGAATAGCATTTGATCATTGACCAGTGGCGTCTCAATTCAACACGATTTCTCTATGAAATCACATAGTTTTAGAAAATGATTATTCTCATAAACTAAAATTAGTGATAATATTACATATTTTGCTTTTCCCTTTCGTAATAGCAGCCATTACATCAATTTTGATTATTGTTTTACAGCAAGTTTGCTTTGACCCCTTACTGCATGTACTGGAAATAATTGAGCATACCTATGTGCATCTTTCATTGTGCGCTGACAGATCCTAGTTTGCGTCCTGGTCCAGGAAAATCGAACCAGTAATTGTCATAGAAATTCTACTAATATTCACTCCCAGCTCACCGCTTAAATCTAGGCAATGTAAATTATTAAATTTTTTTATCATGAGCAATACTAATTGCCATATCATATGGCATTCTGTATTTTAAGTATTTATATATATATAATAATATAATATATATAAATATATATAATATTAAAATCTTCATCTTTTCTCGAACCCGATACACCCAAAAATGTTACCGATGCTACTAGACTTGATCATTTTGGTTGTTGAAACCATCCTGCACCAAATAGCTCCACACATGGACAAAATAACAACAACCACAGTCCGCATGCTGATAGATTTATGGTATAAAATAGAGATGCACACAATGGTCAATTCAATCAGTTTATCCGGGTAATTTGAATGGCAGTCGATATTAACCTGATTAATGAAGCTCAGGCGTTGGATCTTTGGGCAGATTCACCGCACAATTCTGTGTTTACCCATCCCCAGGTATTAAGTAAATTATCACATGAAGTTGATTGGTGGCAGGCGGTCAAAGGGAACCAACCCCAATGTATTTGGCCAATCTGCAAATCAACTGAAAAACAGGTTGAATTGCCAGCTTTGACATATTATGTGGGTCCCTTATGGATGAATGGCGTTTTTCCACTACCAGCTCACCGCAGCTTAGCACGAACAACTGAAGTGTATGAGCAATTTATTGACCGTTTTATCATTGAGTATGGAGCGATAGAAGCCTCCCTGCCCAAAGGCTTATTAGATGTGCGAGTGTTTGACTGGTGGAATTATCATCATAAAGATCAACCTCGGTTCCGTATCAGACCACGCTATACAGCATGTATCGAAAATTTACAAAACAAAACGGATCAGGAAATCATAGCCGATTTCAGACAACTTCGAAGGCGTGAACTACGCGCAATTGAGAAATACCCCCCTCCCCCACGAGCAACACAATGGCGAAGCGATGACCTGATGAACCTATACCTTAGTGTCGTTGATGATCAGACCGATGAAATTAAGGAGAAGAACTGTCAACAAATCTCTGCGCTGGTCGATCTTGTAAATATGGGCTTTGGCGATTTGATTGCATTTCAGGGTCCTGAAGATGAGCGAGTTATTGCTGCTTGCCTGTTGTTGTACGATCAATCTGAGGCGAATATGGTGCTTAATTTGGTGAATGAGGACTGGCGCGGAACGGGTTTGGCTGCTTGGATGATCAAAGAATCAATCTTAGCTGCAAAGTCAAAAGGGATGTCGACTTTTGATTTTAATGGCGCCAACAGCCCCAATCGGGGTGATGATAAACACAGTTATGGTGCGTCGCCGATTCTATATTTTGATATCAAGTTTCCCGGAGAAAATCATCTTGTGTAATTCTTTAATTAAAAAAATCCGTTATGAATGGGAAGGATTTCGGTTTTTAGTCAGAAATATTCGCGCTTCACGAACTTTACATCCCATGCAGGATTCAACATTCTCTAACTATCAATTTACTGGCTTATCAACCCATCAAATTGATGAAATGGATGCTTTACACAAGCTTGTAAGAGAAGGACGCGAGTTAAGTTTTTGGCGAAAGACATATTTTAAACAATGTGGCGAGAAGGTTTGTAGCGTTGCATTCAACGAAGATGGTCAGATGGTCGGGTTTAACTTCTATTATTTTCGAGAATCTGAGGTCAATGAAGGCATTATTCATGAGGCCTTCCTTGGCATTTCTCCACAAGAACGAGGAAAAGGCCTTGCAACTGCTTTGCAAGCCTACACGATCGACCAGTTGTCTCGCAACAAACTGCGCGGGATTTCCGGGAATGTCTTGAAAGCCAATGGTCCTTCAGTAAAAATGTTACTTCGTACTGGCTTTATATTGACTGATGATCCGGATGATGCAGCCAATTACCGAGTTTTTTATCCACTCACAACCCTGTAAACTTAGTTAAGATATCATTGGATGCAAGCTGATGACCGAAAAGCAAGAAATTTATAATTTATGTGTGGAATTGTTTCCAATTTGCCGCAGCATCACTGGAAACGGCGTTCGAAAAACCCTGGAAATCATCAAGAATCATCTGCCAGCACTGAAAACCTATGAGATACCGACAGGAACCCGAGCATTTGATTGGACCGTGCCTGAGGAATGGAATATCACCGAAGCGTACATTATTGACCCGGATGGGCAGAAAATCGTTGATTTTCAGCAGAATAACCTCCACGTTGTTGGTTACTCAGTACCGGTTAACCGGACTATTGACCTTGATGAATTACAAGCACATTTGTATTCAATACCAGAGCAACCGGAAGCCATACCCTATATCACCTCCTATTACCAGAAACGCTGGGGGTTTTGTTTACCGCACAACCAGCGGAAATCCTTGAAGCCAGGTCAATATCAAGTTTACATCGATAGTTCGCTCTCTAAAGGCTACCTCACCTATGGCGAACTTATTCTCCCCGGTCAAGCCAGTGAGGAAATATTTCTTTCTACATATATATGCCACCCATCGATGGCCAACAATGAATTATCCGGCCCGGCTGTAACAACCTTCCTGGCTAAACGGCTGCTGGATCAAAAAGATCGAAAATACAGCTATCGCATCATTTTTATCCCTGAAACGATTGGATCTATCGTCTATTTAAGTCAGAATCTTCCTGAGATGAAAACGAAGATCATTGCTGGTTTTAATATCACCTGCATTGGCGACGAGCGGTCCTATTCATACCTGGCATCCCGCTACGGAAACACACTGGCTGATCAAATTGCACGCCACGTTCTCAAGCATTTGCAACCAGATTTCATCAGTTATTCTTATTTAGAACGCGCCAGCGATGAACGGCAATACTGCAGCCCGGGGATTGACCTGCCTGTTGCCACAATCATGCGCACGAAATACGGCGCCTACCCCGAATATCACACCTCGCTTGACGACCTGGACTTCATTTCCCCAGACGGCCTATACGGAGGTTACAATATCCTCGAACACTGCCTGATGTGCCTTGAGCGAAATGAGATTCTGAAAACCACGGTTTTATGTGAGCCACAATTAGGAAAGCGCGGCCTTTATCCTACTTTAAGCACAAAAAACAGTCATAAAATTGTGCGGAATATGATGAATTTGATTGCTTATTGTGATGGGACCAACGATTTATTATCCATTGCAGAGATTATCAAAGTGCCAATGTGGGAACTGTTTGATACGGTCGACATATTAAAAAGTCATCATCTGCTGGTGTCAGCATGAAGATTCCTGCTGCCTAACTTTTCTGGAATCTTATTCTCAATGAACAATTTATGTTCAACGGCTTTTCCCAGCAGTGTTGCACCCATCAATAAGCAAGCACTTCGGCAAACAGCTCACCTCCCTCCCATTTATTTAATACCGGTTGTATCGATTGCAGCGCTTTAGCATATTCCGGCTGAGATTGTCATTTTCAGTCAATTTTTCCAGGAAGGTCCCATCTCCCGAGAGCAAAGAGCAGTTATTCTATCAGCAACGATATCAATACTATACGAAGTAGCCGGTATTTTATAATTATGTCTTCGTCTTAGGCTGTCAATTTAACTTCAAACAGCGAGGAAAGCGAAGCCCCACGCGGTTTGACTTTGCAATTCATCCTTAATTATGATGTTTTAAACTTGCGTCTCTTCTTCTGGGTTAGATCCTGTTCTTTTAGGAATCAGTAAATCAACCAATCTCGACCACCCCGTTTTAATGTCATTCTTTTTCAAGCGCCAGGTACCGATAATCCCATAAGGCAAGAACATCACGATTAAGATAAAAAGAATACCAAAGACCAGAGGCCAGCGGGCGCCAAACCAGGTGTAAAAGAACTGGCTGATGACTTGCATAATCGCAGCACCCAGAATTGCGCCAACAAGGGTGCCCATGCCTCCCAGGATGGTAATAATCAGTGCATTTACTGTCATGACGCCGGAAACCATGGTTGGAGTTGCGCTTGCATTCCAGATAGAATATAAGGCGCCTGCGAAACCCGCAAATATCGAAGATGAGACAAAAGCAATTGTTCGATAGGTTACCGGGTTGTATCCAATCATCCGCATGCGATCTTCGTTTTCTCGGTTTGCAATGATCACACGTCCGGTCGGCGAGTTAACCATCCGCTTCATGAGCAGATAGCAGATCACCAAAAAAGCCAACGAGATAAAATAGACGGTTAACCGGTTTTGTGTTGGATTCAACCAAACCGGCATCGGCACACCATGCAAACCTTCATCTGCGCCGGTCCATTTATGAAAGTCAGTCGCTTTCACCAGCATATGCATGGCAGAACCCAACGCGAGGGTCAGCATTGCAAAGTACGCGCCTTTAAGGCGAATTGATGTAGCCGCAAATAAAAGTCCAATGAGCACGGAAACAAGCAAAACAACCAAGAATACCGCCAGCAGGACAATCGCATAGGTGATATTGACGCTCGCTATCATGATGCGGTAATTTTGTGTAATTGGCGGGACCACATGCTTCATCAAAAGGGCAAAAGCGTACGCTCCTCCTCCGAAACTAGCTGCGTGCCCAAATGATAGTATTCCACCGAAACCCATCAATAGATCATAACTCATGGCGAAAACTGACATAATAAAAAAGATGATCAATTGTCCCTGCCAGAATTTGGTCACACCTTCATTTACACCCTTACCGGTGATGAGGCTCATCACAAAGGGAAACAAAATCAACACAATTAATAATCCCAGGAGTACACCTTCCCCTTTGATATTGGTAAGAACCTGGTTCTTCTTGATTGTATTTGGATTATTTGCCATGTTTTACTTACTCCTTTTTCCCAAAAAGGCCCTGGGGCTTGATGAGCAGGACAACCACCATAATAATCACTGTTGACGCTTCTGCGATCGCTGGCGATAGGGAGAATTTCAGCGCGAAGTAATCACCGAATGCACGTCCCATACCAAGAATGATCGCACCTACAAACGCACCCACGTAACTGCCCATCCCCCCAATGACAACGGTAATGAATCCCAGCATCTGGAATTGATCTCCCATCAAGGGTTGAATGGGCAGGAAAGGCCCTGCGCCAATCCCACCAAGCGCCGCAAGGGCGACACCAAAGGCAAAAACAAAGGTAAACACTCGCTTGACATTAATTCCCAGGGCTTCTACCATTTGTGGGTCCTGGACTCCGGCTCGGATAATCATCCCTAAACGTGTCTTTGTCATGATAATCATGACGATAGCGAACATTAATAATCCCAAGAAGATGACAAAAAGGCGATACGTTGGGAAGGTCACTCCGGAAATGTTAATGGTCGCGTTTCCGTTTCGCAGCCATCCCAATAAATTTTCAGCTTTTCCGGGCTGAGCAAACAACGGCGGTCGCACCATTTGATATGCTAATGGATCCCAGAGTAATTGAACTAATTCACGAATCACAAAGCTGAGACCTAAGGTCATCAACACGATAAAGAAAGGCCGTATATACAAGGGCCTGATCAAAGTGACTTCAACCAGTGTGCCAAACATAAACCCGAAGCCAACCGCGACGGCAATTGCGATCAGGAATCTCCAATTGCCGTTCATCAACAATATCGCAATGGGAGCGGATTCACGAACTAAAGTAGCGATGACCGTTAGGATCAACAGAGCGATAGGAGCAATTGCTTTTTTAAGAAGATCTTCTTTTGGCGCAAATTCGGTCTTCGCACCAGGCTTTGATGAGGCGAAAGCAACCAGCAACCCTGAAATAATCAGGCATAACGGTCGATACCAGAATTGCCCAAGCGGCTCTTGAGGAGTGATTTCCGCTAGAGGATTACCCACCGTTGTGGTTGTTGCCGCTACCATAGCCGTATTAGCCAATTCCATGATATCGAAATTAAGGAATGCAACGAGAAGAATCACTACAGCCAGTACGTAGGCTATCTTTGGCAGCGCCCTTTGCCATTTTCCTGAAATCTTCCAGCGGATCAAAAATGGCTTAATAACCGGGGTCATCATTACACCACAGGTTAAGGCAGTAATCGTGGGCAGTATGCCAAAGATGAAGGTCGGATTGGTATATAACTGCCAGCCCATATACGCTCCCAACATGAACATGGCGCCATGGGCAAAATTCAAAACGTCCATCAAACCAAAAATCAGGGACAACCCGGCAGCAACCATAAAAAATAAGGATCCCAGGGTTAAACCAGAGAGTGTTGTGCGGATAAATGGCTCCTTACCGGTGTAAAGGTAAACACCAATGATAGATGCAACAACAATGACAGCAACAATTGAGATGATAATTTTTCTTTTATTATTGGGATCCATGTTCCATCTCCAATTCTTTACGTGTTTTTATGCTGGCGCCTAGGTATTGATGTATCATATCGGTATCATTGACCAGATCACTCATCATTCCTTCTTGAACACTCTGACCATCATCAATGATTGTAAATTTTTGGGCCAGTTGGCTGGCCATGATGAAATTCTGTTCCACCATCAGGATGGTTGTCTTTTCGCTCAGCACGCGAATGGCTTCCATCATTTGTTGAATTAGGATGGGCGCTAACCCTTCGCTGGGTTCATCAATTAACAACAGTTTATTATCGGGGACCAATGCTCGAGCAACTGCTAGCATTTGTTGCTGCCCTCCTGAAAGATGGTTGCCAGGCAGTTTATACAGTCTTTTTAAGTCTGGGAACAGATCGAAAATAAAATCGGAGTTGCGGTCAAAATCACCTTTTTTCCGTTCAGCCAGTTTCAAGTTCTCCATTACAGAAAGCGCGCGGAAAATAGCCCGGTGCTCTGGAACATAACCAATTCCCAGATTGGCGACATCGTATGCTCTTTTCCCTTGAATCTCTATTCCTTCGAAGATAACCTTTCCCTCTTGAGGAGGTGTTAAACCTAAAATTGATTTAAGGGTGGTTGTTTTTCCTGCGCCATTTCGCCCCAATAAAACCGTTATTGATCCTTTGGGCACCCTGACCGAAACGCCTTCCAAAATGTGGAATTGACCGATAAACGTGTGAATATGATCTAATACCAGAATGTCGTCTTGTGAATGCTTCATATTCATGCCAGCTCCCCGTATAAATCACCTAAATAGGCTGTCTGAACTTGAGAATTACTAGCAATCTCACTCGGTGTCCCCTCTGCCAGGATACGACCCTGGTTCATGACCGTAATCACATCAGAAATTGACATCACAACATCCATACGATGTTCTACTAAGATGGCTGTGCGTTCATGCTGCTGCACGATCCGGTTGATGATATCAATTAATTCTGGAACCTGTTCCGATGACATACCTGCTGTAGGTTCATCAAATAATAGAAGTTCGGGATCACAAGCCAGCATGATCCCCAGTTCAAGTTTGCGTTTTTCACCATGAGGTAAGTTTTGGGCTAAGAACGCTTCTTTGCCTGCTAAATCCACCGCCTTAATCACTTCCCGCGCTTGATCAATATATGACTGAAAATCATCTGCTTTCCGAAAGAGTTTGAAATTGTCACCTCCCCTTGCCTGAGTTGCCAGACGAATGTTTTCCAGAACAGTCAAATTTGGAAAGATATTTGTTATTTGATAAGATCGGCCAATTCCCAAATGCGCCCTTTTGTAGGGCGGTAAATTGGTGATGTTTTCACCTTTATAAAAAACTTCCCCATTTGTAGGCGGCATGACACCACTTAATAAATTGAATAGGGTTGTCTTTCCAGCGCCATTCGGACCGATGATGGCATGCATTATTTTTTTCTTGATTGTGATGCTGACATCATCGACAGCCATTAACCCGCCAAATGTTTTTGTGAGGTTTTTTGCTTCGAGAATGATATCTGTTGTCATGCAATATGTCCTTATGGAGTTAAATTAATAATAATCAATAATTCAGAAGAAAATTGGAATATATATAAAATCACCTCACCGGTAAACCCTTGTTCGTGAAGAATAAATCATAAATTTTGGGGAGAGGTTTTCCCTCTCCCCAATTGTTAAGTTGAATAAATTATTCAACCGGAATAGTTGGAAGGTTACCGCAGCGAGCTGCGAAATCACCAGCCAAAGTACAGGGCACGCCCAGCTCGTCGTATTCAGAAACATAAATGGTTTCGAAGAAACGGTACTCATTGATCCCGTCGCCGTCCAGATCTGGATTCAAATTGACGAGTTTGAGAATGTTCATTGGCTGTTCGCAAACATGATCTTCGGGGCGAATATAATAGGTTCCTTTCGGCCCTTCAAATTTAAGGCCTTCGAGAGCAGGAATCATCTTTTCGCCTGAGGTATCGCCACCGGTAATTTCGAGTGCTTTTGCCAAAGCAATAGCTGAAGCCATACCACCTGCGGTGAAAAGGTCTGGATAGGCGTTGATAGCACCATCCGGTTCACCCACAAAGCGCTCAAAGTGATTTTTAACCAACCAATCATTGACAGGGTTGTCAGGAACTGTGTAGTGGTAAACATTCAAACCGATTGAGCCGATGGTATCGTCACCAAACACTGCTGCAAATGATGCATTGTCTCCAAACCCGGTGCCGACTGTCATCACCTCGAGAGTGCCCATGTCAGCCATGTTCTGGAATAAGGTCACATAACCGGTTCCAGACCAGGTCAGGAACAGGTTCTGGGCGCCTGAATCCATTGCCTGCTGAATGTAAGGGGTGAAGTCGGTGGTTTCAAAGGGTGCATAGATATCAGCGATTAATTCACCACCATGTTGTTCAACAGAGTATTTGAGCGCAATACCAGAACCCTGCCCAAAAGCATTATCAACACCAATATGAGCAAATTTGGGTCCGATGTTTTCAACCAGGTATTTCGCGATGATCAGGGTATCATCAAAGTTGGTCCGGGCGGTTCGGAACACGTAAGGGTTGAAATATGGGCCGGTCGTGAAAGAAGAAGCGGCGGGATCGATCATCAGAATGATCTCGTTCTCAAGGGCAATGTTGGTCAATGCAATTGCGCTAGCTGAGGACACGGGACCCTGGATCAGCTCAACGCCGTCTCGCTCGATTAACTCAAGCGCCAATGCGACTGCTTTCTCAGGATCACCTTCGTCGTCCTTCACGATGACCTCAACGGGTCGATTGGCAATGATGTAGCGACCCTGATCGTCGGTTTTTCCACCCGACATATACTCAAGACCCATCAAAAAGCCACGCTGTTGCTGGAGACCATACAGCGCCATTAAACCTGACATCTGGCCGATCTGACCAATTTTCAATACTGGACCTAATTCTTCTTCCTCAGGTTCTTCAACAACGGGTTCTTCAACAACCTCTTCAACAACCTCTTCAACAACAGGTTCCTCAACAACCGGTTCTTCAACAACGGGTTCTTCAACAACAACCTCTTCAACTACCGGTTCTTCAACCGGTTCAGGAACCTCCTCAACTTTTTGGACGCACGAGGTGACAAGCAAGGGAATAATCACCAAAATGGTCAATATTGTCAAACGTAGTTTTTTCATCTTTTACTCCTTCAGTAATCTATAATGGTTTTACGGTTCAAATAAATTTGTTTATATATTCTTAAATCACCACCTCCCAATTCATCAAGCTGATCCAGAATTTTTAATGACAAAACCCAGCAACAAGGTATTCAAAATCCCGGGTTTCTCTAAACAAATGACATGACCCGATCCAGGAATAACTGCAAATTCACTATGCGGAATATGATTTGAAATAATTTTAGCATATTTGCTCCCTTTGATCAGGTCTTCTTCGCCAGCAATGATCAGAGTCGGCGCTTTTATCCTTGAAAGTTGATCTGTGATATCAAGTTCATAGAAAGCGTGCATCAACCAGGTCAGGGCTTTCATGTCTAACTGAGCATATCGATCAGCGGAAGTTTCAATAAAGGCCGAGTTATCCATAATCCATTTCTCTGCAAAATTTAGATGGTAGGAAGCCCGAAAAAGCAGATCGGGGTCGCCTCTTTCTGCTGCCAGCAACCAAGGATAAGTTTGTGCCCTGAGCAGCGGGTGAATTTCGCTCACACCAGCAATGACAATCAAAGATTTAGTTTTCTCAGGATATAACAGCGCAAACACCATGCTGACTTCGGCGCCATATGAAATCCCTGCAATGTGGGCGTTTTCGATCTCCAGTTTGTCCAATAACCCTGCCAAATCGTCTGCATGGATTTGCATGGAATATGGACCGTCAGGATGGTCGGATTGCCACATGCCCCGGCAGTCGTAAAGTAGAACCCGCAGATGCTGCTCTAATTGTGCTTTTTGATAAATCCAACTGGCTGTGCCCATCATAATCCCGTTGGAAAGCACCAGAACCGGTGCGCCTTCCGGGCCTGAAAGTTCATAATATAGTTCTATGTCGTTGACCTTAATTCGCGGCACAACAGTTCCTTCCGATTAAACTGGCCGGAACGCCAGGTGAGGTTTTTGGTTTTCACCAGCGTTATTTTTGGCAGATGCCATGACCAGTTTTGTCCCAATGGATATGCTTTCAGGGTTGCTTAGATCCACGTCCAGAATCTGAGCAGAAATTTTTGGGCCTTCGTCCAGTTCGACAATGCCTACGCAGTAAGGATTCTTGCTATCAAAACCATTATTAGCCATCATTGAAGAGGGAACATAGACCACGGTAAAAGCTGCCAGGAAACCTTTTCCAGAGTATTCAACGATCTCTGTCCGAGAGCCAAGGCATTTAGGGCAAATTTGTCGTTGAGGGATAGACTTGGTACCACAATCCAAACAGTGAGACCCAATCAATACTCCTGCCTCTAATGCTTCGAAGAAATCTTGACTGTTCATCGAATAAGCTTCCATTTTACGCTCTCCGTTCGAAAATATTAACGACACAGGTTTGTCCGGTCCCACCGACATTGTGCGTTAACCCAATTTTCGGATTGCCCTGAACCTGTCTTTCACCCGCAATACCGTTTAATTGTTTCCATATTTCGGCAACCTGACCGACACCTGTGGCACCAACAGGATGACCTTTGGCTTTCAATCCACCAGAGGTGTTCACCGGACGGATACCGTCGCGGGCTGTCTTACCCTCAATAGCCGCCTGCCAGCCCTTACCACGGTCAAAGAAGCCCAAGTCTTCTGTGGCAATGATTTCAGCAATAGTAAAGCAATCATGGACTTCGGCGATATCAATATCGTCCGGGCCAAGATTCGCCATCTGGTAGGCTTGCCTGCCCGCTTCTAACGCTGCAGGGATGCTGTAAAGGTTTTCTCTTTCAGGCAATGCGCCATCGCTGGCCTGACCACTTCCAATCATATAAATTGGTGTCTCTGTAAACGAATTTGCAATCTCTTCTGAGACCAACAAGGCAACTGCTGCCCCATCAGATACGGGTGAACAGTCAAAAAGCGCCATTGGCCACGCGACCATTGGATTACCTTTGGGGTCGCTCAAGAAATCAAATTCGTCTTCCCACGCTGGAACAGGTCGGCCTTTCTGAGCTGCACGTTCTTTTTTGCTTTCCATGATTTCCCGGATGGTCTGTCTAAATTGAGCATATTCATTCAGCGCACCATTATTATGGTTCTTAATGCTGACATGATAAAAAGCTTTTGGGTCGGCTTGAAATTCATGCATGTAAGCCGTTGCCATAGCAGCGTAAAAGCCCGGGAATGTGAAGCCAACTGAGACCTCAAATTGAGCATCAGCTGCAGTCCCTAAGGCTTCAGTAACGGCAGCGATTTCCAGGCTTGTCATCTTTTCCACGCCACCGACCAGGACAACATCGTATTGTCCTGAAGCTATTGCTAAAGCCGCTTGCCTGAGAGCCACGCCGCTTGATGCACACGCATCTTCTATGCGAAGTGTTGATATCGGAGAAAGACCGACCCAACTTGCCAGGATTGGAGCAAGATGGGCTTGTTTTTCAAATTGATCGCTGCTGAAATTTCCCAGGTAGAAGGCCTCAATCTGATGAGGGTCAAAGCCTTTCATTGAACCCATTAAATCCAGGAATGCTTCAACAAAAAGATCGCGTGAATTCTTTTCTGGAAAGGCGCCGAATTTGCTAAGGCCAACGCCAGCAACCGCGACTCCCCTTTTTAATTTTTTCTCTGGCATCAGTATCATTGTTTCCTTTTTTATTCTTTGATGTAAATACGAGCCTCTGAGAGATCAGCAGGTCGTGCTCCACCGGGATTGGAAGCCAAAACCATCTTCAGCTGATTCTTTTCCACGGTGAAAAGCCCTTTAAACTCACCGATGAACCCTAAAGTATGCTCGGTTTGTTGCATGGTAATGTTTTCACCATCAATTTCAAAGGTGCCGCTGGATTTTATTCCCATCGGCTCATATTCGGCAGTAAAAGACCCGTCGTTTCGAAATTCAAACCACAAACCTGGAAAGGATTGACCTTCTGCCTGGATCCATTTTCCGAGTATTTCTGACATTGAATTAACCTCCTTAAATTAGAAAATTGTTTTAGGAACGATACCGAGACGATGCGCTTCGTCTCGGATCCAATCTCTGAAGTTGGGATGAGCAATGGCAATTAATGCTTCCAATCTCCCTTTAACAGTCAGTCCTCTTAATTCTGCAACACCAAATTCTGTGATGATCGTATCCACGTCCTGGCTGGGAACGGTCACGCCAGCTCCGGGTGCCAGTGTTGGAACAATTGTTGAAATGCTGCCATTTTTTGCCGTTGATCGCAGCGCAATGATGCCGCGGCCACCCGGAGACATCTGCGCACCACGATGCGTGTCCAACTGACCACCTGTTCCACTAAATTGTCGGGTACCGATGCTTTGTGAACACACCTGACCGAGAATGTCCACCTGTAAGGCTGTATTGACACTGATCATTTTGTAATTCTGGGCTACGATATAAGGGTCGTTGGTATAACGACCTCGATACAATTCCACATCTTTGTTACGATTAATGAACTTGTAAAGTTTGCTGGTACCTAAAGCAAATGCACCGATTGATTTACCAGGGTGGAGTGTCTTCTTTCGATTGTTAACCACACCGGCTTCCATCAGATCAACCATGCCATCGACAAGCATCTCGGTGTGGATACCTAAATCCTTGCGTTCCATAATGTCTGCAGTGATGGCATTGGGGATTCCACCAATGCCCAGTTGAATTGTGGATCCATCCTCAATCAAATCTGCAATATAGTGCCCGATTTTTTTCTCAACCTCGGTAGGAGGTTCGGATGTCAATTCCACTAGAGGTACGTGATTCTCAACCAGGTAATCCACTTCAGAGACATGCACTAGGGTGTCACCATAAACCCACGGGAGGTTGGAATTCACCTCGATAATCTTTAAACTTGCTGCTTCTAATAAATCTTTCTGAACAACAATCCCTAAAGACAGGGACATATAACCATCTTTGTTTGGGGGTGTTGCTGTTCCCCAAAAATTATCCAAATGTCCTTTGGTTGAAACCAGTTTATCTGCAGCGGCACGATGCAAGTTATTCGGCACGTAGGATACACGGCCCTCAGGATGACATTGGCGATCAGAAGCACTGTAAAACCAGTTTTCATTAAAAATTCGTCCGGCCATTTCCGGCTTTGTAAAAATATCATAGGAACGCATGGGTAAGCACGTCCAGCAACGAACGTCTTCCAAATCCTTTGCGCGTTCTGCAAGAGCTGTAAATAATCCCGGCGGCTCAGATCCAGCGATTCCGATCCCAATGCTCTGATGAGATTTAACCATCGAAACGGCATCCGACAGGGATATATATTTATCTGAAAATTGTTTGGGTGGCATGATGAAGTTCCTATTTTCTATTTTTGCATACGAAAAGCCACAGCGGCCTGGTTGTAACCAACACCAGACCCAACAAAGACAACCAGGTCGCCCGCCTTGATCTTTCCTAATTTTCTCGCATCGTCAAATGCCATTGGTAAGCAAGCCGAGCCAGTATAACCCCATTTGTCCATGATCCAATGCGCTTTTTCAATGGGCAAGCCAACCTCTTCCATCACCAATTCAATGGTGTTCAACCTGACCTGGGTGAAAATCACAAAATCGATTTCATCAATTGAAAAATTGCCGTTTTTCGCAACTTCTCGGATGCGCTTAGGCCAGCCCTCATTGTTCACTTCAGGCGGGAACGCCGTCACCAGGCGCACTTTAGTCTTGCCCGATTGAACATTTTCGACTGTTGCAGGTTCTGCGGTTCCACCAGCATAAATGCCCCAGTTTGGATAGTAGGAGCCATCTGCAAAAAATGCTGAGGAAACGAAACCCGGTTTGTCGCTGGGTGCTAAAACAGCTGCCCCTGCCCCATCACCGTAAAAGAAGCTAATCACATCTTTCTTGTAATCAGCCAGGCGATGCATCAGATATGCGCCAATGACGAGGACGTGTTTCATATGCGGATTGGTGCTGATTAATCCAGCTCCTAATGCTAAACCGGTCGGGAAGCTGGCACAAGCACAACCGACATCAAAAGTGCCAGCTTTTTTAGCGCCAAGCTTTTCTTGAACGACGACAGATGTTGCCGGGGTTATGTAATCGGGCGAGTCCGTGCCCAGAATGATCAGGTCCACTTCGTCAGGAGTAATTCCTGCGTCTTCCAGGGCAGCCTTTGCTGCCTCAACAGCTAAATCAGATGTTGCCATATCTTCATCTGCGTAAAAACGTGTCTTAATGTTCGAACTTTTTTCAAACTTGCCGACAACCTCCGCTAATGTCGGGTTAACCTCTCCCATCCATTGAGCAAAAGTCTCATTTGTAACTTCATTTTTGGGCAGGTATCTGCCTGTGCCAATGATATTTCCGTAGCGTTGCATTTGTTCCTCTCTTAATTACCAGGTTTGAAAACCCAATGATCTGTTATGTATTTATGTCCCGAGAACCATCCCACCATCGATGCTGATGGTAGCGCCATGAATGTAGGACGCCTCATCGCTTGCCAGCCAAGCATACAGGTTCGCCACATCTTCAGGTTGCCCCATTCGACCCAGCGGTGTTTTTGCAGCCAGACCTTCCAGAATTTTTTCAGGCATCTTTTTGACCATCTCAGTGAGAATAAATCCGGGGCAAACAGCGTTGACGCGTATGTTGTAGCGCCCCAATTCGCGAGACCAAGTTTTTGTCATGCCGATGACACCGAATTTTGTTGCGGCGTAATTGGTTTGTCCAAAATTGCCATACAAACCAACAATGGAAGAAGCATTTAAGATCACGCCGCCACCCTGTTTGATCATTTGAGGAATGACTGCCTGGGTGCAATTAAACACGCCTTTTAGATTCACGTTGAGTACAAGGTCAAAATCTGTTTCTGACATCTGGCTGACCACTTCACCATCTTTGAATTTCACAAACAGGCCGTCACGGGTGATGCCAGCATTGTTGACCAGAACATCAACACGTCCAAATGTTTCGATCACATCATCCACCCATGCTTGAACATCAGCCCGTTCTGTGACATTCACTTTATAAAATGCAGCACCGTTGCCCAATTCATCGGCAACGGCCTGCCCGGCATCTGAATCCAGGTCACAAATAACAACTCTGGCGCCCTCAGCTAAGAATTTTTCAGCCGTAGCTTTTCCGATCCCCGCTGCACCGCCGGTGATTAAACACACTTTATCGATCAAACGCATAAGAACTCCTCTTCAGTTATAAATTTAACCATGACCAACAAATGCTCTTTTCAGGCATTAACTTAGATGACTATACCAAAGCGTTATTACAAATTAGTTACGGGGAGGTAACAAATCAACTGGATTTGAACGAAATTATGGTTCTGAAACCAGTTTTCGGTAAATCGCTTCAGTTTTCGGAGAAATCGAAGCGTTTAATTGTTCTTTTAGAATTTCAACACAACGATGATACACCTCATGCACCATAGAGATCTGCCCCAATTGGTGAAAAATGAGCATTTGGGCGCGATACCCCGCTTCCCAATATGGATCATCATTCAGGATTTTGTGGGTGATGTCTAATGCTCTCTGAAACTCGCCCGCTTCAATATATGCATTTAACAAATGGTCGGCTACCAGAACGAATTGCTGATGATAGTATTGCTCTTCATGTGTAAGCCACTCACTGACCGGATTACTTTCAAAATAACGCCCTTGATATAAATTGAATGCATTTTCATTGCCATGTAGAGTGCCTTGGCTAATTTCCTTCAGAAACAAGTCCGCATCAACAATAATTCGCGCTTTAGGATTCAACCGAAAATATTCCTGTGATCGTTCGATAAAGAATGGGGCTTCTCCTCGGGGTCGATTCGGCTCTAAAGCCTGGTTGACTGCATTGAAGACCACCTTTAAATAAGTGACACTTTTTTCACCAGATGTTTCCGGCCAAAGCCATTCATAGATCTGGTCTTTATGGACCCACTTCCCTCGTTGAACAACCAGTATTTGAAAGAATTGACGAGCCTTTTCACGCTTCCAATCTTTTATGTCAATTAAATGGTCCCCCCTCCAAACATTGAAGTTGCCAAAAGTCTGCACCCACAAGGTATAACCCGGATGGTAGTCAAGCCCTGAAATGCCTCTTTGATGCAGTATTAAATTGAGGAAATTTGATTCAACGCCATTCGAATACGCAGCCAGGACCAAAGGATAAATTGCTTCGCGGTCTTTAAGACCAATAAGTGTTTCCCTGGTCAAAATAAAATCATAGCCATGCTCTATGATCAACGCAAGGCATTTTTCAAAATAACTGAATGCAGTATTTTGGTATCCCTGTTGCCATGCTTTAATTGCAAGCCACAATCGGGAAACACACAATGTAAACGTATCTTTTACACGTAATGCTGAACTTTCTGCAGAAGCTAAATAGCGTTGAGCGGATTCGTATTTGTGATCAAAGATTGCGCCAGCTCCAAGCGATAAACGGATCAAGATGCTGATCCACTCATCCCCCGCTTTTTCAGCAATAGCCAGGGATTCAATGGCCAGTTTTTCGGCCTTGCTGAACTGGCTCATATAACCTAAGGCTCGGCACATTCCCCAAAGCGGTTCGACATGTATGCGGGCTACATCAATTTGATCGATTGAATCCTGAAACAATTGCATGGCTTGCATAAAGTATTGGTTTGTAAAAGGAGATTGCTCTCGAATAAGAAGTGCGTGCCCTAGGCGCATAAAACCCACCGATTGGACGAATTTCGAGCGCAATTGCCGACCAATTTCAATTCCTTGGTGAGCGTACTTCTCCGCCTGCTCAGATTCGCCAAGCATCGAATGATACAAAGACAACAATAACGTACTTTCCCGGTGAAAACGCTGTGGTCGAGAGTGAGGTAATGAAGGATTATTCGCTTCGCGATCCATCAAGAGCTTGATACCTTCTTTCAGACGCCCTGTACGTAAAAACACGCGAGCCTGGATGAAATCTGTTTCCAATTCCAAATCTGGCATCAATTCGGAAGCTTGCCACAGCAATTTTTCAGCATTGTCGGGATAGCCCAGATTCAATTGATTTTCAGCAATTAACACTAAAAGGTCTGCTACCTCACGCGGCATTTCCTTTGGATCGAGCAGTTTTAATGCGTCTTGAAGCAATTGATCGCCATTAATTGGGCGAATTGTGTCTAAGAAAACCTGGCCTTGACCGCGCAAGGCTTGAGAAATTCCAAAGGAATATTGGCGTGCCCGGTAAAGACGTTCTGCCTGGTGGTAATATTCCAGGGCATCATCGAAACTGCCCAAGTATCGGTGGACTTCGCCTAAAAGGTAAATCAAATAAGGATAGTTCTTGCGCTCAGGTTCGGGAATCTCGTGAATCCAATAATTGATCGATTCTTTGCGCCCGTCCTGTATCAGCGGTTTCCCGATGCTTTCTAAAATTTGGTTGACCTGATAATAATCCCCGGCAGACAGCAAATGATAAAGTGCCTCTTCCCAGTATTCGTGGGCTCGGAAATAACTGGCAATTTTAAGATGCAAATCAATTAATTGTGATGGTTCGGCGCGGAACTGGTCTAGTAAGAACGATCTGAACATTTGATGATAACGGAAAACACCGGGCCGCAACTCTTCAATAAACAAGCCGGAATTGTTAAGATGGTCAAGCAAAACATTGCTGTGATCAATGGTCAGTAAGAAATCGCAGGTAGCACTTTCGAGCTTCGATAAAATTGAAGTTTTTATCAGGAATTCTCGAATGCGAGGTTCCAAGCCTTCCAGAACTTCTTCTGCTAAATAATCAAATAGGGCTGACTTAGATTGATGTTCATCATCTAAAACCTGTTGAATTGTCATATTCGGGTTATTTTGCAATGTTTGCCATATCATCTGCAAACCAATTGCCCATCCTTCTGTCTTATTGAGCACTTGATCAATAGCTGATTCTGACAGTGTGATGCCATACTGCTGATCAAACAATCGCGCAATTTCCTCGCCTGTGAATGCCAAATCGTCTCTGGTGATGATCAATACTTCATCCTTGACCCGCCATTTGTTAAGTGAGGGGAAATTTAATGCATGTCGGGTGGATATGATCACATGCAATTTGGAAGGAAGATGCTCAATAATCCAATCTAAATAACCCAAAACATCAGGAACATCGCTGACCAAGTGAAAATCATCCAGGACGAGATAAGCCTCCTGTGTGATATGGGTGGTAACAGCGTTAACAAAAGCGATTAATGCTTCAGTGGAAGTTGCTTCTGGGGTATCAATTGTCTTCAGTGTTTCATCGCCTATGGGATAGTCATGTTGATTAAACGCTGTAAACAATTTTGCTAAAAACAGCTTCGGGTCCCGTTCTGTGCCAGAAATCGTGAACCAGTATATCGGGCACTCCTGACTGTTAATGAAAGAGAGTATCGACGTGCTTTTCCCATAGCCTGTCCCTGCTTCGAGAATAGTCAAGGGATAATTGATTGCTCTTACCAGCTTTTGAGTAATCCGGTTTCGCTCCAGGACATGAGAGCGCTGTGATGGCGGATTGAGTTGGCTGAGAATAATCAGGTTGCGAATTGACATGAGATTCTTTTCGTTGCTTTACCAGTATCCAGTCACCGATTGAAATTATATCAAGGAACCAAATTGAGCGTTCGCATTCAGCGAAGAATAATCATTGTTTGATGCGTTCAGCCAGGTGTGAATAACGCTGTGAAACACGGTTATTGTCTATAGCTATGCGAAGTGCCTTGTAATTTCCAACAAGGACGCACCGCATTGAAGCTCGGGTGATCGCTGTATACAGCAAATTGCGCTGTAATATGACATAATGCTGGGTCAGAACTGGCATGACGACTGCGGGAAATTCCGATCCTTGGGATTTATGAACTGAGATTGCATAAGCAAGCACAATCTCGTCTAATTCTCCAAAATCATAGACGAGTTTGCGCGATCCATCTATAACCAAGGTCAGGTTTTGTTCGATGGGATCAATGTGCTCAATGAAGCCAATATCACCATTGAATACATCTTTTTCATAATTATTCCGAATCTGCATGACCTTATCTCCGGTACGATAAAGATTTCCTAAAATTTTTTGTTCGGTTTTTTGGAGATGCGCTGGATTGAGGCTCTCTTGTAAGGACAGGTTTAGTGCGTCGACTCCTGCTTCACCGCGATACAATGGCGATAAAACCTGGATATCCCTCACTGGGTCGAGGGCAAATTTTTCCGGCATACGCACGGTAACCAGGTCAAGGATCCACTTTGCAGCGGCTGCTGCATCCTCAGCGGGAAAGAGAAAAAAATCACCATCCTGCGTTTTTGAAAAAATGGGCATTTGTCCCCGATTCACCATGTGCGCGCTGGCAACAATTTGGGAATCATGCGATTGCCGAAAAATGGTCTTCAACTGCGATACCGGTACAACGCCACTGGTGATGATATCTCGTAGCACATCCCCAGCTCCAACCGATGGAAGTTGATCAACATCGCCAACAAATAGTACCTGAGTCCCGGGTTGAAGCGGTTTCAGAAGATGATAGGTTAACACCAGATCGAGCATGGAAGCTTCATCGACAATTAAAAATTTTATTTTCAACGGGTTATTTTCATCGTGTTGAAATCCTCCTTCGGGTGAAAACCTCAGCAGTCGGTGAATCGTACTGGCTGGACGCCCGGTAGCTTCCGAGAGCCGCTTTGCTGCTCTTCCTGTTGGAGAAGCCAACGCATAGACGATATTATTGCTCTCAAGGACCTCAATTAAAGCTTTTAGACAGGTGGTCTTTCCTGTACCTGGTCCACCCGTTAAAACACTAACCGGATGGCTCATCGCGGTCTTCAGCGCTGCTTTCTGCTCATCAGATAAACCTTTTGATTCAAACTCCAGCGATGCTTGCCAAGTGTTTACCGGGTACGCCAACAAGCTTTTAAGATAAGAAGCAACTCCTTTTTCACTGTAATAAAAGGGCATTAAGTAAACCATGGGTTCCCCATAGTCAGGTGTATTTTCAGATCTCCCCGATAATGGTTTATCAGTATCAGTGGTAGACTGGCTGAAAATATCTCTGCGAATGCGATCGGCCGCGGCCAATTGTTCAATGCTGTTCAGGATAAGATTTGCATCAACGTTTAATAGCGCTTGTGCGCGTTCAGAAAGTTGATTTTGAGGGGTAAAAACATGGCCCTCATTGATCATCTCCTTGATTAAATAAATAATTCCGGTTTCTATCCGCGCAGGATAGTTTGATGGCAATCCCAGGTTTTGAGCGATCCGATCAGCTGTTTTAAAACCAACCCCGTAAATATCTTGTTCGAGCTGGTACGGATTTTCTCTGACAATATTCAATGCGTTATTGCCGTAGGTTTTGTAGATTTTCACAGCGAGATTGGTACTTACCTGGTGTTCGTGAAGGAAGAGCATAATCTCCTTGACTGATTTTTGCTCTTCCCAGGCCTCGACAATTTTTCGAGTACGCTCTACTCCAATACCTGGCACTTCACTCAAACGACCGGGGTCGGATTCAATGATCTCGAGGGCTTCCCTCTTAAAATGACTAACAATGCGTTTTGCCAGTTGTGGCCCGATACCCTTTATTAAGCCAGATCCCAGGTAACGCTCAATGCCGACCTCTGTAACCGGCAGTAATTTTTCGCATTTTGTTCCCTTAAATTGCAAGCCATGCTTCGGATGGGTCGTGTAATCGCCTTCAACCCGAATATGTTCTCCTGGGGATAATTCAGGGAAATTCCCAATTACAGTCAGCAGCCCATCAAGGTTTAAGCCGACAATGCGTCCTTTCTGTGCGCTGTCTGGGCGCATCTTCAAGACGGTGTATCCATTATCCGGATTAAAGTATGTGATTCGCTCAACAGATCCAGAAATTATGACCATATCCAAAGTATACCGGAGAAGTCTTGTCAACCATACAATGATTTGTTATATATCCATGTTCTGAATAATT
Organism: Brevefilum fermentans; assembly: GCF_900184705.1. Lineage (NCBI taxonomy): Bacteria > Bacillati > Chloroflexota > Anaerolineae > Anaerolineales > Anaerolineaceae > Candidatus Brevifilum > Candidatus Brevifilum fermentans. Next base: position 1,456,593 of record NZ_LT859958.1, on the reverse strand, counting down.
TCAGCATATCCTCCCCTGCCCGTTGAGGTTAGAAGGGAATCCAGATTCTCAAAACCTCCTACGAACAATATCTTCCAAAATTAATCCCTGCTTATTGAATTTTTGATTGGCTTTAAGTATAAACCATGGTTATCTTTCCATTTTTTATATACTAATAATCGAAAACTGACATTAAAAAACAAATTTTTGGGCAGATCAAGTACAATTGCCGTGAGTAAAGTCTTCGCGTACCGAAACCATGCAGCTTTTTGTGAATCCAGGCAACGGACATACAAATTGTTTTTTGTTTATGGCCATTGGAATGCAAGAAAAACAAAAAGGAATCCCCCTGTTTCACAGGTCATTTTATTTGAAATCTATTTGAAAGGTTAATTATGAGTACAGAAAATAAAAACAAATCCATCACTGAAGAACCAGAACAACCCACAAAGCCTACAATCGTTGAAGAAACTTCCTCGGTCACCCAGCATAAAATTGAAATCAACGGCGCTCAATTGGAATACACAGTAACAACGGGTACGATCGTACTCAAAGAGGAAGATGTTGAGCTGGGCGAAAAACAAAAAGCTAGTATTTTTTACATAGCCTACACGAAAGACAACGAAAATTCTGAAAGACCGGTGACTTTTTCATTCAATGGCGGACCCGGTTCATCGTCTGTGTGGTTACACCTGGGATTATTGGGGCCAAAACGGGTCTTGATGGATGATGAGGGCAATCCTATCGGACCGCCCTACCGCCTTGTGGAGAATGAATATTCGCTTCTCGAGCTAACCGATTTGGTGTTCATCGACCCAGTCAGTACCGGATACAGTCGTACTGTCCCTAAAGAAAAACCCGAACAGTTTCACGATGTCAAAAAAGACATTCAATCAGTCAGCGAATTCATCCGCATCTGGACAACGCGCAATAAACGCTGGGTATCACCGAAATTTATTATTGGAGAAAGCTATGGTACAACTCGTGCAGCAGGCCTGGCAGGCTATCTCCAGCAACGTTACGGAATGTATTTAAATGGAATCATGTTTGTTTCGTCAATTTTGAATTTTTTGACTGCAAGCTTTGACGAAGGCAACGACCTGCCTTACATTCTGTTCCTTCCCACATACACTGCATCAGCTTGGTTCCACCATAAACTCCCTGATGATTTGCAAACTGACCTTGAAACTGCTGTCAACGAAGCGAGAGAATATGCCCTGGGTGATTACACAGTGGCTCTCATGAAGGGAAATCGCCTCAATGCAGATGAACGTAAAGCAGTCACTGCCAAGCTTGCTCGTTTGACCGGTTTAAATGAATCATATATTGAGGGATCGAATTATCGCATCAATATTCATCGTTTTTGCAAAGAACTTCTTCGCGATGAAGGCTACACGATCGGCCGCTTTGACAGTCGGTTTAAAGGTTTTGATAAAGATCGGGTCGGAGAAAGAAATGAGCTCGATCCGAGTTATGCGATCATCCTTGGTCCATACACTGCAACGATGTATGACTATTTGCGGCGTGACCTGGAATACGAGACCGATCTTCCTTATGAGATTCTAAAGTCGCTCTATCAGAGTTGGAAATACGAGGATTACCAGAACCACTATGTGAATACAGCTCAGGACCTCAGACTTGGGTTTTTGCTCCATCCAGGACTTAAAGTAATTGTTTGTAATGGCTATTATGATTTGGCTACCCCATTTTTAGCAGCAGAATACACCTTCGATCACATCCCCTTGCCAGAAAAGCTCTCCGCTGACATCAAAATGACCTATTATGAGGCAGGTCATATGATGTATCTTCATAAAAAATCGCTGGAAAAGCTGTCAGGAGATTTGAAAGATTTCATTCGTAATTCAATTGAAATAAGTGCCTGAACGAACGCTCAGGCACTTATTAACGAGGGGTTAAATGTAAATTTTATGAGTTTTCTCTCAAAAAACCCTACTGCAGTATGGTTCGATACCCTTACATGCATGTTAGACTTTAATAAGCAGGCAATCGGCTGAACCATCTTCATTGATCCAGATCTGGCCCCGGGCTATCGAGAAACACGTTCTGAAGTTTTTAAACGACAGGATTTGGCTCAAAAAACGGGCTGTTCTGATAACCGACTTTCCTCTGGCATTGCATTGCCAATTGGGTCGAACCATGACTGAACAACAAATTACAAGCCTTTTTGTCACAGAAATGCATGCTGAACAAGCGATAGTTGACCCTGTTTGTCATGCCAAAATGCTTTTGTTGTCTGGCAATTATCAATCTTGCCTTGATTTCATTCAACAGCAAGCAAGCGACCTGCTTGAAACCTCACCCCAACTGATCATTTATCATGCTGCAGCCTTGCTGTTTTGTGAAGAGGGTCCAGGGAATATCAATGCCGTATTGAACAGGGCAGAAAAACTGGATCATACACAAAGTCATACAGGTGAAATTGCTGCATTACGCGCAATCATTTCCAGTTATTTTAAAGATCCTGAGGAGGGTATCAAGCAATCAAAATTAGCACTTAAGCTGATCAAACCAGGCAATACCTACTTTCAGCATATCGTTGAGCGCAACTTGGGAATGGCTTACACGATTAAAAACGACCTGGGAAATGCAACAATCTGGTTTGAAAAACTCTTGATGTCAGGCTATCAACTCGAAGATTGGGGCAGCGTTTTAGCAGCTTACAATTACCTCACCTATATCCGCAAAGTCCAGGGACGCTTATCCGAAGCTGAGACCATCTACCAAAAAAGTCTTAGATTTATCAATGACCATGATGTCAAACAAAATCCCCATACCATAAAGCTATTATCGGGGTACGGACACCTCATGTTATTCTGGCATCGTCTTGATGAAGCGAAATCTTATTTACAAAAAGCGATCCAGCTTGCGGGCCATTCAGAAATATTGTATGCATTTACAGCACACCAAAATCTATGCGAAACGTATATTAGAGAGGGCAATTTATCCACCGCTCACATGTTGCTGGACGATTTATTTCAGTTAATTCAGACGAAAAGCGATTTTTATGCAAAGGTTCACCTTCAGCAGGCAAATAGGTTAAAATCGCGTTTGTTAATTGAAGAGGGCCATCACGAGCAAGCCTTTGATTGGCTTGTTACAAGTGGCTTTGATGGAGTTCCGCCTGATGAGCTCTATGAGCGTTATGGGTATGAACTCGGGCTTACGCTGCCCATTGCAGCACGAATTTATATTCTTAACGGCCTACCAGAGCATGCGATCCAGATATTACGTGCAGTTATTCCAAAATTCATGCATCAGAGCGCGAATTCCTATATTATTCGATCTTTGACAGCCCTGGCTGTTGCCTATGAACAAATCGGGAAGGATGACTTGGCGGTTTGTGCTTTTTCTAAAGCCGTTGCTCTGGCTAAGTTGGATAACAACCAGGGCGACTTTCTTCTGATGGGCCAATCTCTTCTGCCGCTGATAAACCTTTATGAAAATAAAAATGGCCATCAAGGTTTCTTAACAAACATACGAAATATCCTGCATACTAATCTCCAAAATCAAGCAAAATCTGTAATTAAGTCCTGTTCTGACAATCTTTTAAGTCAGAGGGAATCCGATGTATTGCAACTGATTGCAAAAGGATTAACGAATAAACAAATTGGTGAAGTGCTCTTTCTATCCTCTAACACCATTAAAAGCCACAGGAGCAACATTTATCGTAAATTGCGGGCTGAAAATCGCATTCAAGCGATCTCACAAGCAAAAAATATGGGCGTTTTGACAGGTGCGCCCTGATTGAATTATTAGTTTTAACGCGTTAATTTGCATTTGGCTTCATTTCTATCTCCTTTCTTTTGAACTCCAGCAAATTGCTGGAGTTCATTATTTTTAATACACGTCTTTTCAGACCCTATCTATTGACAACCGGAGTGTTGGTCTGTTATATTAATGGTAACGGTCACGGTATCGATGCCGAGATCGCTAACATCGCCAATCATTGTTTCGGAGAGTGCTCGATGCGTCAAAAAAAACGGATCACCATTGCTGATGTGGCACTGAAGGCTGGCGTGTCCAAGCAAACAGTATCGCGTGTTATTAATCAAAAACCCGATGTTGCCCCCCACACCCGCAAACAGGTTAAAGATGTGATCAAAGCTATGGGATATACGCCCGATCCAATCGCCCGTTCTATGAAGGGGAAAACTCAAACTTTAGGATGCATTACGCCAAATTTTACTGATTTTAATTTTTCATCCATTATTCAAGCGGCTCAGCACACTGCTCAGGATTATGGGTTTTCTATTTTATTCGCCAGCGCTGAAACGGACATTCAATTTCCCCCAGTAATGGATGAAATGATCAACCGCCGTGTAGATGGTTTGTTAGTCATCAATCCGCGTGATGATCACCGGTACCATCATTTGCTACCGATAATCGATCAGGGAATGCCAATTACTTACATAAAAAATGCACCCGTTTTTGAGCAAGTGCCAGCGATTTGCCTGGATGATGAACAGGGTGGTTTCATCGCGGCGAAATACCTGCTTTCCCTGGGCCATACGTCGATTGTAATAATCCTTGGACCGGAAAATAAGGCCAGTACTCGTGATCGTTTAACGGGTTTTCAAAAAGCTCTTCGGGATGAAAATCTTGAAGTCGATCAGAAGTTGATCATGAACGGAGATTGGACAGCTGAATCGGGCAAAGCTGCAATCGACAAGCTATTAAGCTATGGTGTACCCTTCTCAGCGATATTTGCCCTGAATGATTGGATGGCGATCGGGGCACTTCAAGCCCTGAAAGAAGCCGGGTTGCGCGTCCCTCAGGACGTTTCTGTGATTGGTTTTGATGGTTTGCCCATTACAGCGTATATTGACCCTCCATTGACTACTATTAAACAGCCAATCGAGCAATTTGGACGGTTAGCCGTGAAAACGCTGATTGAAGCGATCCAAAAGCCAGATTTCCATCCAGAGGTGATCCGATTATCCCCTTCTCTGGTAATCAGGAAAACCTGTGCGCCAATTTAATCAATACCAGAAATCAACCACTGTGGTAAAAAGGTTAACAGCAATGGATCAAGCCCGCATAAACACAATTCGCGCAATTTACAAGCAGCACTTCAAAGAGGAACCTGCCTCTATCGTTGTCGCCCCAGGCAGGATTAATCTGATCGGTGAACATACGGATTATTCAGAAGGCTTTGTGCTGCCAGTAGCCATAGATCGCGATGTCGCCATCCTTTTCTCTCCCAGGCAGGACGGTTTTGTTGCTGTCTATTCAGTTGATTTTGATGAATTTTATCAAACACAATTATCTCATTTTGAGAAACAAAAAACCTCCTGGATTGATTACCTCCAAGGAATAATTTGGGCACTATCCGATGATGGGTATCCATTGAAGGGTTGGCAGGGTGTGGTTTCGGGAAATATCCCCATTGGCGCCGGGTTATCTTCGTCTGCAGCGCTTGAAATAGCTATTGGAAAAACTTTTATCCTTTCATCCAATATTTCCATTGATCCGACCAATTTGGCATTAATCGCTTTAAAGGCTGAACGCGATTGGATTGGTTTGAATGTTGGAATTATGGACCAGTTGATTTCAGCCGATGCAAAAACAAACCACGCCATGCTGCTGGATTGTAAAACACTGAATTATGAATTTGTACCCATCCCTGAAAATGTAAGTTTTATTATCATGGACACCACCACCCGCAGAGAACTGACACACTCCGCATACAACACCAGGCACAAAGAAATCCAAGAAGTCACGCGCTTGTTGAATGTAAATAGCTTGCGCGAAGCAAGCCAATCTGATTTAGATGCAATGCAAACCGTCATTCCTGAAATCCTCTATAAGCGCGCCAAACACGTTATTAGCGAAAATTCTCGGGTTTTGCAATTTGTCCACGCGATGCGAAATCATGATCTGCTATCAATGGGTAAACTCATCAATGAAAGTCATGCCAGTTTGAGAGATGATTACGAGGTATCCAGTGATGCTTTGAACCTGATCGTTGACTTGGCAAATAACCAATCCTGTTGCTTCGGTGCGCGTTTAATGGGCGCAGGGTTTGGTGGGTGCGCTTTGGCGCTTGTAAGTCAGGGGGAGGAATTGGGCTTCATCCAAGAAGTCCACTCCGCTTACCAGGATGAGGCGGGGATTGCTCCCTGCTTATTCATCGTAAAAAGTGCCACTGGCGTACATACACACAACCTCAAAAAAAATAATTGAGATGGTTCAATGATAATATTTAACCCAAGCATTGCCGCGCGAACGGAAAAAAATTATCGAAAATATTTTGTTTTACTTGTCGTTCGTGGCTTTTAAAAGCGGCGTAATGCCTCATCGATCCCATATTTAAACAAGTCCGCAAAAGCAGCCGGGTCAATCAGATAGATGATCACAAAAGATGTCACAAAAATAATTACAGCCAACCATCTGGTATACACCCCCCTTGTTCTGGTAAACAGAATAACCGAGATAATTGTAATCACTGTTGTAGCGACAATGCGCAGATCACCTAAAGGTACCCAGTAACCGCCTATGTACTGCTGGTCGGAGCCAAGGATTTCAGTAATATTAATTTGAACATCAAATAGAACAAGGAACATCAACGCGACCAAAACCGCCAACAAAACGATAGAAGCCGTTTTAGTGGATTTACCTTCTGTTCGATAAGCTTCATAAATTGCGGTTGGCAGTAAAAGAATGATTGGGATAAGGGCTTGTTTAAAAACAAAGCCAAGGACAATGCCGATGATGGCAATTACCATGAAAATAGTGCATAAAAGTGGAGCATACTTGTTAGGTTTGGCCATTTGGGCCCTCCTTTCTCATGTTTCTATGTTTCTTTTATGCGCATTGATGACAGTCATCATATCATTAATTTTTTCTATTTTACAAAGATTTACTATCAATATAATAGAATAGGATTGAGCAACTTTCTTTTATTTTTGATATACCATACGTAATTGGAAAATATTATTTATAATTAAACGACATTCTAAATTCTAACAAATCAGGAAGGTTGAGTATGTCTAAAAGGAACACAATCTATCAAACACCGATGGAACCATGGCCCGCATTAGCCAGGTATGGCCAACAGATCGAACTCAAAAAACCTGCGCTGCGCCTGTTCTTTTTTGATACAGGCCAGGTTAACAAACCGGTTCTAATGATGATTCACGGGCTGGGGGATGAGGCGGATACCTGGCGGCATGTTTATGCGCCGCTATCAGACAATTTTCGCGTGATTGCACTTGATCTGCCCGGTTTTGGACGCTCTGATAAGCTGGATGTGGATTACACACCTAATTATTTCCTCAGCGCAATCGTTGGCCTGATGAACCAGCTTGCTATCCCAGATGCAACCCTGATGGGCAGTTCATTGGGCGGAATTTTAGCTCATCAGATAGCACTCAGTCACCCCGAACGCATCAATGGATTGGTTCTCGTTGGCGGTTCCATGTTCCAGCCACAGACGATGCAGGACTGGAGCCTGCGATTGATGAGCCTGCCAGCGGTGGGTAAATGGCTCTATACCAGGCTGCGCAATGACCCGGATGCAGCTTATGCTTCGTTAAATAATGTCTATCATCAAATTGAGGCTCTCCCACAGGAAGATCGATCTTTTTTATATTATCGAGTCAATCAACGCGTATGGGATGATGGTCAGCGTAGAGCTTACTTGTCCACATTAAGGAATCTTGCACCCTGGATCAAACATTTACAAGCAGATTTACCCGCGAAATTGAAAAACTTTCAGCACCCCACACTGGTCATACGCGGAGAATTTGATCTACTTTTCTCAGAAGCCAATTCAGACGCGATCGTGAATATCCAGCCAAATGCCAGGAAAGCCATAATTCAAGGTGCTGGGCACCTGCCCCACCAGGAAGCCCCAGGTGCATTTCTGTCACTTATTCAAAAGTGGTTTTCTGAAAAATTTTAACATACGTCGTTAATTAAAAAAGAGCAGCATACGAGCTGCTCCTCTTTTGGATAGTGTTTTGACAGGGAATTACGACTGTTTGTTGAGGTAACGCTGGAAGCCCACCTGTTCAATTTGGTCCAACTGTTCCTCGATCCAATCGATGTGATCTTCTTCATCCGTAAGGATTGATTCCAACAGGACCTTTGTGCCATTATCGCCATGTTCAATGGTTTTGGCAATTGCTTTGTTGTACGCATTGATTGCATCTAATTCAGCCGCATGGTCGTTCTCAAGTTGTTTCAAAACCTCATCACCAATGTGAATCTCCTTCAATTTTGAGACAATCGGCATACCACCCAAAAATAGAATTCGCCCGATCAATTTTTCAGCGTGAATCATTTCTGTAATGGCGCGCTTCTCAATAACATCATGAAGCTTCTCATAACCCCAATCTTCGCACATCTCCCCGTGTAGAATGTATTGGTTAATGGCTGTAAGTTCATCAGCGAGCAGTTCGTTCAAAATTTCGATGATTTCAGGATGCCCTTTCATGTGTGTTGTTCCTCCAAATTCATAGATTATATTTTGTATTGATAATTGTACTTGATTTCCGATAGAATAACAAAATAATCTCCATCGGTTTGATTAATCAAAGGTTAAAGCTTCCTGCAAAATGGCTTGAATGGCTTCAGTGTTGGGGAGCAACACGCTGGCGCCTGCTGGTGTGGTCCAACTGGTAACTTCATTGGGACCGATGATATATTTTCTGACACCTTCTTCGCTATTGATTTTTCCAGCAAACTTAACCATAGGCAAGATTTTGTCCGGATTAATATTGCTTTCAACCTGGGTATTAAATATTTCCAGCAAAAGCGGCATCTTTATCAATCCTTCAGGGCTGATCGATTTATTAAAAATCGCCTTGACCACTTCCTGATTCCGTCGCATCCGGTCAAAATCGCTGGAGTTGTAACGTGCCCTGACATACCATAAAGCCCAATCCCGATCCATGGTGATCGTTCCAGGGTGAACCTCACACCATTTATTCGGATTGAGATAGGTTTCACAAGCATCGGCTGTGTATTTGTCGGTAGTGACCTCAATCCCACCCAGAATATCGATCACTTTCATAAAACCTTCCATATCAATCAACGCATATTGCGTTGGGTAAACGCCAAAATTCGTTTGCAACGTGTCAGCTAGCAACTGAAAACCGCCCATCTGCATGGCCGTATTGATACGCTGTTCACCATAACCTGGAATCGATACCCATAGGTCCCGAGGAAAAGAAACTATGCTTGCCTTTCCGGAGCTCCCATCTAAGGCGACCAGGATAATCGTATCTGTCCGAAGTCCAGCTTCTGGGCGATAATCTGATCCTAAAATCATATATAACTGAACCCCAGAAAATGGCTCTAAATCGGCCACACCCGGGTTTGCATCGGGTTTGGGCGCCAATAAAGACCCTTCATTGTATCCGTCCAGCAGTTGAAATATCGGTAGCATTGAGCGAAATCGGGTCGCCCCCAGGTAAATCATCAGGCTTGATATTAAGAACACCGCGGTCAGGAAGATCAGTAACAATGCCTGTCCATACAGGCGCTTATTTTTAGATTTCATAATAAAGTCATCTCCAGATTGATCATATTTGGGGAACCATTCTAAAGCAACTTGTATTTATACCTTAAAGCGAGAATTGTGTCAGCAAAAAAGAGATCGTTTTCTTGATTTTAGAATATTCTTTAATAATATTGTAGCCATTTGAAATTTATTATAATTAAGAAATTTTTCAACGGATCAATTTATCAGCAAGAGCATCAAATCGTTGACATTAGTTCCCGTTGCGCCGGTTTTGATCAATCCCCCCAGGGATTCATGGTAATGATATGAATCATTGTTATTGATGTAGTCATTGATATCCAATCCTAATTCTTCCATGCCCTCACGGAAAACAAACCCATCGATGGCTGCCCCAGCAGCATCGGTTGGACCGTCTTCACCGTCGCTCGCAAATGAGATAAATAAAACACCGTGTTTTTCTGCCAACCTTGGCACTAATTTTAATGCTAAATCCATATTTCTCCCGCCCAAACCGTCTCCAGTGACATTGACTGTAGGTTCACCACCGAAAATAATACAGGCTGGTCTTGAAACAGGTTGATTATATGCCAGCGCGGTATAAGCAATGCCAGCAATAAAACTCGCTACGTGTTCTGTTAAACCTGTCAAAGCTGAGGTTATGATAGTTGCATAATAGCCTAAAGCCTTTGCTTTTTCCAGCGCAGCTTCTGCTGCGTGGAAATTTGTTCCAACAAGAATATTCAAGTTTTTCTTCGTTGGTATTTGCCCTGGTTTGAGCGTTTCTGGGACAAGCCCATCTCTACCCTTTTCCAGATGGGACAAAATCGCTCGAGGCACTTGATCAAGAACGGCATAGCGATCAAGAACATCGATTGCATCCTGATAGTTGGTCGGATCTGGGACTGTTGGTCCTGAAGCGATGACATCCAACCGGTCACCAATTACATCAGATAGAATTAATGTTGCCACGCTGGCAGGTTGAAGGCGAACAGCAAGCCCTCCCCCTTTCACTTGGTCCAGATGTTTTCTGAGTGTATTAATTTCTTCAATATCAGCGCCGCTTTTCAATAGAATTCTGTTCAATGCTTGCAGGTCATCAAGAGTAATGCCACGAACAGGATTGGTGAAAAGCGCAGACCCACCCCCTGAGATCACTACGATCACCAGATCTTCTTTCGTCATTTCCGGGAGATTGTGCAGTATCAATTGTGTTGAATTAATCGAATCATTCGATGGGAGCGGATGTCCACCCAAATATACACGCAATTTGTTTTTTAAACCATTTTCAGCCATGAATTTTGGATCCTTTGTAATAACCATGGACTGAAAAAGAACAGAACCCAGTTTATCAATTACTGCTCTTGCCATTGGCACAGCGGCTTTCCCAAAACCGATTAGAAATACTCGTTTAAATTGGTTGAGGTCAAAAACATTTTGATCGATGAAAATCTTCCTATTTTGTAGATGGACTCGTTTAAAGGTGCAGGTATATGGGTCAACCGCATGAATTGCAGCGGAGAGTATCTCACATGCGTCAAATCCAAGCTTGCCATTGCGCGCAACTACTTTGTTCATCAAGTTATTTTTGTTAAGAAATATATTTTCTTGAGACATTGCGATAAACCTCAACAATTATCTGGATAATTGTCATAGATAATTTGATTAACACAATTATAAGGTACAATAGCCGTTGGTATTGCATCAGTTTCATCGAGGCAATTACCTAAACTGAACTTAGAAAATTATTTCTCTAGGAGGAACTCGTGGATGATGTATTGACTGGTCTATTAAGACCAAAGGGAATCGCCGTTGTTGGCGCTTCGGCTACACCGGGGAAAATTGGGCACACTGTGGTGAAAAACCTGATCGACGGTGGGTATAAAGACGGAATCTATCCGATCAACCCCACAGCAGATGAGATTCTTGGATATAAGGTATATAAATCTGTGCTGGACGTTCCGGATCCAATCGATGCCGCTGTGATCACCATTCCGGCGAAATATGTCATGGAAACGGTAAAAGAATGCGGGGAAAAAGGTGTCAAAGGGCTGATTGTCATTACTTCTGGCTTCAGCGAAGTTGGTGAAGTTGAACTTGAAAAAGAATTGGTCCGCCTGGCTCATTCTTATGGCATGCGAGTCCTTGGACCGAATATCGTCGGCACGCTATCCAATTCGGATAAATTGAATGCATCGTTTGCACCATTCTTGCCGTTAGTGGGAACATCATCTCTGGTGTCCCAGAGTGGTGCACTTTTGATTGCCATTGACGCCATCACCTATACCCGCGGAATTGGATTTGATAAATTAATCTCGATTGGGAACATGTCCGATGTAAATATCGCTGACACAGTCGGTTGGCTTAATGAAGATGAGAGTACAAGGTGCATCACATTGTATATTGAAGGTTTAAAAGATGGTCGACGGTTTATCAATGAATGTGCAAAAGCGAAAAAACCGATTGTGGTGCTAAAGGCAGGTGTTTCTGAACACGGCGCAGTCGCAGCAGCTTCACACACCGGCTCATTAGCTGGCGCGCGACATATTTATGGGGCAGCCTTTGAACAAGCCGGAGCCATTCAGGCAACGGACCTGAGTGATCTGTTTAACAGCACTTTAGCATTGTCTCTGCAGCCTCCCATGCGAGGAGAAAATTTACTGATCATCACCAATGGAGGTGGAGTTGGCGTTTTAGCTACCGATTCAGCCGAATCAGCTGGCATTCCCCTAAAATTCGCTCCTGAAACCGTTCAGGAAGAATTCAAGAAGCACATGCCCTCTTTTGGCTCAGCAAAAAACCCTGTTGATTTAACAGGCATGGCTGGTAATGATTGGTACTTTGAAACCACTAAATTCGCCCTTTCACATGATTGGGTTGATGGGTTGATCGTTCTGTATTGTGAAACCGCAATCACAAACCCGATGGAAATCGCGCAATCCTTGTATAACGCGCTTAAAGAAACTGGCATAACGGACAAACCGATCACCACTTCTTTCGTTGGAGGTGAGCGATCAGACAGTGCCATGCAGTGGCTGGTTGAGAATGGCATTCCGGCATATAACGACCCGGACCTGGCAGTTAAAGCCATGGGAACCCTGCGTGAGTACGCAGTTTTGCAGGACTTAAAAAATAGCCCCATTAATAATGACCACGAAGTGGATAGGCAAACTGCGCTGGATATTATCGCCAATGTAAGGGCAGAAGGTCGAACCGGACTGACCGAGGTTGAATCAAAGAGTATCTTCAAAGCCTATGGCTTGCCGATTGTTCGTTCAGATTTAGCGACCAGTGAGGATGAAGCCGTAAAATTGGCAGAATCCTACGGTTACCCGATTGTTATGAAAATTGTCTCCCCGGATATTCTCCACAAGTCCGACGCAGGCGGCGTAAAGGTCAACATCAATAGTGAGGCTGAAATTCGCGAAGCTTATCAAACAATTCTCACAAACGCGAAAGCCCATAAACCTGATGCAGAAATTCACGGTATTTTAGTTCAGGAAATGGCACCCTGGGGTACAGAAACGATTGTTGGATCTGTCAATGATGTTACTTTTGGTCCCACGGTGATGTTCGGCCTTGGTGGTATTTTCGTTGAAGTTCTGAAAGACGTCGTTTTCCGGGTTGCCCCCATCTCTGATATGGAAGCCATTAAGATGCTGGACGCCATTCGAGGAGCACCCATACTCGATGGAGTGCGTGGAGAAGGCCCTAGGGACAAGAAGGCACTCGCTGAGGTTCTGTCGAAGTATGCCTATATGATCAGCGATCTGGGAGAACATATCCAGGAATCAGATGCCAACCCTATTCTGGTTTACGAAGTAGGTAAAGGCGTCAAAATCGTTGACGCAAGGATCATTTTAAAAGACTGACCCTCCTATATCAATTAAAAGATATACGCCACTGACAACGTTGGTCGGTGGCGTAATATTTTTAATGTTTAGAAACATTCGATAAGGTTGGCAGGACAAATTTTTACATTATCACGAACAACAATTTCAAAGCGATAACTAAACGGCAAAATAGCAGTAAAATACCTGTTCAACGAACCACAGGACAAAAGAGATCACATGAAAAATTTTCTGATTGATATGGATGGTGTGTTAGTCCAGGGAAAAACAATTATCCCAGGAGCCGATGTTTTCATTCAAAAATTAATTAAACAAAAGCGTAAGTTTCTCTTGCTAACCAATAACCCGATCTACACACCCAGGGACTTGGCTCACCGCTTACAGGAAGCCGGGCTTCAAATTCACGAAAAACAGATTTTTACATCTGCCCTGGCAACTGCTGCTTTCTTGCATTCACAACGCCCCGACGGAACAGCCTACGTCCTTGGTGAAAGTGGTTTGACACAGGCCATTCATGAAATTGGTTATATTATTACAGATATTAATCCAGATTATGTTGTGCTGGGTGAAACCCATGCATATCATTTTGAGATGATTAAGAAAGCCATCCGGCTGATAAATATGCATGGTTCTCGTTTCATTGCCACTAACCCTGACCCATCCGGGCCAAGTGAGGACGGGCTTGTCCCTGCCTGTGGTGCGATGGCTGCCCTGATTGAAAAAGCCAGCGGAATCGCACCGTTTTTTGTCGGAAAACCCAACCCCTTGATGATGCGTACCGCTCTGAATTACCTCAATGTCCATTCAGAAAATACAATCATGGTTGGTGACCGCATGGATACAGATATCGTTGCCGGTGTTACCAGTGGAATGGAAACCATTCTCGTACTCAGCGGGGTAACTGAATTAGGCGAAATTGAAAAATATCCTTATCGTCCCACGCATATCAAACCATCTGTCGCCGAAATCGAACCGAAGGATTTTGATAATTGACTGAGTGCTAATTTTCGATATAATTCCTTTTTATGCCTAAGAAGACCTTGTCACGTAGGAAATTTCTCAAACTGTCTGCTTTAAGCCTTGGAGCGCTTGCTTTTCGCCCCCTGGAAAAGTTGCACCAAACCCAGCATCCACGCTTGGTGAGGGTCAGCGGCGTAGGAAACATCAAATCAGTCAGCATCCATAAAGAGCCTAACGAAGATAGTGTCATTCTTTATCAACGGGCAAAAGATGATTTGATCAACGTTTACGATGAAATTGAATCAAAATATGGGCCGGAATACAACCCGATCTGGTACCGGGTTTGGGGCGGTTATGTCCATCGAAAATGGCTGGCTGAAGTCAAACACGTGTTAAACCCCCTTACCGATACCATCCATGAGGAAGGACAACTGGGTGAAATAACTGTCCCCTACACACGTGCGCTGCTGTACTCGTCCCGCAACGGCTGGGATCCTGTTTATCGCTTGTATTATCAAACCCTGCACTGGATACGGGATATCATCACCGGGCCAGATAATCGACCCTGGTACCAGTTAGAAGATCAGTTAAATAAAGTCAAGTATGCTATCCCTGCAGAACATATGCGGGTTATGGACGATTCGGAATTCGATCCCATCTCCCCGGACGTTCCTCCAGGGGAAAAACGTATTGAGATATCAATATCAAGGCAGTTATTGACCGCCTATGAAGGTGACCAGATTGTTCTACAAACAAAGGTCTCTACGGGCTCGCTGACGCCGCTTCAAAAAACGCCTACCGGTAAATTTGTTATCGACCCAAAGCATCCTTCGAAGCATATGGGTAATGGGCAAGTGACTTCGGATATTTATGCTTATGAGCTGGTCGGAGTTCCGTGGAATTGTTTTTTTGATTGGGAGGGCGGAATCGCCACCCATGGGACCTACTGGCACAACAATTACGGAACTCCGATGAGCCGTGGATGCGTCAATATGCGTATTCATGAGGCAAAATGGTTGTACCTGTGGACAACCCCACATGGTGGGCCCCATGATCGCGTTGTCAATGGTTATGGCACAAGTGTCACCGTGATTTAATTAAATAAATCGCAAAAACACCTGGTTGGCGACCATGAGCCCCCTCCTGGTCAATTTTAAGTTTGATTGCTTCAATCCACCCCATTCAATCAACCCAAGATGCAACAACTCCTCAACCTGTTCTTTGAAAACTTCCAGCACGGATTTGCCAAAACTCCTCTCAAATCGATCTAATGATACGCCGTCTTTTACCAAACGCAGGGCCAACCACATTGAATCCTTCATTTGGGTGATGTCATCAATCTTAGTAGTACGAATTGTCGCAGGCGTTTCAGGTAAGCCTACGCGAAATTCGCCCCTTTTTCTCATCCGTGTAATATAATTTTCAATGCCCGAAACATTTTCAGTCCGGATCGTGTTGATATAACCATGCGCCCCAGCTCCAATGCCGATATAGGGTTGATTCAACCAGTACTGCATGTTATGCATGCATCGAAATTGATTTTCCTCGTCGCGTTTCGCCCAATTCGAGATCTCATAATGTTCATACCCCGCCCGGTCCAGATAGTCGATGGTGAATTCGTACATATCTGCACCGAGGTCTTCATCTTGAGGGGTCATCAACCCTCTTTGATACCAATCATGCAAAGATGTTCCGGGTTCAATCATCAGACTGTAAATCGAAAAATGCTCCGGTGCCAGCGCAACGGCCCTACTAAGCGAGTTCTCCCATGCGGTGAGGTCCTGCCAGGGCAGGTGATTGATCATATCCAAATTAATATTGTGGAAACCTGCGCGCCTGGCAAAAACAAACGCATCCAGAATATCATCTACAGTATGCGTGCGTCCCAAACGGATTAAATCCCTCGCATTGGTAGACTGAATGCCAAAGCTGATCCGATTGAAACTAAGGGCACGCAAGCTCGTAAGATAGGGCAAAGATACTGTACCCGGGTTAGCCTCAAGGCTGATCTCACATTTTTCCGCGATTGAAGTCAGCTCAAAAAGGGCATTGAATAGTTTTTGATATTCAGTAACCGGGACAAGAGAAGGCGTGCCGCCTCCAAAATAAATCGAATGTAAAGGAAATGGCGATATATATTCAGATACGATACGGATTTCTTCAACTAATGAGTCAACATAATCAGGGATTAATGACTCTTTGCCAGCGTATGTGTTAAAATCACAATAATGGCAGCGCTGGATACAAAACGGAATGTGTATGTAGAGACTATAATTCATCAGCAGATTTATATTACTCCAATGGCGTTACAATGAATATTGCATGCATCAAAACCTATGAGGTATACTAGTCCGGATTAATTATGAACTCAGAAAAGAATTCTTCTTCAACAAAACTATGCCCGGTTTGCGGCACCCGTTTAACCGCAACGGCTTCCCGGTGCCTGGTATGCGGCACCGAGCTTGATCAAAAGACCGATGCCACAAAATCGGCAAATATTCGCGCAAAACGACTTCCTGAGGTGACACTCAGTTTGCCCGCAATATTGGGCCTCCTCGTCTTGTTTCTTGCACTTATTGCTTTGGTCTTATTCTTAGTGATCAACGGCAAAGCAAATGTGCCTGTTGAGACAGCAGAGGTAGCCGTTATTGAAGGCACAGCTACGCCAAGCCCAACAATCACGGAAACGCCAACCAACACACTAACACCAACTGAGGCACCAACCTGGACACCGTTGCCACCTATTCCTTATATTGTCAAGCCCGGTGAAGCTTGTGCAGGCATCGCCGCTGCTTTCGGCGTTTCCGTTCAAAGTATCATCCTGGAAAACAACCTGCCAGCAAATTGTGATTTGTACGAAGAACAGGAGCTACTGATTCCTCAACCAACTCCTACAGCCTCACCGCAACCTACAGCTACACTGAGTGATGTTGAAAAGACCGAAGCAGCCTGCGAGACGATTTCTTACGTCGTTCAGGCGAATGACACGCTCAGCTCAATTGCCAACACCTACAACGTTGCCATGGCAACGATTCGTGAGTATAACGGGCTTCTTAGCGATACAGTTTTCGAAGGTCGGACCCTGTATATCCCACTATGTCAGCGCCGCCCCACCGCGGGTCCAACGCCAACCCCGACACAACTTCCACCTTATCCTGCTCCTGTCTTGCTTCTGCCTGCCGACGGTGCATCTTTCATTTCTGTATCGGACACCATTACACTCCAATGGGCTGCTGTCGGTGCTTTAGAGACAAATGAGGCCTATGCTGTAACCATTACAGATCTGACAAGCGAAAACACCTGGACCACCACTGAATATGTCAGAGGCACATCCTTTATTATTCCTGCTTCTTTTGCTCCAGCAGAAAGCAGACCACATGTTTTTCGATGGTCGGTTTATATTGTCCGGCAAATTGGTAGCAGTGAAGAGAATGGTGAAAACTGGGAGATTGCGGGCAAACACAGTGAGGAACGAGTCTTCGCCTGGATGAATTCATCCGCAGCGCCTTAAAAAGTAAAAACCGGAGGAAATCTCCTCCGGTTTTTTGTGAATCACTTACTACGAACCATCACTTTCCAAATCTTCCAAATAGCGCGTCGCTTGGATTCCTGCTGCTGCGCCCATGCCTGCAGAAGTAATCACCTGCCGAAAGTGGGGGTCAGCAATCTCACCAGCAGCAAACACACCCGATACTGATGTTTCCATGAAGCGATTGACTTTGATGTAACCTTCTTCATCCAGCTCTAATTGACCTTCAAACAATTGGCGATTGGGTTCATTCCCGATAAAAATGAAAACACCATCGATAGAAACAATGTTTTCTTCATTTGTTATAACGTCTTTTAGCTTAGCCGCTTGTAGGCTGTCATCTCCTATTATTTCAGTGACAACAGAATTCCAAATAAAGCTGATTTTTGGATTGGCAAAGGCACGTTTCTGCAAAAAAGCACCTGCTCTTAATTTGTCACGTCGGTGAATGATGGTCACAGATTTAGCAAAACGAGTCAAAAAAATGCCCTCTTCCAATGCACTATCACCTCCGCCGACCACAATCACATCTTTGTCCTTAAAGAACCAGCCATCACACGTTCCACAATAGGAGACGCCGCGCCCAGTAAATTTTTTCTCACCCGGAACATTTAGCTTTTTGTGTGTTGCCCCTGTTGAAATGATTATGCTTTTCGCTGCATAAGTGCTGCTGTAAGTCTTGACAATAAACGGGTATTTCTGTAAATCAACACTTATCGCCTGATCCATAACAACCTCGGCGCCAAAACGTTCTGCCTGAGATTGAAACAATAGCCCTAATTCAGAGCCACCAATCCCGTTTGGAAAACCAGGATAATTTTCAATAATATCCGTTGATCCAGCTTGACCGTGCAGGGACATTCCTGTTAATATCAGAGACGACAAAAAAGCCCTGGCAGTGTACAATGCAGCAGTGAGCCCAGCTGGACCGGAACCAAGAATAATTACATCTTTTGTATTGGTGGCATTTTCGTTAATTTCTGACATGGTTCAATGATCACTCCTGTTAATTTAAGTTCTAGACGCAGTTTTTAATTTTTGGATCCATCGGATTTTTACCAAAAACACTTAACCATATCAGTTTACCCCATTTGAATGCATTTTTATATACCTGTTCTAACTTCCCTGGAAGAACCTCAGAATACCAAAACATTTAAATTGACTTATAATGAAATCGATTACACCAACCAAAGGATGATTATGAAAACGAAACTTGTCAATAACGCATTGAATTATTATCTTGAAAATCAAAGCGAACTAAGAAATGAATTGCTAGATTTTCTGCGCATACCCTCCATTTCGACCAGCGAAGCCCACCAACCAGACATATTGCTGGCTGCAGATTTTCTTGTAAAGAAGTTAACACAGCTCGGGTTTGAGAAGGTCATATCATTTCCCACAGCAAACCACCCGATTGTTTACGCAGAGAAGATGGTTGACCCGCAAAAGCCGACTGTTTTGATTTATGGGCATTATGATGTTCAACCCACAGACCCCCTTGATGAGTGGAATAGCCCCCCATTCGAACCACAAATTGAAGGTGAATATCTGTATGCTCGCGGTTCATCCGATATGAAGGGGCAAATTTGGGCTTCGGTCTCTGCATTACAATCCATCCTCCGGACCACCGAATTGCCGGTTAATATCAAATATATTCTTGAAGGCGAAGAGGAAATTGGGTCTCCAAGCTTGGAGCCCTTCTTAAAACAGAACAAAGCCCTGTTAAGCTGTGATATTGTCATAAATCCAGATGGTGGGATGCTGGCACCCGACAAACCTACACTCATCTATGCTTTAAGGGGGATGGCTTACTTCGAATTGCGCGTTTTTGGTCCTTCTGCAGATTTACATTCAGGTCTTTTTGGCGGCGTTGTTGACAATCCTGCGAATGTCCTCAGTCGTTTGATCGGCGGAATGCACGATGAATTGGGTCGCGTCACTTTGCCGGGCTTTTACGACCGGGTTCGTGAGATCTCCCCCGAAGAAAGTGAAGAATTATCCAAAATTGAAATCGATGAAGAAGTCTATAAGGCGATAACCGGCGTACCCGCTTTGGGCGGTGAAGTTGGTTTTCAACCCGTTGAACGAATCGGCGCCAGGCCCACACTTGATGTAAATGGGTTGTACGCCGGCTTTATCGAAAAAGGCGCTAAAACGATCATTCCAGCCTATGCAATGGCTAAAATATCCACTCGCTTGGTGCCAGACCAAGATCCAGAAGACGTTGAAAAAGGTTTTAGAGCTTACCTGGAAGAAAATGCACCTGAATCTGTTCGTTGGGAGCTGGACCTCCTGTCTGGCGCACCTGCTTATCTTGCCGAAGCGGAAGCACCAGGAGTGAGCTTTTTTATCGATGCATTAAAACAAACCTGGGGTGTTCAACCATTTCGAAAGCGAGAGGGTGGTTCGATCCCGGTCGCAACTTCAATGAAAGATATCCTCGGGGTTGATTCAATCATCACCGGATTTGGATTACCAGACGACCAGATCCACTCACCGAATGAAAGAATGCATTTGCCCACGCATGCCAAGGGTGTGCAGACATTAATCCGTTTCTTTTTAAGTTTTTAATGTCACTAAGGAACATTTTATGAATGAAAGAATGCCCTCTTACGGCGGTCAAGCCGTGATTGAAGGTGTCCTCATGCGTGGTAAACACGTCGTCGCTATGGCCAACAGGGCGCCTAACAATGAAATCGTGGTCACCCATGAGGAATTAACCGGTCTTTACTCCAGCCCTCTGACCAAGGTCCCTTTTTTACGCGGGCTCGTCGGCTTATGGGACGCTCTAGGTCTTGGGGTTCGCTATCTTACCCTCTCAGCCAACATCCAAACTGGTGATGATGAAAAAATCGAAGGACCCGCGCTCTTTTTTACGGTGATTTTCTCATTGGCACTGGGCATTGGCATTTTCTTCTTGTTGCCAGCATTGATATCTGGTTTGTTGTTAAAATTCTTCGAAATAAGAACATGGGCAGCCAATTTAATTGAAGGAGTTCTTCGTTTAATTTTATTGATCGTTTACCTGTGGGGCATTGGGAAAATGCCGGAAATCCAACGAGTGTTTATGTACCATGGCGCTGAGCATAAAACGATCAATGCTTTTGAAGGCGGCGCAGAATTGACCCCTGAAAAGGTTTCAACCTTTTCTCTTCAACATCCCAGATGTGGAACCTCTTTTATTTTAACATTGGTGGTGTTGTCAATTATTCTTTTCTCTTTGTTTGGTCCCCTCCCCCTTCACTGGCGTTTGCTCTCACGCCTGTTGATGATCCCGGTGTTAGCTGGCATAGCATATGAATATATCAAACTGATGGCAAAGCACATTGATAAACCTTTCGTCAAATTGCTGTTTAAGCCTAATCTTGCGTTGCAAAACATGAGCACACGTGAACCTTCTAAAGAGATGTTGGAAGTGGCAATTCAAGCCTTTAACACAATGTACGCATTAGAAAGTGAATTTGATACAAAGTAAAATGCCCCCTCATGATTGAGAGAGACTCATCAATGAAACCCTGGTCGTTTATCCTGGCTGGCGTTCTTATTGGGCTGCTAGCTGCTGGCGCTATCCTGTTGATATCTCAACCAGAGCGAGGCGTACCAATTACGCTTTCTCCACCTCCTACGCCAACCCATACACCTTTGCCTAAGCCGACTGCAACGTCTGTGCCCATTCAGGTGCTTATTAAAGGTGAGATCGTTAATCCAGGCACCTATGCGCTTGACCGCGAAGCCAGGTTGAGAGATTTGATTGAAATGGCTGGCGGACTGACTGAAAAGGCAGATGCGGTTCGGATCAATGATGCTTTTCTTTTGCGAGATGGTGATTATTTTTACATTCCATTGGAAGGTGAATCCATACCAGAAACAGCTCGTAATGCGCCGGGTAATAATCCACTGGACAATCCGGCGTATTTTGATTATCCACTTGACCTGAATACAGCGTCTCAAGAAGCCCTCGAGTCGTTACCCGGTATCGGACCGGCCAAAGCAACGGACATCATTAATTACCGGGAACAATACGGACCATTTGAAACCATTGATGAGTTAATAAATGTGCCGGGAATCGGACCATCAATTCTTGAATCGATCAGAGAATATTTAACGATTGGTAATTAAAATGATAAACAAACATCATATTAAAATTACGAATCGTATTTTAGAATTTGAAAGCAACCGTTTTCCATTAATACTCGCTGTTTCCCTTGCCAGGATGAATTTAGACATCCCTTATTCAGGGTCTTGTTTTGAGTTTGCCCTTTGTGCTGCACACTAAGCGACTGGTCCAGCGTACAGGAAGATCGTTGATCGCAATAAATAACATGGTGTTGGACAAAAAAGGTTAACTCGTTTCATGGATAAGTGATTAAAAAAATAAAGGTATAATCTAAGCCATGGAAAGAAAGCAAATCATCCGACCAGGGTTTTTAAAGGGCTTGATTCTAATCGTATCAGCGATCCTTGCCTTTTTAATGCTCATCCTGCCTGAAATCCTAAGGCAGTCTTCATATCAAATGCAACTGGGTGATGTAGCTTCACAGGACATTCTAGCGCCCTATTCCCTCAGCTTTGAAAGCGAATTGCTAACCGATCGAGCGCGCAAGGATGCTGCCAACGCTGTTGAACCTATTTTCCTCCCAACAGATCCCAGCATCGGTCGCAGGCAGGTTGAACAATTGCGGGAGGTTTTATATTTTATTACGACAGTCAGGCTTGATCCCTTTGCTAACCTGGAACAAAAGATTTCAGATATTCAAACCCTAGATGCTCTTGCCCTTCCGGAAGAAATCATAATCCGTATTCTTCAACTGAGTGACAGTCGCTGGAACGCAATTGAAGCGGAATCAACTATCGTGCTGGAACAGATCATGCGCAACACATTGCGTGAGCCCGATATTCCAACAACTCAAGGAAACATTCTTTCACTGATTGATTTTTCATTTCCACAGGATCAGGCTGACATTGTTATGGAGCTTGTAAAACCATTCATTGTTCCCAACAGCATTTTAAGTGCAGATCTCACGGAAACAGCGATTAAAGAGGCGCGCCAGTCGGTAGAGCCCATTGTCCGGTCTTTTGTGTCCGGAGAAACACTGGTCAGATTAGGTCAAATCATCGGTGAAATTGAGTGGGAAGCGCTCCAGCGGTACGGCTTGATTCAATCGAATAATTATTGGCAAGACATTTTCGGCGCTGGTATTTTGACGTTGTTAATCACGATACTGATCAGTCTATACCACAAAAACACTTTGGTTGAAAAGACTTTTTCGGTAAAAGCAGTGCTTTTAGTCGCCGTGGTTTTCTTGTTGTTCCTTGGAATCGCCAGGTTTTTTGTCATGCACCGCACGATTGTACCGTATATTTATCCGATAGCTGCTTTTGGTTTGACTTTTTCGATTATTTTTAACTTTGAAGGCGCTCTGCTGCTGTCGTTGATCTTAGGAATAATGACAGCTTATGGCATGCCCAATGGATTTGACCTGACGATTTTCTTTGTAATTCCAACAATTATGGGCGTATTAACTCTGGGAAAAGCCAGGCGTATCGGCGCTTTCTTTTTTTCAGGTCTTACAATCGGAGTTGCAGGCATTGCGATTATTTTGGGATATCGTCTTCCCGACACGGTTACAGATATGGTTGGAATTGCGACGCTTTCCGCGGCCGCACTCATCAATGGTATCGCGGCTGCCAGCCTTACTTTGTTGCTTCAATATATCTTCTCTCAGACCCTGGGAATTACGACCTCATTGCAGCTCCTCGATACTTCACGCCCTGACCACCCCTTGCTCCAATTAATGCTCAGAAACGCACCCGGAAGTTACCAACATTCTCTGCAAGTGGCTAATCTTGCTGAACAGGCCGCTGAGGCTATTGGCGCAAATAGCTTGCTGGTTCGTGTTGGATCAATTTATCATGATTGTGGGAAATCCAGCAACCCCCATTTTTTCATAGAAAACCAAATTCAAAATGAATCCAATCCACACGATGAAATTGACCCATACCTCAGCGCACAGACAATAATCAGTCATGTTACGGATGGAGAGATCCTGGCTAGAAAATACCGCTTACCGGTGCGAATCATTGATTTCATAAAAGAACATCATGGGACAATGCATACCCATTATCAATATACGAAAGCTTTGCAAGAAGCAGAAAATCCGAATGATGTTGACAAATCTTTGTTCACTTATCCTGGTCCTCGACCACAATCCAGAGAAACTGCGTTATTAATGTTAGCCGATGGTACTGAAGCGCGTACACGAGCCGAGCGTCCTAAGGATGAGGATGAACTTAAATCATTAATCGACATTGTGTTTATGTTTTACACACAGAATAATCAATTGGATGATACCAATTTAACCTTGAAAGACCTTCAATTAATCAAGGAATCTTTTTTCCACACACTTAAAGGTTCTTACCATCCCAGGGTCAAATACCCGGCAATCATTAAAAACAACGAGACTGCCAACACCAGCAATCCTGAAAAAACATGAGCCAGGAAAATATCATTGTAAATGTAATCGTTACACCGAAAACAAAAAATAAAGTTAACCCATCAATAATTAAACACGCAGCACAAGCCACACTTCGAGCGGAGGGAAAAACGCGTGCTTCTCTATCGGTTAAAGTTACCGATGATCAAGAGATGCAGCTCCTGAATAAAACTTATCGGAATACCGACAGTACGACCGATGTGCTGGCTTTTAACCAGGATTATATCGATCCTGAAACCGATTTACTCTACCTGGGCGACATCGTCATTTCTTATGAACAGGCTAAATTGCAAGCTGATGAGCATAAGTGGGCAGTGCACGAAGAGTGTGCCCTGTTGACCATTCATGGAACGCTTCATTTACTGGGTTATGACCATTCAAATCCTGAAGAAAAAGATGAAATGTGGAACAAACAGAATAATATTCTCAGGTGTGTTATGATATCTGGGATGGAGGATAGTGCATGAAGGTCAACAAAAATTCCAGAGGATGGGGGCGGATTTTGATTTGTTTTGCTTATTTTGGGATTCTTTTCTCGCTATTTGGCATTGCAACGACCTGGTACTACAGAATTGGAATTGAAAAAGCAGTTAATGGCGTCATTGATTCTCTTGACCAAATATTAATAAATACCAATGATGGGCTGCTATTCATCGACAGCACATTGGATGTTGCTTCTGGAAACCTGGAGATTATTTCCAGTACATTGGACAACCTTATCATCACTTTAGATAATATATCGGACTCCTTGGATGCATCCGCAGATTTAATCGGTGGAGATTTAAGAGAAACAATCCTCGATACCCAGGTCGCAGTCAACTCTGCATCCCAGAGCGCTGGATTAGTGGATAATACCCTCAGGTTCATTGCCGCGATCCCATTGTTGGGCGCCGATTACCGACCGGATGTACCATTGAGCACAAGCCTGGCACAGGTTTCTGAAAGTTTGACCGATGTACCGGAGGCATTTCTCGAAATTGAACAATTCATACGCGAAACCGAAGGTGGCATGGATAATTTTCAAAGCTACATCAATGCATTATCCAAGGACATCCAAAATTTTGATGATACATTGATAAAGTCTCAAGCTTTATTGACAGAATACGAACGAATATTTTCTGATCTGCGGGAGCAATTTTCAGAAATTCGAAAACACACGTCCACATTCTTGCTGGTTGCAAGCATTATAATCACAGGCGTTTTCTTTTTGCTTGGAATTGCCCAGATCAATGTTTATTATCAAGGGAAAACGCTTCGAGACGGTGAGAAGGTTTCACTGACTCTTTCTGAGTTGACCCAAAAACAAAACGAATAACAAAAAACCAATTACGGAGGCTTAATGAAACATTTTATTGATATAGCAGACTTTTCAGTTGTTGAGTTAGAAAATATGCTTGATTTAGGCATGAAGCTCAAAGCTGAGCAGAAAAGCGGTGTATTCAGACCGCTGCTTAAAAACAAGGTGCTGGCAATGTTATTTCAAAAGCCGAGCTTGAGGACACGCGTAAGCTTTGATATGGCCATGCGTACACTTGGTGGAGATGCACTGTATTTATCGCCGCAAGAGGTAGGGCTCGGCACACGAGAATCGATCGCAGATGTTTCTCGTGTGCTTTCAGGTTATGTACAGGCTATCATGGCAAGAGTATTCGACCACGAGCACATCCTTGAATTGGCTCAATGGTCGACGGTTCCCGTCATCAACGGCTTGAGCGATTATAACCATCCCTGCCAGGCTATGGCTGATGCCATTACCATTATTGAGGAATTTGGTGAGCTAAAAGGAAAAACTGTATCTTACATCGGTGATGGCAACAATGTCGCCATCTCTTTGATGAAGATTGTCACCAAACTCGGTGGACACTATAAGATTGCGAATCCTGAGGGTTATGATATGCCTGACGAGGCTGTCAAGCAATCTCTGGGTTTTGCGGCTGATTCAGGCGGATCGGTAAGCTTGTTTAGGAAACCAGAAGATGCGGCTGAAGGCGCTGATGTCCTTTACACCGATACCTGGACCAGCATGGGGCAAGAGGAGGAAAGCAGCGAGCGGGAAAAGGTTTTTCCGCCGTATCAGATTAATGAAAAATTAATTGGATATGCAAAACCAAGTGCCATTGTTTTACACTGTCTGCCTGCGTATCGTGGTCTTGAAATAACCGATGAAGTTGCAGATGGCCCACACTCAAGGCTGTTTCCACAAGCTGAAAATCGGTTGCATGCCCAAAAAGCAATCCTTGTCAAACTACTTTATGAAGGAGATCCTGATGTTAACTAGCGAATATTTTATTAATCTTGAAGATAAACATGGCGCCCATAACTATCATCCATTAGATGTCGTCCTTGTTAAAGGCGAGGGTGTATGGGTATATGATGTTGAAGGGAAGAAATACCTTGATTGCTTAAGCGCTTATTCAGCGGTTAGCCAGGGTCATAATCATCCCAAAATCAAACAGGCGATGATTGATCAGCTTGATCGACTGACCCTGACCTCACGAGCCTTCTACAATGATAGACTCGGCCTTTTGTACAAAAAACTATCGGATATGACGGGTTACGATAAGTCTCTGCCGATGAACAGCGGCGCGGAAGCGGTTGAAACTGCCATCAAAGTCGCTCGGAAATGGGGATACCACGTGAAAGGAGTTCCGCGCCATAAAGCAGAAATTATTGTTGCAGACGGAAACTTCCATGGCAGGACAGTCACAATTATTTCATTCACTTCCACGCCCCAATATAAAGATGATTTCGGCCCCTTTACACCTGGTTTTCCCATGGTTGAGTATGGTGACATCAAGGCAATAGAAAACGCAATTAACGAAAACACGGTCGCCATCATGATCGAGCCCATTCAAGGTGAAAATGGGGTCTTGCTCCCTCCTGAGGGCTATCTGAAGGCCGTCGAAAAACTCTGCCATGAGCATAACATTCTCTTCATTGCTGACGAGATCCAAACGGGTTTGGGCCGCACTGGTGCGTTTTTTGCCTGTGACCACGAGGGCGTTCGACCGGATATCATGGTCATTGGTAAAGCCCTGTCTGGTGGTTTCTACCCTGTTTCAGCGGTTTTAGCTGATGAATCTGTTTTGGGCTTAATTGTTCCTGGCGATCACGGTTCAACTTTTGGCGGTAACCCACTCGGTGCGTCTGTGGCCATTGCCGCCTTGGATGTTATTGAAGATGAAAAGTTGGTCGAAAATTCACGGGTGTTGGGCCAATACATGATGGACTTCCTTGAAGAAATCCCCAAGAAGAACATTCTCGAAATTCGTGGTAAAGGACTGTTCATTGGCGTTGAATTAAAACATGATTTTGGTGGCGCCAGAAGAATTGCTGAGGTCTTAAGAGATAAGGGCGTATTAGCTAAAGAAACCCATGAGCACACAATACGATTTGCCCCGCCATTGGTTATCGACAAAGAAACAGTCGATTGGTTGCTGCCCATTGTGCGTGATACCTTGTTGATGGATTAATCGGTCAATTTCAGGAAAAACATTATGCATCGTTTCGCTAAAATTGTCTGCACTTTAGGCCCAAGCAGTGAAACTAAAGAGACCATTCGAGCCCTGGTCTCTGCTGGGATGGACGTTGCTCGTCTGAATTTTTCGCATGGTTCTCATGAGGAACATTCTAAGAAAATTGATATCATCCGCCAACTGTCTTCAGAAATGGGGATTCCAATTACCATCCTTCAGGATCTTCAAGGACCAAAACTCAGGGTTGGAAAGTTACCAGAAGGTGGCGTGGAATTAAGAGCGGGGGATCATGTCACTTTGAGCTCATCGAAAGCATATGTTCCTGATGATGCTGATATTTTCATCCCTTTTGAGATCCCAGATCTGCATAAATGTTTGCAACCCGGAAACCATATCCTTCTGGATGACGGCTACCTTGAAATGGAAGTGACGGCGATTAGCGGCGAAAGAATTGATGCTGTGGTTATATTGGGCGGACTGTTAAAGTCGAACAAAGGCGTCAACCTACCTGGAGCAAACCTTTCAACAGCAAGCTTTACAGAAAAAGATCGAGAAGACTTAATATTCGGCCTCAATAAAGGGGTTGATCTCGTCGCGATCTCATTTGTCCGCAGCGCAAACGATATTCTAACGGTACGAGAAGTCATAGAAACCCTTACGGAACATTCTGAAGCTGTTAAGACCCCCATTATCGCAAAGCTGGAGCGGCCGGAAGCATTAGAAGATCTTGAAAGCATCATGCAGGCTGCTGATGGCGTCATGGTTGCCCGAGGAGACCTGGGGGTTGAAATGCCTCCTGCTACAGTACCAGTTGCACAGAAAGAAATCATCGCCTGTGCCAATGCACACGGCAAGCTTGTTATTACCGCGACACAAATGTTAAATTCAATGATCGAAAACCCCCGTCCCACCAGGGCAGAAGCCACAGATGTCGCCAATGCGATTTTTGATGGAACGGATGCGGTCATGCTTTCAGGAGAAACTGCAGCTGGAAAGTTTCCAATCGAAAGTGTTGAGATGATGGCTTCCATTATTCAATGGTCAGAAAAAGACCTGAACAAATGGAGTAAGTTTGATTATTTTGCTACCCTTTCTCAACAAAAAGACTCTTTATCAATTACACGGGCAGCAAAAGAATTGGCATCCGATCGCAATGTAGCGGCAATTATTGTTTTTACTCAATCCGGTAGAACAGCACGGCTCATGTCAAAAACCAGGCCGGATGTCCCAATTTTTGCCTTTACACCGGAATTGAGGACATATCATAAAATGGGCTTGTATTGGGGTGTAACACCGATATATGTCCCTTATGCCGATACACTTGAGACAATGCTCAAACATGTGGATACTGCTATTATTACAGCAACTAAGCTCGAAAAAGGTCAAAAAGTCATCCTGATATCAGGCTTCCCGGTTGGTGCTTTCAGGCAACCTAATCTTGCCCTGTTATATACATTGGGAGAAATATAGTTCACCTTATAACGACATCGGAGCTGATCAGCTCCGATGTCGTGTTTAAATCTGAGCAGCAACTTTGTGCCTCAGTACATACTCTGGTTGATCATATCCAAAGTCTCGGGTGATGGTCGTAAATCTTCACTGTTAATTCGGTTTAACGGTTGATCGACAAGATTTGCATAATCAAACAAAGTCGGTTTGTGTGGGTTTATATATATTAAACCTGTTAAAAACCAGCTATTTTTTTCTTCATCTTCAAGGATTTTTAAAGCCTGCCATTTATCTGTTGGGTCATAATCTTTCTCAAGTTTCTTTAATACTAAAACTGAGCCGTCATGCATAACAACTTCCTTGACATCCCCCTCCTTAAATTCATCCAATATGATGCTATCTCGCTCGGGAATATAGGTTATATCATGCAAAGGGGCCTGATGCTGACGCACCCATTGATAGGAATGCAATGTGTCATCCTGGTTGTTAAAGGTTACACAGGGACTGATGATGTCTAACACTGCAGTTCCACGATGGCTGAGGGCGGCTTTAAGCAGCTCACGCACCTGTGCGGGGTCACCTGCGAAAGAACGCGCAACGAAACTCGCATTAGCAATTAACGCTTCTTTTGCGATATCGATGGGTAAAAAAGGATTCACTCCCTGATTCTTTAGACCCAAACCTTTTTCCGCAGTCGCAGAAAACTGACCCTTCGTCAGCCCATAAACGCCATTGTTCTCGACGATGTAAACCATTGGCAAATTCCGTCTGATCAGGTGTTTAAATTGCCCCAGCCCAATACTGGCTGTATCACCATCGCCTGAAACCCCAATAACATTCATCGTAGCATCAGCAAAGGCTGCACCTTGCGCCATAGAAGGCATGCGACCGTGCAATCCATTAAAACCAAAGGATTTGTCTAAGAAGTAGGTTGGGCTCTTGCTAGAACAACCAATGCCGCTGAACTTCACGATCCGCTGTGGTGGGATACTCATCTCAAAGCAAGCCCTGATAATCTGAGCAGAGATCGTATTGTGTCCACATCCTGGGCATAATGTGGATCGTGATCCCAGGTAATCTTTGCGGGATAACCCAAGCAAATTGGTTTCTTCAACATTATCAGACATTTTCTTGTTGCTCCTTCCCACAAACAGCGTTCACAATCCATTTGGCAGTCATCGGCAGCCCATCAATATAAGCGCTCGAGATCATCTTTCTGCCGAGGTCACAATTTTCCATTACAAGCAGTTGATGCAACTGGCCGTCCCGGTTTAACTCAAAAACGTAATTTCTTTGATGTGATTGAATGAACTTTCTAACTTGCTCAGAAAACGGAAGCGCACGAATGCGCATAAAGTCTGCTGGAATTCCTGCTTTTGCTAACATATCCTGTGCCTCTATCACCGCTGGCTCCGTTGACCCCATGGCAATTAGCCCGATTTCTGCATCTGGTATATTGCGGAAAACGGGTTGGGGTAAAAAGGCTCTGGATAGCTCAATTTTCTTCTTAAGTCGATCTAGCAAGGAACGCCAAACCTCAGGGTCTTCGTTGTAATGTCCAAAATCATCATGGCCAGTCCCGCGTGCAAAATATGCCGCTTTTTCATGAGCATTCCCCATCACCGTTCTGTAGGGGATGCCATCACCATCAATATCTAAATAACGCCCCCACTCACCTTTAAAAGCCTCAAGATCTTCTTCCCAGAATATTTTCCCGCGATCGATGGGTTGATCCGGGTATTCAAACCGTTTGGTCATCCACAGGTTCATGCCCAGATCCAGGTCGCTGAGAACGATCACGGGGGTTTGATATTTTTCCGCAATATCGAAAGCCTTCCAACCGAATTCAAAACACTCTGTCACAGAAGATGGGATGATTACAATTTGTTGAGTATCTCCATGACCCAGGAAATAATTTAATGTCAGATCACACTGAGCGGTTCTTGTTGGCAAACCAGTGCTGGGTCCAACACGCTGAACATCCCACAAAACCAGCGGAACTTCAGAAAAATAGGCCAGGCTGATATATTCAGTCATTAAACTAACGCCCGGACCGGATGTCGAAGTCATTGCTCGAACCCCTGCCCACCCAGCGCCAACGACCATGCCGATGGCTGCAAGCTCGTCCTCCGCCTGGACAATGGCAAAATTATTCTTTTTCGTTTCAGGATCTTGCCTGAGGCGGGGCGCATTTGCCATCAATGCTTCAACCATGCTCGATGCAGGCGTGATGGGATACCAGCCGCAAAATTGAAAGCCGCCATAAATCGCTCCTAAAGCGCCGGCCAGGTTACCATTTGTCATGATGTAATCGTCAAGTGGTTGCATGGGCTCAACATAATAACGATCGCGCTTTTCTAAATTGTGTTTCGCCCACTCACCAGCCAGTAGTACAATTTCAAAGTTAGATTCAGCGACTGATGTGTTATTGTGAAATTGTGATAGCAACGCACCTTTGACAACCTCCAAATTGATTCCCAAAACTTCAGCAACGATGCCCACATAAACCATATTTTCCATATAATCTTGCAGGTTTCTGGGAACTTTGGCTTGCTTGATCAGATCTTTAACGGGCATGGGGTAAAAAACGAGATCGGACTGTTTGGAAGGAAATTTGATATGATCGCCATAAAATACCACGCCTCCTGGCAAGTTATACCGAACATCCTCCATGAAGGTGGTCGGATTCATTTGGATGATGATATCGTCATGCGCAACCCGACCCAGGTAGCCATCCTTTGAGACCCGTATCGAAAACCAGGTCGGCAAGCCTTTGATATTCGAAGGAAAGATATTTTTTCCAGATACGGGAATGCCCATCCGAAAGAAGGATCGAACCAATGTGCTATTTGCTGTGGCGCTTCCCGACCCATTTACCGTACAAACCGTCAAACAAAAATCATTGATAATACGCTCACTAGTAACTTGCTTGTTTTTTTCAAGCTGATTTTCTTCGATCATTTATGCACCTTCTTAGAAATTATTCGAAAAGGACATTGACATTTTTTTGTTCGCGTTGAAACAACAAATCCATGTGGGCGATCAAAGCTTGATAGCCCGACAAGAAATCTCCCTCAGCGATGGAATCGACCATTTGCTGGTGAAAAACCCAAACTCGTTCTAAATATTTCTGATCTTCATATACATTTAGCCCAATAGCCTCATAGATATACCAGTAGGCTTCTAAAATCCCCTGGACAAAAATATTGTCCAACCTTGAATAAATGGTTAAATGCAAAAGGCAATGTTCCGGATGCGGAATTTGAATTGGGGCTGATTGTAATTTCTTCTGTGCCCTCTGCACAATGTTTTTCAAGGTTTCGATATCATCGGCTGTAAGGCTGCTGACCGCTTGGTACCAGTATGAAGTTTCAATGTGATTGCGCAAGTCAGAAAATTGGCGGAATGTGTCTTTGTTTATGGAGACAGCATAAGCCAGGCTTTTTGTTACAGCAGGTGTAAAGGAATAAGGCAAACATTTAATACCAACTCGGGGTTTAACTTCGGCTAACCCCAGTGCTTTGGCAACTTCCAGTTCTTCTCGCAGAATTGAAACACTTCTTCCGGTTTCTTTGTTGATCTCACTTAAACTGGGTAAAAATTCAGTTCCAGAATTATGATGGTTGGCGAGGTACTCTAAAAATGGGGAAAGTTGATCGGCGATGGATTGAGGGCTCATAGTTTCCACCTTACTTATCAGATTAATATGATTAATACTATCAATAGTATAACTGTACCTTATTTAAAATTCAATATAGAGAATTCAAAAAACACGATCTTGTGACATTTATCCCTATTAAATAGTGTTACAATTCTCCCCTCAGAGAGTTTCATCAACGAATTATTTTCGCAGTGCAGACAGGATCATCAATGGACATCATTCATCAACTGGTAAAAATTCTAGGTTTGCCAGTCGAAAATATTGAAAATACCGTGTCTTTGCTGCAAGAAAACAATACGATTCCCTTTGTTGCCCGTTACCGCAAAGAAATGACTGGCGGACTTGATGAAGAGTCGATTCGAAGGATTCAATCAGAATTTTCACGCTTAAATAATCTGGAAGAACGCCGTCAGACAATTATCAAATCCATCAACTCTCAAGGAAAGCTAACGGATTCACTACTTAAGCAAATCTTTGCCACAACAAATCTTACCGAATTAGAAGACTTATACCTGCCCTACCGCCCCAAAAAGCGTACTCGAGCCATGGTCGCCAGAGAGAAGGGCTTAGAATCCCTGGCAGATTTAATTATTGCACAACCGGTCATGGATAAATCAATCCAGGATTTCGTGGAGCCTTATATTAATAACGATGTCCCCGACCATCAGTCAGCAATTTCAGGCGCGTGTGATATCATCGCTGAAAGGATCAGCGACAATGCCACAATTCGCCAGGGTGTGCGAGCGAAAGGCTTGATCTTTGGAACCATTTCCAGTGAACGGGTGGAGGAGACTGACGATAAGCGCAAGACCTATGCTCTTTATTACCAATTCAATCAAAGAGCAAAGTTTATCCAACCCCATCAAACCTTAGCATTGAACCGAGGAGAGCGTGAAAAAATCCTCAAGGTTTCAGTCACAATCCATGAACGAGATTGGCTGCCAGCCATTAAATCAGTTTATCCGTCAAACATCAGATCAGTTTTTTATGATGCACTCAACTTCGCAATCTCCGATGGAGCACAACGTTTATTATTACCTACCATTGAACGGGATATTAGGCGCTCATTGACTGAATTTGCAGAAGAGCACGCAATTCGAATCTTTGCGAAAAATCTGCATGGTTTGTTAATGCAACCTCCCCTGGCTGATCATGTCGTCCTGGGTATAGACCCTGGTTTTAGAACCGGATCAAAAGTGGCGGTCGTAGATCCAACCGGTAAACTGCTCACGACAACCACCATTTACCCACATCCTCCACAAAACCGGGCGCCTGAAGCCAGTAAGTTGCTCATCAATCTTATTGATACCTATCGAGTAACATTAATTGTGATTGGAAACGGTACAGCTTCCCGTGAGACCGAGACCTTTATCGCAGAATTAATCAAAGGATACCCTGGCTTGCATTACTTGATTACAAGCGAGGCTGGTGCCAGCGTTTATAGCGCCAGTAAACAGGCTCGGATGGAATTTCCTGATCTGGATGTCAATCTGCGAGGAGCGGTTTCAATTGCTCGCAGGGTGCAGGATCCACTTGCAGAATTGGTAAAAATTGACCCAAAATCGATCGGCGTTGGCCTATATCAACACGATGTTAATCAAACCCGCCTTTCACAAGCACTCGACCAGGTTGTCGAATCAGTGGTCAACGCTGTCGGCGTTGAGGTCAACACAGCTTCAGTGGCTTTGCTGAGCTATGTAGCAGGCATCGGACCGGCGCTGGCTGAAAGGATCATCAGCTATCGGGATGAGCATGGTCCATTTCAGGACCGTTCAGCATTGCATGTAGTACCCGGAATGGGTCCAAAATCCTTTGAGCAATCTGCGGGCTTTTTGCGCATACGGGATGGAGAGAACCCGCTGGATGCTACCGCCATTCATCCAGAGAGCTATGTTGTGGCTGAAAAAGTGCTTCGAAAGATCAAACGCGCGTGCTTTTACGATCAGGAAAACTGGCAAAATACAATCCAGAAATTTAAGGAGACTGAAGACCTGGAACAACTAGCAGCCGTGTTGAATACTGGCTTACCGACCCTTCTGGATATTTTAGATGAACTTGGTCGCCCTGGTAGAGATCCTCGAGAAGACATTCCTAAACCAATTTTGCGAAATGATATTCTTTCAATAAATGATCTTTCCCAGGGAATGCAATTAACGGGTACAATCCGAAATATCGTTGACTTTGGCGCCTTTGTTGATCTGGGCGTGAATATCGACGGTTTGCTGCATCGTTCAAAAATTCAACAGGGAACAAACCTCACAGTTGGCGATGTCATCGAAGTTAAAATAATATCAATCGATCTGGAACGGAACCGCATTGGGTTGGAAATGAAAGAACAATTGAATGTCTGAAAAAACAATCGAAAACGTTGCAGAATTTAGTTTTACTACCAAGTATAAAACCAGGCACAATAAACCTGACGTTTGGATCTTATCCCACGCCATCAGACAATGGCATTGGCTCCTGTTAGCGATCATTGGGGCTGCGAGTAATGCTGCGCTTGCAAGCGTTGTACCAATTTACATCGGCAAAGCTTTTTATGAAATTACACAACCGGTGCCTTCAATTCAAACGATTGGTAGTTACGCGCTTATTATTGCGATTTCTCAAATTTTACGTGGGTTTTTGCATTTCTTGCGAAACTTCAGCTTTGAGGTCATCGCCCAAAACATCGAGCGTTATGTCCGACAGGAGTTGTTCGTCAACTTGCTTGGGAAAAGCATGACCTTTCACAACCTGCAATCCGTTGGCGATCTGATGGCACGTGCAACGAATGATGTTCGTGAGGTCAACTATATGTTCAGCCCCGGGTTCAACCTGGTCATTGGATCCATCAATTTTCTTGTCCTACCATTATTTATTGCCCCCACGTACCACCCATCGTTGATAATCGTGCCGATAGCCTTTATCGTTTTATACATTATTGCGTTGTGGCATTATCTGAGCATCCTCAACCCGATTACTCGTGATGTTCGAGAATCTTTTGGCGCATTAAATAGCCGCCTCTCAGAAGCCATCGATGGAGTTGAGATTGTGAAAGCATCCGCTCAAGAAGACGCGGAAATTGATTTGTTTGGTAATAATGCATTTGAATATCGAGATGCATCCATCAAGCAAGGGGATGTTGAAAGCCGGTTTCTTCCGCTGCTTTTGCTGGGAATCACAACGGCCGTGGGTTTAGCGCACGCGCTTTACCTCATGCAGCAAAATTTGATCACGATTGGCGATGTAATTGGGTATTTTGGTGTCCTTTCCTTATTGGGATTTCCGACAAATGTCTCCTTATTTGCCTATTCCCAAATCTCTCTGGGATTTGCTGGTGCGCGCAGGATCCTTGAATTAATAAATACTGAAAACAACCTGGACCAGAATATTGATGGCTATTCTCAGCCTATTCAAGGCGCAATTTCGTTTGATAACGTCTCTTTTGGGTATGTCGAAGACGAATTGAGCTTAAAAGACATTTCCCTTGAAATAAAACCCGGACAAACTGTTGCCATTGTTGGGCAGACCGGTTCAGGAAAGACTTCACTGGTCAAGCTGATCAATCGCACATTTGATGTTCAAGCCGGGGCAGTCAAAATTGACGGTGTTGATGTTCGTGATTGGTATCTTGAAGCTTTACGAAACCAGATTTCCATCATTGAACAAGACGTGTTTCTATTTTCGAAGTCAATTGCAGATAACATCGCTTTCGGCAAACCTGAGGCTTCACGGGAAGAAATAATTCAGGCAGCCAAAGAGGCTCAGGCACATGAATTCATCATGAGTTTTGACAACGGTTACGAAACCATCATTGGCGAACGGGGAGCAACCCTCTCGGGTGGACAAAGGCAACGTTTAGCATTAGCCAGAGCATTCCTGACCTCCCCCAAGATCTTGATTTTGGATGACTCAACCAGCGCAATCGATTCAGACACTGAAGACCGCATCCAGAAAGCCATCTTTCGCGTGGCCCAGGGACGCACAACACTCATCATCACGCATCGTTTGTCTCAAATCAGGTGGGCGGATCTGATCGTCGTTCTGCGAAAGGGTCAGGTGGTATCCATGGGCAGCCACACGACATTGATGCAAACATCCAAATCGTATCAAAGAATTTTTAGTGAGTAAATATGGGCTTTTATTCCGGTTTAGCAGCAGAAAAATATGATCGACAATATTCAGATAAAAAATTGCTGGAGCGTATCGCGCAATACTTTAAAGGGCAAATCCGTTATTTATTAATTATTGTCGTTTCAATCATTGTGAGGGCCATCATTGAAGCAATTTCGCCCGTGATTGTCGCGCGTGGTCTTGACCAGGTTACACAATCAGAAATTACCAACCGGTTTATTTTGATCCTGTCCGGCATCGTCCTCATATTGGGAATCTTGAGCTGGCTTACAAATTTTTTGCGACGCCGATATTCTGCCCGAACGATTGCTGAACTGATTCGCCAGCTCTCCAGCGATGCATTTAAGGCTTCGGTACAACAGGACCTCTCCTTTCACGACAGTTATGATTCAGGGAAGATCGTATCAAGAATCACTTTTGACACCAGGGAATTTGGCCAGCTGGTGACAATATCGACAGATGTGATCACGCAACTTATCACATCAATTTCGTTGTTGGTGATCCTCTTTCGAACGGAGTGGCGATTATCCCTTGCCGTTCTTTTGTTAGTCCCAATATCGCTGGTTTTGGTTATCCGTTACCGCCATATAGCCCGCAAAATCACTCGCGAAGGAATGCGAGCAATGGCAAATGTCAACTCGGCAATTAAAGAATCAATTAGTGGCATCGCCATCGCCAAGAACTTTCGCCAGGAAGAAGCCATCTATGATGAATTTAATGAGGCAAACCAAACATCATTCGAGGTCAATGTAAAACGTGGATTTGTCCTTTCGATTGTTTTTCCGCTTTTGCGCATCGTTGGTAGCGTGGCAACAGCATTGATGGTTTATTTTGGCGCAATATCGGTTCTTGGTGGTTATATTTCCGCAGGCGCATGGTACTTATTTTTATCCACCCTAGAGCAATTCCTTTTCCCTGTTTTCAGTGTGGCATCCTTCTGGACGAATGTTCAAACCGGTTTGTCTGCCGCAGAAAGAATCTTCGCTTTAATTGACGCTGAACATTCTGTTAAGCAGATTGATCACGTTGTCCCAGAACGTATTGAAGGTCATATTGAAATGAGAAGCCTTCATTTTCGGTATACGCCTGATGAACCGATTTTAACTGACTTTTCATTGGATATCAAACCCGGAGAAACCCTGGCGCTGGTCGGTCATACCGGTGCTGGAAAGACATCCATCGGGCGGTTGATTGCAAGGTTTTACGAATTCCAGGACGGAGAATTATTAATCGATGGTATCGATATTCGGAAATATGACCTGCTCGCTTTAAGAAAGCAAATGGGAATTGTCTCGCAGGTACCGTTTTTGTTTTCAGGCACCGTTGAAGACAATATCCGCTATAGCTGTCCGAATTGCCTTCGCGAAAAGATTTTGGATATCGGAAGCAAAATAGGCGGTGGAGAATGGTTGGAAACCTTACCAAACGGCCTTGACACCCAGGTCGGAGAACGGGGTGCACAACTATCTATGGGCCAACGCCAATTAGTGGCATTGATGCGAGTTTTAATTCAAAAACCCTCCATATTTATCCTGGATGAAGCGACTGCCAGCATCGACCCTTTCACCGAACAACAGATACAGACAGCCTTAGACTTGATCCTTTCAAACACAACCAGCATATTAATTGCCCACCGCCTGTCTACGGTGCGTTCAGCCGACAGAATACTTGTGATGCGTATGGGTGAAATCATTGAAGAAGGAAACCATGAGGCTCTGATGAAACAAGGCAATCACTATGCTGAACTGTACAACACTTATTTCAGGCATCAATCACTGGAATATATCGAAGAGGCTGGGAAATTTGCTCAAAGACATGATTTTACGATTTAACAATTAGAGGGATTTCATATTATAATTAGAGAAGAATCATATGTGGTCTGTGTTCTTGACACATTTTGACCGAGCTCTTACTATTTGCTCGAATACAATTATATGAAATCGTTAGATGTTAATGGAGAGAGACCGTGTGCGTGACGGCGGCACCGAAGGGGCAAGGTTTGTCAACCGAAACTCTCAGGTAAAAAGACCCATTAAACAGACGACCCTGGATCAATGCTGGGTTCTTGAAAACCCACAAAAAGACAGGGAACCTCACTGGGAAAAACAAAATCATTTTGAAAAGGAGTGAACATGAATACACCTCAAGAATTAAAGTACGCTAAAACTGATGAATGGATCAAAGTAGATGGTGACGAAGCAATAATTGGTATCAGCGATTACGCCCAGGATCAATTGTCGGATATTGTCTACGTTGAATTTGTGGTTGAAGAAGGCGATGCCGTTACGAAAGGTAGCGAAATTGCCACAGTTGAATCCGTAAAAGCGGCTGCTGAAGTTAATGCTCCCGCCTCCGGCATGGTAATTGCCATCAACGAAGAGCTGAGCGACGAGCCTGAACGATTGAACAGCGATCCTTATGGAGCTGCATGGTTAATCAAAATCAAATTAGATGATCCTTCAGAGCTGGACGGTTTGATGTCAGCCGATGAATACGACGCTTACAATGAAGATCGTGAGGACTAATGTATACACCTCACACCCCCCAAGAAATTGAGGAGATGCTGAGGGTCATTGGTTTAAAATCTGTTGAGGACTTATTTGATTCAGTTCCACAAGAATATCGCTTTCCTGACCTCAATTTGCCACAAGGCCTCACCGAATTGGAAATCGCAGCAGAATTAAATGAAATTGCTGCAGCCAATGCAACCTCAGATGAATTCATTTCCTTTTTAGGCGCTGGCGCTTATAACCATTACATTCCAGCCGCTGTAGATGCCATCCTGAGTCGCGGAGAGTTTTACACCGCTTATACACCCTATCAACCCGAGGTGTCACAGGGGACATTACAAGCCATCTTTGAATATCAAACGTTGATGACTGAGCTTACTGGCATGGATATCAGCAATGCTTCGCATTATGATGGCGCAACAGCAACAGCAGAAGCGGCAAACCTTGCCTACCATCACTTCCGTGGCAAGCGTAAGAAAATGCTTGTCGCCCGTTCCGTAAACCCAGAATACCGAGAAACGATTCGCACCTATATGACCGGGCTTGAAAATGTCATCGTTCATGGCGATGAACCACTTAACCCTGGCGAAGATCAAATCTCTAAGCTTTTGGGAATGATTGACAAAGAGACAGCCATCGTCATCGTCCAATATCCTGATTTCTTTGGACGGATTATAGACTACACGAAAGTAGTCGAAAAAGCACATGAATTCGGCGCCCTGGTGGCCTTTGTCTTCAATCCAACAGCCCTGGGTATTCTCAAACCGCCCGGTGCGTTCGATGCAGACATCGCTGTCGGAGATGGACAACCCCTGGGTATTCCGCTTTCTTTTGGGGGTCCGTACTTGGGCATCTTCACCGTCAAAGAGCAATTTGTGCGAAAATTAGCTGGCCGGTTGGTCGGTGAAACTGTTGATGAAGATGGCAAACGTGCCTATGTACTGACCCTCACAGCTCGAGAACAGCATATTCGGCGTGAGAAATCCACTTCAAATATCTGCACTAACCAGGGCTTGATGGCACTGGCTGCAGCAGTCTACCTTTCCGTGCTGGGGAAATCTGGCTTTAAGCAAGTTGCGAACCTGTGTTATCAAAAAGCACATTATGCAGCAGAGCAACTGTCGAGATTGCCAGGATTTGAAATGGCTTTTCCGGATGCACCTTTTTTCCACGAATTTGTTCTTAAGATCCCAATGTCCGTTAAAGAAATTAATGATCGTCTTGAAGAATATTGGATCCTCGGCGGTTATGATCTAAGCCAGACTTACCCGGAAATGGAAAACCAGATGCTGGTTGCTGTGACAGAAAAGATGTCTAAGGATGATATTGACGATTTCGTCGCTGCCTTAGCGGAGGTGACCCATGACTGAAAAGACGATTTATGAACTTTCCCAACCGGGACGTAAAGGTTTCACCTTTCCTGCGTCCGACGTGCCCAGCTCACCTCTTCCGAAGGGCTTTGAAAGAGAGGCTGTCAATTTACCCGAACTTTCTGAGTTAGATGTCATCAGGCACTTCACAAATTTGTCACATCTGAACCATTCGGTGGACGGTGGATTCTACCCTCTGGGATCTTGTACGATGAAATACAATCCCAAGATCAATGAAGTTGCCTCCCGCCTTCCAGGTTTCTCCCAAACTCATCCTTTGCAACCCATCACAAGTGTACAGGGGAATCTCTACCTGATGTACCAGCTCCAGGAATGGATCCAGGAGATCAGTGGTTTCCATAAAGTTAGCCTGACACCTGCTGCAGGTGCGCATGGCGAACTGGTCGGTGCGCTGATCATTAAAAAATATCACGAAGACAATAACGAAACACAACGCGTCAAAATCCTAATCCCCGACTCAGCGCACGGCACCAACCCTGCCACCTCATCGATGAGCGGTTTTGTTGTTGTCCCTTTGCCCTCGGATGAACGAGGAAATGTCGATTTGGATGCCCTGAAATCGAACTGTGATGAAACCCTGGCTGGTTTAATGCTGACCAATCCAAATACCCTGGGTTTGTTTGACGAAAACGTTGTTGAAGTCATCGAAATGGTTCACACAGCGGGTGGACTGGTTTATGGTGATGGCGCAAATCTGAATGCACTTCTGGGCATTCTGAGACCAGGTGATGTTGGCTTTGACATCATGCACTTCAACCTGCACAAAACCTTTTCAACACCGCACGGTGGCGGTGGACCAGGTTCTGGCCCAGTGGGCGTATCAGAAAGTTTGGCAGAATATTTGCCCGGTCCAATCGTTACCATCCTCGATGAGGGCGATGAGGAAAATCCGCCTTTCTATGGCTTGTACATGCCAGAGAAATCAATCGGCAGGATGAAAGCCTTCTTTGGTCATTTCGGCGTTCTGGTTAAAGCGTTTACTTACATTGCCATGCATGGCCCCGATGGATTGAGAGACATCGGAGTAAAAGCCGTATTAAATGCCAACTACCTGATGGAAAAAGTGAAAAAAGATTATTTCCTGCCCTATGACCGAATATGTATGCATGAATTTGTGGTTGAGGGCACCTGGAAGGATGTTCCAAGTGTGCACGCACTGGATATCAGCAAGCGTTTGATCGATTATGGTTTCCATCCCCCTACAAACTACTTTCCGCTGATTGTCCACGAAGCACTGATGGTTGAACCCACCGAGACGGAATCGAAGCAAACACTTGATGCCTTTGCTGCAGCAATGAAGGCAATTGCTCAAGAAGCCCGCGAAAATCCAGAATTGCTTACTAAAGCACCTCATACAGCGCCGATTCGCCGTACCGACGAAGTTAAAGCAGCGCGTGATCTTGTTTTGTGTTGTTGGACACCTGAAATTTTATAACACCCACTAAAGTAATTGAGGCGTTGAAAGCAACCGCTCTCAACGCCTTCTTGATTTATTCCTTCAGAATAAGGCTGACCGGGCAGTGGTCAGACCCCATAATGTCGCTGTGTATGACCACGTCTTCCACACGGTCCATTAGCGCATCAGAGACCAGATAATAATCCAACCGCCAGCCGATATCGCGTTCTCGGGAATTGAACCGGTACGTCCACCAGGTATATTTTTCTTCCTCGGGATACAGTTCGCGATAAGCATCCTTAAAACCGTGCTCAAGGTAACGGTCAATCCAAACCCGCTCTTCTGGTAAAAATCCGGTGTTCTTTTCATTCTGTTTTGGATTGGCAAGGTCAATTTCTTGATGTGCCGTATTAAAGTCGCCTGTGATGATGATATTTTCGCCTTGTGCATGCAAATCATCACAAATCTCTAAAAACGCTTCGTAAAATTCCAGCTTATAAGGTACCCGTTTGTTTCCCTCGCCCCCATTTGGAAAATAAATATTATAAAGATAAAAATCGGGATATTTTAATCGGATCACTCGACCTTCAATGTCAAAGTGCTCGATACCAAACCCTTTCTCATGGCTGAGGGGCTTATTTTTATAATATGTTGCTGTTCCGCTGTAGCCTTTCCTTTCAGCAGGATTCCAAATCCCCTCATAAGGTTCAATTATTGCTTCTTCAGCACTTATTTGATCTAAAGTTGCTTTGATTTCCTGAAAACATAAAACATCAGGATCAACGTCAGGGATCCATTCAAAAGCATTTTTTCGCAGTACAGCTCGAAAACCATTCACATTCCATGTCGTAATTTTCACATTATCACCTTTATTTCATAGATTTGCGTCTCTGATTATACCAGCTACTAAAACTATCCATACTCTTCATTCCTTTGGCTCAGATACCATCCACATTTATCGACAGCAATGAAAACAATGTTGTTTTTATCTAAGCCTTTCAGGCATGGGAAGGTTTCCATTCTATTCATGGCTATGGTAAACTTACAAGTTGAATAATCAAGTCAAAATCGCGTCCGATTTAATTTTTTTGGACGTTTGGATAGGATTAAAGAATTAATGACCGGCTATGCACACCCTCGCAATATTTGGATGAAACGATTGATAACGATTTTATTTTCAGTCGCGATCATTATCATCCCTTCAAATTTGGGTACAGCATTAGCCCTGCAGCAGGAAACGGGACCCACATACATCATCCAATCTGGTGAGACTCTGAACGAAATCGCCATTCGCTTTGGCGTCACACCTGATGAAATCATTGAAGCCAATGCACTTACAAACCCAAATGCACTGGATATCGGTCAAGAAATCCTGATTCCTGGTTTAGAAGGAATTACCGGTGTCCTGACCTCGAAAATTTTCCCTTTCGGCACATCGTTGACCAGCCTGTTGCGCCAAAACAAATTGCCGCTAAGCGACATGGTCAAATTAAATCGATTAACCAGCCCTGCTGAGGTTATTGCAGGCGCTGCTTTTCTTTTCCCGGTGACTGATGAGCAAAATCAACGGATCGAAATCCAAACGCTCCAACCTGGGAGTTCAACACTAGAAACTGCCATTCACGTGGGTGTTTCTCCCTGGGCGTTGGTTGAGAATAATCATCTCCTGGGCAGTTGGGATGTGCTGCCTGGGGAACGATTATTCACAGGTTATTCTATTGAAGGTAATGAAACTGAACAACAACATAGTCGATCCATATCGATTAACAACTTGCCATTGATCCAGGGTGAAACCCTGCAAATTTCAATCATTGCCTCAGAGCCGCTGACTGCCAGAGGCACGTTTAACGGTCAACCATTACATTTTTTCTCTGATGGCGACTTGCGGTATTTTAGCTTTTGTGGCATCCATGCCCTGGCAGAGCCAGGCGCATACCCCATGGAGATCATCACAACAGACAATGCTGGCAGAACAGAACATTTCGAACAACTGGTTCTGGTCTCACCTGGGTTTTATGGTCATCAAACGGTTTATGTCTCCGCAGAATCTTTGGATGACGATGTCATCGCGCAGGAGGACGCTTATGTCACTCCAATACTATTGAACATAACGCCTGATCGTCTTTGGGAAGGTCAGTTTCAATATCCAATTGACGAACCTTGTGTGAACAGCCTGTTTGGACTTCGTCGGACGTACAATGATGGTTTACTCAATTTCTATCATTCCGGGATGGATTTCGCAGTGTGTGCGCCCAACCTGAATATCTACGCGCCAGCTACTGGCAAGGTGATCATGGCAGAAGAACTCATCGTCCGCGGCAACGCCATCCTGATTGATCACGGCTGGGGCATTGTGTCAGGCTATTGGCATCTTTCAG
Organism: Brevefilum fermentans; assembly: GCF_900184705.1. Lineage (NCBI taxonomy): Bacteria > Bacillati > Chloroflexota > Anaerolineae > Anaerolineales > Anaerolineaceae > Candidatus Brevifilum > Candidatus Brevifilum fermentans. The sequence continues at coordinate 1,411,919 of NZ_LT859958.1, read as the reverse complement.
AATTTAATGTAAGCGTGGGCGATACGGTCCAGCCTGGCGATTTGTTGGGATTAATTGGCAATACAGGGCGATCGGCCGGTCCTCATTTACATTTTGAAATTATTATTAATGGGATACCCGTCAATCCACAGACCTGGCTTGACCTAACATTCCCTTGAACATTAAAAACGAACACAAGCACTTATCAGGGTGCTTGTGTTTGCATGCGCTGAGAGGGAATCGAACCCTCACGCCTTTCGGCACGTGGCCCTCAACCACGCCTGTCTGCCAGTTCCAGCACCAGCGCAACAGCAAAGTAATTATAATCTTGTTGAATCAGTTGTCAAGTTGAACCGCTAACATTCAAAGGAGTAAATGATGCCAATTGTGTTAGATGCGATGGGCAGTGACAATCGGCCTGACCCAGAAGTAAAGGCTGCAATTACAGCATCAAATGCATTACATGAAGAAATTATCCTGATAGGAGATGAACCGACATTGGCTGCAAAGCTGGCAGCTATCCCCGGCGATAAGTCACGCGTGCGCATCGTGCACGCGCCCGAAGCGCTTGACATGGAAGATAAAATTGAAGATGCCCGCCGAAAAAAGCAAAACAGCATGCGTGTGGGTATGGAATTGGTAAAAGCAGGTGAAGGAGACGCATTTGTAACCGCTGGTAATACCGGCATGGCAATGTATTATGCCATAAAAAGCTTTGGCAATATTAAAGGGGTAATTCGTCCCTGTTTGTCTGCAGTCGTCCCTGTTAAGACAGGGCATGCAGTTATGTTGGATATTGGCGCCAATGCTGAATGTCGCCCTGAATTCCTGTTGCAATTCGCATTCTTGGGAAAGGTTTACGCACAATCTTTACTGGGTCTGAAGGACCCAAAAATTGGTCTTTTATCCAATGGTGAGGAAGAAGATAAAGGTAATGAGCTTATACGTGCGGCATATCACCTGCTTAAAGATGCGAACTTGAATTTTATCGGCAATGTTGAAGGCAAAGAGCTGTTTAATGGGCAGGTCGATGTTGTGGTTACCGATGGTTTTACAGGCAATATTGTATTAAAATCCACAGAAGCGGTAGCCAAATTGATCATCGACGTCCTCAGAGAAGAACTAATGGGCTCCTTCAGGACAAAAATCGGCGCTTTGTTAGCCAAACCTGCCTTCCAAAACATTAAATCCATGCTGGACCCTGCCGAAATTGGAGCAGCGCCATTAATGGGTATTGATGCATTGGTTTTTGTTGGTCATGGCCGTTCAGATTCACGGGCACTGGCTAACGCGATCAGGTCGGCAAAGCATGCTGTTGATAATCAGCTTTTGAGCCATTTACGTGCAGAGATCACAAATATCTTATAAGGATTAATCAATAATTATGAACAAAGTAATCAATGAAAAACTCATCAAACGAAATAAAACCATTGGCAATGTTCTCTCAATCAGCGGTTTTGCGATCCTTATTGGTGGGCTGATCCTGAACATGAACCCTACGCCCACCAAGACGCTGGTGTCCTTTGGCGCGCTCATTGTTGGCTTTATCGTCGCACAAATCAGCACCACGTATGTCACCCGTTTTGGGCGCAGTCCTCGCTTTGATGAAATCATCGCTGACAATCTCAGCAAGCTCAATAATCAATACACATTTTATGTCTATAACGGCCCTGTGCCTATGCTGCTTGTTGGCCCCAGTGGCCTGTGGATTCCTATTCCGACGATCGCAGCCGGTGAAATTTCTTACGACAATAAATGGCGGCAGCGCGGTGGGTCTGCCTTTATGAAAATTTTTGGACAGGAAAGTATCGGAAAACCCGAATTAGAAATTATTAATCAGGAAAAACTAATTATTGATTTTCTAAAAAAACACGTCAATGAAGAGCAGATTCCGCCGACAAATTTCGTCCTGGTGTCCATGAACCCCAAGGCTGTCATCGGAGATGTGGAAAACGCACCGGTTCCAATCGTCGATATCAGTAGTCTACGGCGTTTTATCAGGAAAAATGACCGGAAAGAAGAGCTTAAAATTTCAGAAACACTGATTGAAAAAATAAATGAGACACTTAGCGAATTTTAATAAAAACGGTTTATTTTTTCAGACGAAGGTATTCTTTTAACGCGTTGATTTCCCCAGGTTGTAAATAGCGAAAATGTCCGGGTTGGAGTTTGCCTAATAGAATTGGGCCAATTCTAACCCGGCGTATCTGTCGAACAGGCAAGCCGATACGCAGACCGGTTCGACGAATTTGCCGATTTTTTCCTTCTCTCAGCATAATTGTCAACCAGGCTCCGTTTTTCGTAACAGATTTTACTTCGACCACAGCGGGCAAAGTTCGATAACCATCTTCAAGCACCACCCCGCGCCGCCAGATCTCCAATTGTTCATCATCCGGTTTTCGCGTGACCCGGACTTCATATTCTTTGTCATGTTCATAACGCGGATGGGATAGCTGATTTGCCAATTCCCCATCGTTGGTCAGCAATACCAAGCCTTCACTGTCAAAATCTAAACGACCCACTGGAAACAGATGCCGCTCATCCTTCACAAGATCAAAAATTGTTGGGCGGTCGTCACCTGGAGAATGCAAGGAGAGCATATTGCGTGGCTTATGCACTGCAATATACACTTTTTTCTCTGGTTTACCGATGGGCGTGCCGTCAACTCGAATTTCGTCAATGGCAGGATCTGCTTTTGCACCCAGGTGAATTATTTTCCCATTAACAGTAACACGCCCCTTTTCGATTAATTTTTCACAGCCGCGCCTGGATCCAAAACCCGCTTGCGACAAAATTTTCTGTACTCGTTCCGCAGTCATTATGTTTTTAATATCTCCCTGTCTCCATTTTCCTCATGGAGTTCTTCTAGCGCGTCAAAATCAATGAATGGAAGTTCATCCAGGGATTCGAGACCAAAATATTGCAAAAATTCAGGCGTTGTTCCGTAATAAATCGGTCGTCCAGGTGTATCCGCCCGGCCCAGTTCCTCAATTAACCCTTTTGATAACAGGGTGCGTAAGACCGCGTCGCTGTTTACACCGCGGATCACATCAACCTCAGGTCGGGTAATCGGTTGTTTATAAGCAATGATGGCTAAAGTCTCCAGTGCTGCTTGTGATAACGTTGTCGTTGTGTCAAGGTCTAAAAATTTCTCAATGGTGTCGCTGATCTCGGGCGCGGTTGTAAGCTGCACCCTGGATTTAACTCGCATTAACCGCAAACCACGTCCAGCACTTTTATAGTGGGCATCAAGGTCATTTAGCGTTGATGCAACAACATTCTCAGAAACGCCCAAAACCTTTGCTAACTGACTAAGGCTGACAAGTCCTGATGAAACAAATAATAAACCCTCAATTCGGGCTGAAAGGTTTTCCTGATCTGGTTTCTCTGTCATGATCAAAACGTACCTTTAACTGGTGTCTTAAAAACAGCAAAATGATTATACTCGATAAAAACCGACCAGAGTTTTTGCTAAGCGGGTAGAATTGGCAGGTGAACAAGCCATAACTTTTCATGGACGATCAAATAAAAGAAAGTGAAGCAACAATGCGTATTTTACTTACTGGTGCAGCAGGTTTCCTGGGATCGCACTTTGCAGATCGGCTCCTTGCAGAAGGTCATATGGTGATCGGGATGGATAATTTCATCACTGGCAATCGAGAAAACATAGTGCACCTGAATGAGAACCCGAATTTCAGCTTTATTTTTCATGACGTCTCGAATTTCATACAGGTAACAAGCCCAATTGATTATGTGGTTCATTTTGCTTCGCCAGCTTCACCAAATCCCGCCTCACCATTAGGCTACCCGAATCTGCCAATCCAAACGTTGAAAGCAGGCGCATTGGGCACACACAATACACTTGGCGTTGCTCGAGCTTTCAAGTCTAAATTCTTGCTTGCATCAACCAGTGAAATCTATGGTGACCCTCTCGAGCATCCACAAAAAGAGACCTATCGAGGAAATGTTGATCCGCTTGGCCCCCGTTCCGTGTATGATGAAGCAAAACGTTTTGCCGAAGCTCTGACGATGGCTTACCACCGCTTTCACAATATCGATACACGCATTGTGCGCATTTTTAACACCTATGGCCCTCGCATGCGCATCGATGATGGCCGTGTAATCCCCAATTTTTTGCTGCAAGCCATGCATGGAGAGCCATTAACCATTTATGGAGATGGCTATCAAACCAGGAGTTTCTGTTATGTCGATGATTTAATCGAGGGCATTTACCGATTGATGATGAGTGATTACCATGCACCGGTCAACATCGGCAACCCGGCCGAGATCAGCATACGCGAACTGGCAAACCTGGTTAATGAGTTGACTGGAAACCCGTCCGGAATCATTGAACAAGCTGAGAAAAGACATTCGAATGATCCTCAAAGACGCCAACCAGATATTACATTGGCAAGGAGCATTCTTGGGTGGGAACCTAAAACCAGTTTGCGCGAAGGTCTTTTGCTAACCATCCCTCATTTCAAGAAATAAGGGCACCATGCAGTTTATCAGCAACAAACAGGAACGGATCCGTTTTCTAAAATTTTCCTTTGTTGGGGTTACCGGCACAATTGTTGATTTTGGTATTATGAACCTGGCAAACCTGGTTTTTCACTTGCCTTTGGTTTGGGCGCAGGCGATTTCTTTTTCTGCCGGGGTGGTTAACAACTTTCTGTGGAATCGGTATTGGACTTATCCCGAATCTCGCTCTCAAAACGCAAAAAGACAGCTTGCAAAATTCTTTTTGATTAATATTGTAGGCATTCTGGTCAGAACACCTCTGATCTCTTGGCTAAATAGCCTTATTTTGCAATTATTGGAACGCGTGGAGATGAAACTACCCATAGAAAATTTTGTTCTCAGCCAAAACTTAGCCCTGACCATCAGCATTGCTGTGATTTTGTTTTGGAATTTTTTTGCTAACCGCTTGTGGACCTATAGGGACATTCCAATCGGCAAGGGTAACCAGCAACAAATTCTCTCCAAAACTACAAATACAGATCACCATGAAATGGATTAGCCCATGTTATTAACCCATATAGAACGACTGAAAACCAGATATTCTGGAGAAAAACATTTCCCAGCCATCAGTTGGCCACCGGTGTCACTACCCCGGCACATAACCTGAACGAGAAAAGAATGTCACAGAGATTGAAAGCATTTCAAAAGCACTTTCAAGGCATGGTCAAGAGCAGTCAAAGTTTTAGATTGGATAGACTTGAACAACTCCATCTGGCAACATCACAAACATTAGCGCAAAACGGTAGAAAACGCTCGGTCATGCTCATCAACGACACCCAACGCCAAGCAACAACCTGCAGCACGATTTTGTTATTCAGGGTAATAGTGGAGGTAACCCGTTCATGCGTGTGATCGCAGGCAGCGCCAAAGGTGCAAAGTTACTCAGCGTTCCGGGAAAAACAACCCGGCCTATAACAGATCAGGTTAAAGAAGCCTTGTTCAATATCATCGGGGTTGACATGGAGGGGAAACTGTTTTTAGATCTTTTCGGTGGCACTGGAGCTGTCGGCATTGAAGCGCTCTCCAGAGGGGCTGAACACGTTGTTTTCTTAGATATTAATTATCGTGCAGTAAAAATTATCGAGGAAAATCTGCAGATAACCCAACTACATCCGTATGCAACCGTCTTGAAGAAAGATGCCTTTGCTTTTCTTCGGGAATCCCCTAAACAAGCGTTTGATTTTATTTATATCGCGCCACCACAATATAGGTCTATTTGGGCAAAGACAATGCAAACCCTTGATGAAAATCCAGGCTGGGTCGGTCTGGGAGAAACCGTGATCATACAAATACATCCTAAGGAATTTGTTGAAGGTATTACCTATACGAACTTCAATGAAGTTGATCGCCGTATTTACGGGGATACGATGTTGGTTTTTTACGAACGGGTCCTATCTGAATAAGGTCTCAAGATCCCCATTTTTATTATAGCGATATTTCCCAACGATTATCGGGGATGTTGGCTTGTGTGCTTTAATCAATGGGATTAGCACCGGTAAATCTTCGACGACAGGTTTGGACTTGATTTCATCCAGATGGACCCAAGAAAGTGTACCTTCAGGAGACTCCGTGAATTTGTGGTTCAAGCAATCACCTTTGAACACAAAAATCATCACACCAACTTGTTCTGACACGTCAATGGTAATCTGACAACAAAAATACAAATCAACATCAGAAATGCCCGCCTCTTCCTGTAATTCCCGATAGGCTGCATCAATGATATCTTCCCCCCTTTCAACGTGCCCGCCAATGCCGTTATACAGACCAGCCCATCTGATTTTATTTTCTGCACCTTTCAATAAAAGAACCCGGTCTTGTTCATCAAATAAAAACACCAGTGTCCGGGGAACGACAAGATACCGCTCTTGGTCGTCAATACGCTGGTCAGATTTAGGATTCATTATCTTTCTATAAATACAGCCCGTGTTGATTGGCATCACACGGGCTGTTAAGATCCACAATCAAGTCAAAAACATCGGCACGCCAAGAAAATCTTTGATCATTGGCTTGTAATTTTCCTTATCATAATAAGCTTCAACATCCACCTGTTTTTTCCCCGTCAATACAATTTCAATCGGCACAGTGGTATAGCGTCCAGCCTGCAGTGCGGTCATTTTCCCGTAATCACCGCGTTTAATCAGTTGCATGGCGAGGTTTCCAAAAGACATCGCAACCATTCGATCCAGAGAATCGGGCGCCCCTGAACGCATCACATAAGCAAATTTTTGATACATGATATGCTGGTCGGTCAATTCCTGAATTTTTTCAGCTACGATTTCACCGATCCCACCAAGTTTCTGATGGCCGTAAGCATCGGCAGGACCGGATTGAATAATTTCACCGTCAATCATGTGTGCACCTTCGGAAACAGTTACAATCGAATAATTCGAAGGGCTGTTTCGTTTATCATCATGCAAAAACCTGGCCAATTTTTCCATGTCAAAAGGAACTTCAGAGATAATCGCCCGGTCAACATAAGCCAAATAAGCACTGATTAAACTGGTTTCGCCTGAGTTGCGACCAAACAACTCAAAAACACCAATGCGTTCATGTGAACCCACTGATGTGCGTAACTGGGTTATCAAATCAACTGAGCGGGTTACTGCGGTAGAAAAACCAATGCAATAATCTGTGCCAAACACATCATTATCCATGGTTTTAGGAATTGCAACAACCGGAAAACCCATTCTGCTTAATTTAACACTATAGCTAAGGGTGTCGTCACCTCCAATTGTGACCAAAACATCAACCCCAAGGTGATCAAGGACTTTAAGTACATGATCGGTATAATCTTTCGTGCCACGATCATCAACGGGTTCACCCAGATCCGTTTTTAACAAGAATTCGGGTATATCGTGAGGTCTCACCTTTTGGGGGTTTGTTCTCGAGGTATGCAGAAACGTACCCCCAGTTCGATCAATCAGACGAACATCGTTCTTCGTGAGGTTAGCCACGTATTCATCATGTTTGGCTGGGTCGGCTATATCATACCAGAGCAAGCCCCGCCAACCTCTCCGAATACCGATGACTTCATAATTGGCATTTAAAGCGTTAAGGACAACTTCCTTTATAGCAGGGTTCAATCCAGGAACGTCACCGCCCCCGGTTAGAACTCCAATTCGTTTTTTCCTCATTTCTTCTCCTTCAAAAAAACAATATAATTTCGATCATTGTCTATTTTTTTGTTAGCCTGATCCCTTGTCAGCTCATTTTGATATGCAAGTGAACTTTGCCAAGTATAGCACAAAATTTTTCATGCCACACCAACATGCAATTTTACAATGATTCATAAGGCAACTTAGGGAGTTCTAATGCCCACCAACGAATCCAAATCATTCCTGATAGAACAACCAAGGAATACACAATAAATATCCATGACAAATTATTTTTTGATAAATCAAATTCAGGGTAAACCAATAACCACGAACCAACCCCAGACGCAGCCAGGAACATCCAGGCCATCAAGGCACCCAAGCGCTTCCATCGCTCTGACCAATACCGAATAACAAATATCAGTGAAGGGACCATTAACAACGTATTAACTGTTGATGCCCTTATGTGCAAAAAGTATGTGAGACTTAACATCAAGACCATCGCATAAATAAAGCCCCGATCGGATTGCACCAATAAAGTAATTAAATTACGAATGGCAAACACAACAAAAAGCCCATGTAAGAAAATCGATAAGTGTTTTGCGATTCCGGGCAAGAAAGCAGCCAGGTCCATCAATGGGGTTCTTACCCATTCCAAATTAATATTCAATTTTAACAAAACTGAAATCCAATCCTCAAACCATGAAGGCTGGATTAAAAATGAAATGATCACTAGGAAAACAACCCCCGAGAAAAAACTTGCAATAATTGACAAGCGTTTTTTTACAATAGCCCAAATTAAAAGTGACACGACAACCAGGCCACTGGTCAGAAAATTACTGGTAGCAAGCGCAAGTAAAAACCCTGCCGGTGTGTCCTGGTTGTTTTGAATTAACAAAATACTGGATAATAACAACACGATAATAACTGGAGAAATTTCTCCCTCTAATATCGCAATGGCGCCCGGCAGTGAGAAAATTAGGAAAATCGCGATACAAACCATTCCCAGGCGATTTATCTGCCAACCTGAAAATTTAACACCAAAATATCCAATTAAAGCCACACAAAGAGCCAGAATTACAGTCCAAATTGATCGGGCAAGCGTATAGGGCAACAGGCTGAGTGGTAAATAGAAGATCAAAGAAAAAAATGGCTGCGAAAACAATGGCTGAGTTAGCAGTTGCGCTGAAAAAGGTGAATCATCAATCGCACTGTGCGCAATATCGATTGCTGATAACGCATAGGGGCTAATGCCTTCTAACAGCCAGCCTCTTCCTGCTGCCCAGGGAATCACGAACATATCAAAATGCCGGATGTTTGTCATCGCGAAAAAGCCCAAAACACAAAATCCAATAATTAGAACAGAAGCCAGCGCTACGGTGGTGTATTGAGAAAGTGTCGTTTTTCGGTATCTTTTCATCATCATTGAAACTCGAAGAAATTTTACCCCGTGAAAAGATAATCAGACAATTAAACCAATTGCCTGTCTTGAAGAACAGTTGTTTAACCTTAGTCAACGCCTGACAAAAATCCATGTGTCTTTTTGAAAATAAGTTGTTTCCAGCTTTTCGCACGATGTTTATTAAATAATCCAATTAAATGGTTGTTGCTCTTTTCTGAATTAAATAGTATTCTCAGTGCTGTATATGGCGACCATCTCATCAAAAATGATCCTTAACCAAATGTTTTAATGGCAATTGGGTTTGATTAGTCGTTAATTAAACAGGGAATAGAAGGGATTTATGGATACAAATACAATGACAAGCAATAAATCAAACATGCAAAGTCAGTATTCACCAATCTCACGTTTGATCCAAATTGGCAGAAAAAAAACATATATCACCATAAATGACATCTTAGAATTCTTCCCCGACGCAGAAAAAAATGTTGAACAACTTGAAGAAGCATTTGCAGCGTTGAATTCAGCCGGAATTCAGTATATTGAAGATGCAAATTTATTAGCGGACCCTTCTGATGAAGAAATACTTAAAGTTAAATTAGAAGAAGAAAAATATATCGACGATCTGGCAAACATCGACACAGATGACACTATCGGATTATATTTAAAAGAAGTCAGCCGAGTTCCACTTTTAACAGCCCTGGAAGAAGTCGAGCTTGCGCAACGCATTGAGAGTGGACGCATGGCTCGCGAAGAATTGGCGCGGGGGAATATTAACGATCGCCGTCGGATCGAGCTTCGAAACCTCATTGAAGATGGATGGGTCGCTCGTGAGCATTTAATCACTGCTAATTCTCGCTTGGTGATCAGTGTTGCAAAAAAATACATGGGGCGTGGTGTGCCGTTCCTTGACCTGATTCAAGAAGGAAACATTGGGTTGATTCGCGCCACAAAGAAATTTGAATATCGCCGCGGTCATAAATTCAGCACCTATGCCACATGGTGGATCAGGCAAGCTGTAACACGGGCTATTGCCGATCAAGGACGAACCATACGCGTACCTGTACACATGGGCGATCAAATTAATAGACTATTACGTGTTCAACACCAATTAACCCAGCAATTAGGGCGTGAGCCCACGGTGGAGGAATTAGCAGAAAAACTTGAAGTTCCTCCGAAAAAAGTGGAAAATATGATTCAGGTGGCTAAAAGACCGCTCTCATTAGAGACACCTACTGATGATGAAGAGGACTCGATGTTGGGAGATTTCATTGAAGATGAAGAGGCACCTCCACCCGATGACACAGCAACATACAACCTGCTGAAAGAACATCTGGTTTCAGTGCTGGATACTTTACCACCGAGAGAAGTGCGAATACTACAATTACGATATGGCCTTCTTGACGGTCAGTCTTACACTTTAGAAGAAGTTGGGCGCAAAATGGGTGTTACGCGCGAACGAGTCCGCCAAATAGAAGCGCAAGCCCTAAGCCGCTTACGGCATCCTTCTGTCAAACGGCGCCTTAGAGATTATTTGGGTGAATAAGAGCACAACTCATAAACTTTCATAGCCGTCCTGAGGACGGCTTTTTTCTTGACCAATACAGTAAAAAAGCTTATGATAATTGGTAATAATTACCGATGAAAATTCTTAAGACGAGGAACGACTATGGGTAATAATCAAGTAAGCGATGATCATCCGATTGATGAGAACGGCAATTCGAAAACTCAATCTGATAACAAAGGGATTCCATTATGGTTGCAAGGCATCGATGACCTCGATGAAAATGAAACCAAACCAACCAAGCTGAGTGAGGAACAAGCAAGCCCCTGGATACGCGAAATCGATGCCGATTATTCTGAGCAGGATGGCGAAGGTGAGGCAGAACTATCTGAACCCGCACAACCAATCAGTGCGAAAGCCGATTCCGAAGCAGATGGCACACCCATTGATGAAGGTCGAGATGACGCTCCTTTTATTGAAGAGAGCGGGCATAGCCCTGTTGACGAAGAAGATGCGAGTGATGATATCGAGGATTGGGAAATCACCGAAGAAATTGCTGTTATTGAACTTTCCGAAGAGCTTGATGATGTCAGCATAGATACGGATTTCGATGAAACCACATTAGAAGAAGGATTTGTTGATATATCTGAAGTGGGATTATCAAAAACACAAAATGATCAAGCCGAAATTTCTGGAGATGAACCTTTGCGAGAAGGAGAACTTCCTGAATGGTTACAGGAAATGATCGCTGAAGCAGAAATAGAATCCGAACAACCTGAAACAGAAACAGCCCTTATGTCCGAAGTTGAACCCTTTCCCAATGCAGATATCTCAGATTCAATCAACTCAGAAGAGGACCTTGTAAGCGAAATAATTGCACCAGATGAAGAAATACCTTCTTTTGATTTTGAAACCCATGATTCTGATTTTGATCTGGATTATGCCTTAGCGATTGCGAAAGAGGACACTGCACCCGTTGTACTGCCTGCTGATGAAGAAATAACGGATATGGCAAGCGGAATTGATGAAGCGTTTCCTGTTGAAGACAACGAAATCGAAATTGATGAGGTGACATCAGAGCAAGCGGATGAAATCGAGCTCAGCTTGGTTGAAGAAGAGGTCGAGGAGAATCAAGCAATTGACGAGTCAACGCCACTTTTCAAAGACATGGCCCGCACAGAAACAATGCTTGATCAGAATGAGGACCTAAAAGAAATTTTGCTTGATGAGGTTCCCCTGGGTACAGATGCAGACCAACTCTCTTGGATCGAACAACAGCTTGACCAAGGACAAATTGATGAAGCCCTACCCATTATTCAGGATTTAGTAGAAAAATCATCCCATCTCGAAAAATTAGAGGTGTGGTTAAAGGAGTATTCTGAACAGCAACCAGGATCAAACAAGGTTATGGAGCTCATAGGTGATATTGCATTAAAACGGGGTGAACCTGAAGCGGCTATTAAAGCCTATGCGAAGTCCCTGAGATTATTGCTAAATAACCAGGAAGGTTCTCATGGATTGGATTAGCATTTACTCGGCTGCGGGTCTTTTAGAAGCCAATATACTCAAAGGTTTTCTTGAAGCACAAGGTTTACAAGTACTCCTGAGTCAGGAAAGTGTTGGCCGGATATTAGGCTTATCTGCTGGAAAATTGGGGATTGTTGAAGTCCTGGTTCCTGAATCACAGGTCATCGAGGCGAAGAAGTTGATTGATGAGATCGCTGCAGGTGAGTTTGATAATATTGACTTTCCTGATGATCAGGATGGTCCATCTGAACCAGATCCTGACAATTAATACATCTTGACGCGGCAATTGTTAACCGGTATAATCCCCGAGTTATATTGGCATTATATGAAGAATTAAGGAGTAAGAGATGCCCCCTCTACCAAAGCGAAGAACCTCATCTGGCCGCAGAGATCGACGCCGCTCACACGACGCTTTGAAAGCGCACAACACCCTCGTCTGTTCCAATTGTGGCGAAACACGTTTGCCACATCGGGTTTGCGCAAATTGCGGATATTATAAGGGACGCAAGGTTGTTGAAGTCAAAAAACCTGATTAAATATTGAAAGGTTAAACGGTAAAAAAGGGCGATAAATGCGCCCTTTTTTTATTGATCGCAATTTTCTCTCACTCTAACTCAAAATCATCTTCGTCGATAGCAGAATTTTTAAGTGAAGAAGAAAAGTATGGCTCATACCTGCTAATGAATCTTCTTGGGATTAAGCCGATTATTCGTGTACCAAATTCCTGGTTAACGACTTGTTTAACCTGTCCTTTTTCATAAAATAAAGAGAGAAGTTGACCCTGGTCATAGGGGATTTGCACATCAATATCAATAAATGTTTCATATAAAAATTCTTCAATGCCAGATAAAAGGGCGCCTAAGCCCTGGCCGGTCAGAGCAGAAATTGGAAAGGTATTCGGAAAATCTTCGAGTGCAGCGATTGCACCTTGCGGATCCTTAAGGCCATCGATTTTGTTCAGCGCAGTAATGATGGGGATATCGCCTGCGCCGATCTCAACTAATGTCTCCTGAACTGATTTCGCCTGTGCGCTGGCATTGACGTGGGTAATGTCTACAACATGTAAAAGCAAGTCCGCTGCTGAAATTTCCTCCAGCGTTGCTCGGAAGGCTGCAATCAATTCGGTTGGAAGTTTTTGAATAAAGCCAACAGTATCGGTAAATAACACTTTCTGACCGCCAGGAAGCGAAACCCGGCGTGTGGTTGGATCCAGCGTCGCAAAAAGCTTGTCTGCAACAAAGAGTTCAGCATCAGAAAGCTTGTTAAGTAAAGTGGATTTACCGGCATTGGTATATCCGACAAGAGATATCACAGGTATGTGAGTTCTTTTTCTTTGTTTTCGATAACGGGAGCGATGCGCCCGGACCTTTTCTAGTTCTTCTTTAAGAAGTTCGATACGGGCAGAGATCGTTCGTCGATCTACCTCAAGCTGGGTCTCACCTGGACCCCGCAATCCGACACCGCCCACGCTTCCAGTTCGACCACCACCTCCGCCTGCCTGTCGTGCTAGATGGGTCCAGGCTCTGGTTAAGCGCGGCAAGCGGTATTCATATTGTGCCAGCTCAACTTGTAAAACACCCTCACTGGTATGGGCGTGCTGTGCGAAAATATCCAGAATCAAGGCGGTTCGGTCAATAACCTGAAGTGTATCTCCTAAGGCTTTCTCCAATTCTCGCTGATGTCGTGGAGAGAGTTCGATGTCAAAAATCACCAGGTCAGCGTCAAACTCCTCAACAAGTAATTTAATTTCATCAACCTTACCAGAGCCGATATATGTTTTGGGATTGGGGATGGTTAAATTTTGGGTTACATGTCCAACGACTTCAATACCTGCTGTCTGAGCCAGCAACTCCAATTCTTGCATCGAATCGTCTTGCGAAAGTAAATCCTCTCGTGTTGACACATTCGCACCAACTAAGAAGGCTCTTTGTTGTAATTGTTCTGTATTTATCAGTTTGTTTTTTGCCATAAAGGGCTATTCACGCTCCTTGATCCAATCCTTCAAACGCAACATCGCTTCGACAAGCTTTTCTGCCGGTATAACAAGAGAAATGCGCACGTATCCAGCGCCTGAATCGCCATAAACGACACCGGGGGTAATACTGACTCCGGTTTCTCTCAATAACACATCGCAAAACTCGATGTCATCTTTCCATCCATTGGGCAAGCCAGCCCAAACATAAAGAGCTGCTTTGGGATTCTCAATAGTAAAGCCAAGTTCTTCCATTGTTTTCACAACAATGTCGCGGCGGCGCTGATAAACCAAATTCCGGTTTCGGATCCAGGATTGATCTTCCAGTAACGCGGCTTCGGCAGCCAACATAATTGGAACGAAAAGTGAAGAATCCATCTGGCTTTTCAGTAAACGCAATAATCGCACAATTTCTGGGTTGCCAACAGCCACACCGACTCGCCATCCAGCCATATTATAGGTTTTTGACAGCGAATTAAATTCAATACATACATCTTTTGCCCCTGGAATCTGTAGAATGCTTGGCGCAATATAATCATCAAAGCAGACATCCACATAAGGTGCATCATGTGCAACTACAATATTATATTTAGTGGCAAAGTCCACAACTTTTTGGAAGAACGAGAGCGGAGCAATTGCTCCAGTGGGATTATTCGGATAATTAAGCCACATTAATTTGGCTTTCTGCGCTACATCCTCGGGGATGCGTTCTAAATCCGGCAGAAAACCATTTTCCGCCAAGAGGGGCATCGAAAAGGATTGTCCCTGACTGATCATCACACCTGAACGGTAAACAGGATAACACGGGTCTGGCAAAAGCACTACATCGCCCGGGTCGATCAGCACCTGGTTGATATTGTAAATTCCCTCTTTCGATCCAATTAATGTTAACACTTCGCGTTCTGGATCAAGCTCAACCCCAAAACGATCTTCATAATACTTGGCAAAGGCTGATTTTAATCCAACTGATCCACCGGAGGGGCCATAACCATGTACATCTGATCGACGAGCAGAGTTGACCAAGGTTTCAATAATATTATCGGCAGGTGGCAAGTCTGGCGATCCCATATCAAGGCGGATGATGTTCAGGCCAGATTGCTTTAATTTTGCAATGGTTTTTTCTAGATCTGCAAAAAAATACGGCTTGACTGAAGATATGCGTTGTGCAGGTTTGATCTCCATACGACAGAATTACCTCTCTTTTGTTAGTGATATTGCCTTTATTATAATATATCTATTGTCACTGAATAATGAACAAACGCCCTCCCTTGCCCTGACCTTCCTCGCATAAAATCTCCATTACTCAATATTTATGTTGTTAAATGGTGTTTTATGTAGTTGTCTAAATCGGTCAAGGCGCGCTCTGCGTAAAATTTGTAACGTTCGATTTTTTTCAACCTCTGAGTTTGATCAGGGTCTGGTAGCAACCCAAACATGGCTTTCATCGGCTGAAAACTCTTGATTTCAGCGTGTGTAATGTAATGAATCAACGCTCCCGTCATTGTAGTCACCGGCAACTGTAACGGCGGCTTTCCAAGCAAATAATGCGCTGCATTGATTCCAGCCACCAAACCACTGGCGATATTTCCCGCATACCCTTCGGTCCCGGACAACTGACCGGCAACAAATAATCCAGGCTGCTTATGAAATGCCAAAGTATTATCCAACAGCTTTGGAGCAGCCAGATAGGTGTTTCTATGCATCTGTCCAAATCGTTGGAATTTCACATTTTCTAATCCGGGAATCATTCTGAAGACACGCGCCTGTTCAGCATGGGTCAGATTGGTTTGAAAGCCAACCAAATTGTAAAGATCACCAGTCAATGTATCCTGCCGAAGTTGAACCACCGCGTACGGACGGCGACCAGTTCTGGGATCAATCAATCCAACCGGGCGCAATGGTCCAAACAACAGCGCTCTTTCACCCTTTTGTGCGAGAACTTCTATCGGCTGACAACGTTGAAAGTAGGTCTCAGTGCCAGCATCCACTCCATCGTCGATCTCAGTTTCAAAAGTTTGGAGCGGGATCCTTTTCGCCTGGATCAAAGCGTTGAGAAATTCTTGATATCGATCTTTATCAAAAGGACAATTGATGTAATCGCCTTCGTTAATTTTGTCATAATCATAACGGTCTGCTCGAAATGCAACATCGAAATTAATTGAGCCATATTCGATAACCGGCGCAATTGCATCAAAGAAAAATAGATGCTCATGATCGGTAAATGCGAGTAGCTTCTCTGATAAATTCTGCGAGGTCAGCGGACCGGTTGCCAATATTGCTGGGCTCAGCGGTATGGTTTGGATTTCTTGCCGGATAATATCTATTTTTGGGTGTGACGTAAGCTTATCTTCCACGCGGTCAGAAAATTGCTCCCGGTCCACAGCCAACGCACCACCAGCCGGTATCGCACTTGCATCAGCACAATCGATGAGTAACGATCTTAATTGGCGCAATTCAGCTTTCAATAATCCTGAAGCTCGATTTTGAAGGTTTGAGCCAAGAGAATTTGAACACACCAGTTCAGCTAATTTTCCTGTGCGGTGGGCGCCAGTACTAAGTATTGGGCGCATTTCGTGCAACACGACCTCAACTCCCCGCTCTGCAGCTTGCCAGGCTGCTTCACAACCTGCCAGGCCTCCGCCAATGACAGTCAACTTCATAGATGCCTCATAGTTGCTTTTCTTGAGATTTTACCACGCCTGGCATGGCTTTTCGCTATCTGAATACGATCGTTTCTGGCACACATCTTGCAACATTTCGATTATTATTTTATAATAAGATCAGGAGACAATCTCGTGCAACTGAGGTCTACACACAGCCAATATCAAACACAAAGCCCGATGACATCGGCGCATATCGCCCAAACCATGACATTGTTGTACATGACATCGACTGAATTACTCCAAACCATTGATCGTGAACTTTCACAAAATCCGGCTTTAGAGCTTATCAACGAGCGCCGCTGTCCAATGTGTGGTCGAAGATTGCCACCTGAAGGTCCTTGTTCAATCTGCAGCCAGCCAAAAACCATGGATCCTGACGAGACCATTGTGTTTGTCTCTCCAAGAGATGATTTTTACACCTTCAGCGCTAGTGCCTCTACCTCAATTGAGGATTACCCCGAAGATCCGTTTTCATCAGCAAATCTAGATCTGTCCAGTTACGTCTTACGCCAGGTGGCGCCAGTGTTAGAACTTGATGAGCGGGAAATCGCAGCGATGATCCTGACCAACCTGGATGAGGATGGATTCCTCAACATCAACATCGTTGAGATCTGCCGCTATCATCATGTGCCGCCCTCCAAAGTAGAAAAAGTATTATCTAAAATCCAACATTGCGATCCCATTGGAGTCGCTTCCCGTAATGTGAAAGAAGCTCTGCTCGTGCAACTTGATCACCTTGCTGAAACAGGCACTGTGCCCGAATTTGCCAAACAGGTAATTAGCGAAGATTTTAAATTGCTGTCCCGACACCATTATTCAGAGCTGGCAAAGAAATACAGAACCACATTGTATGAGATGCAAAGTCTTGCAAGTTTTATCAGTGATAACCTTAACCCATTCCCAGCAAGAGCCAATTGGGGAACATTCCGCAATCCGAGCGATAATAAACCTGATGTTTTTAATCAACCAGATGTCCTAATCTATTATCTTAATAACAAACCCGGTAATCCATTGGTTATTGAAATCATCATGCCATCACGTGGTTTTTTGAGGATTAACCCCTTGTTTAAACAGGCGATTAAAGAACAAACCGGAGAAAACCAGGAGGAGTGGAAAAAAGACATCGGCAAAGCGTCGCTCTTGATCAAGTGCATTCAACAACGCAACAATACCATGCAACAACTGATGTCCCGATTGGTTGCAATTCAAAAACCATTTATAATGCAAGGTGAGACGTTTTTAGAACCCCTTACCAGAGCCCAAATTGCGGCAGAATTGGATGTACACGAATCAACCATTTCGCGTGCAGTTGCCAATAAGACAGTGCAGTTGCCAAATAAAAGAATAATTCCAATGGCGATGTTCTTTGATCGCAGCCTGGCTGTCAGGACAGTTCTTAAGGAGATCATCGCTAACGAACCACATCCACTTAACGATACCGAACTCCAGGAACAATTGGAAAACCAGGGCATCTCAGTGGCTCGGCGGACCGTGGCGAAATATCGTGCCATGGAAGGCATACTCCCAGCCCATCTGAGACGAAATGAAAAATTCGCTACACTATGAGAAAAATGTGACCCAAAATATCTCTGACAATTTTAATAATTTCAATTTCACACCTGAAGAGGGTCTTGAAAGCCTCCTGACATTATTTAATTTAATACCTGATCCTGCAATCATCTATCAGCCCAGCAATGATTCGATCTTAGCAGCAAACAATGCCCTTTTCTTGCTGACAAACCTCGGCGAGGCTGATTTCATTCATCAATCCATAAAAACCTTGCTCCCGAATATATCAAATACTGACCCACTCAGCGGGCATGACAAAAAAGCTTTTTTGCGCCATAAAAAACTTCCATTAATGCCCGTCACTGTCAGAATCTTTCCGCTTGTCCATGTAGATGAGTATTTGATTATTCTACTCAAGCCAGATGATGAGCGACCGGTCAAAAAATTTCAGGCAGGTGAACAAATTGCCGTTATCGAAGGGCTGACCTCTCTGTTACAATCGGTCAACAAACCAATGATGGATCCCGTTCTTGAACAAATTCTTATGAAAGCTGGAGCATTATTGGAAACGCCGCTCGTTTGCTTATACAAAGCAACCGGGTCGACTCCTCCTATGGTTCTTCATCTAACGTCAAATAAGGAGCGAGCATCGGAATTACCCACCCACTTGACCGACGACGACCTTCTCAGTCATCAAAGCCCTGGGATATGGACGCCAGATTTACCCGCCGTTTCTGGCCTTCACCATTATGTAATGGCTGCTCAGCTTGGTTATTTGGTCAGTGTCCCATTGGGGCTTGAAGCAGCAAATTTCGGATTATTGGTTGCCTGTTCTGAATCGCAAGTGCCCCATTTAAACACGCTTCCCCTGGCAAGATTGCTAGCCGTTTATATAGCTGGGATAATGGAAAACCATAACAAACAGCAAATTCAGAATAATCTCATCCACAAGATCAGACAAGTGGTAAAAATCCAGAATGAGATTGTAACGAACCTGGAAGAGGGAGTAATCATCCTTGCACCAGATTTAACTGTAGCAGAAATTAATCCAGCAGCTGAAGCAATCCTGGGATATGCCAATGTCGAAGCACTCCGTCAACCAATTACTACCATTCTTATTGGCTCAGAATCTTTGGAATCTTCGCTGCGTTCCACCCAACAGGGCATCCCCAGCCTTACCAGTGGCGATCTAACCATTTACCACCGCACCGGTCGCTCTTTCCCTGCTCAAATTCTAATGTCTCCCGTGATGATCAAAGGGCAACTCTTTTCAATAATCATGTTGATTCGCGACCTGAGCCAACAAGAAGAAAATCAGGCCATCAATAAGCAATTGGAACAGCGAGCAATTTTAGGTGAAGTTACCGCGATTTTTGCCCACGAAGTACGTAATCCCATCAATGCGATAATGCTTTCTTTGCAAGTTATTGAAGACTCACTAAAAGAAGGTGATCCAAACTTGAAATGGCTGGACAACATCCGTGATGAATGTAACAAACTGATGTATTTAATGGATAGTGTCTTATCTTTTGCCAAACCGCTGGAATATAAAATGGCTGGGGTGGATTTAAATTTTTTGCTCACACGAATGCTGGAGCGATGGCATCCCAGGCTTATGCGATTAAATATCTCGACTTATTATGAAACTGAGGTTGACAATCCCATTATCGAAGGCGATCTGCGGGCTCTAGACCAGGTGTTTACCAACTTGATCAGTAATTCAGTCAATGCCATGGCTGAAAAAGGCGGCTCATTGGGGATTAAAATAACAGAAGCCGAAGATGATCAAGACCATCGCTACATTCAGATCAACTTAACTGACACCGGAACAGGTATCCCCGATGAAATGAAGTCCCACATGTTCAAACCCTTTGTAACGGGCTCGAAACGTGGAACTGGTCTGGGTTTGGCAATCACCCAGCAAATCATCAATACCCATAAAGGTAAAATCGAGGTCGATAGCTACCCCGGGGGAACAATATTTAAGATATTCTTGTTGAAGAAGAAAGGTCCTGGCAACGAATGAGTGCAACAATCCTGGTCGTAGACGATGTTGATACTGCCCGAGAAGCAATCGCGGACAGCCTACGAAAAGATGGCAAAGAAGTTCTGGAAGCGGGCACCCTCAAAGAAGCACGCGGCTTTTTAGAATTGAATAAAGCTGATATCTGTATTTTAGACATCCTCCTACCCGATGGCAATGGCTTATCGTTGTTAGATGAAGTCATTCATATGGCTTTTCAGCCAAAGTTCATCGTAATTACTGCCCACGGTCAAATTGATTATGCCGTGGAAGCCATGAAAAAAGGCGCTCTGGATTTCATTACCAAACCCATTGATATGAAAACTTTAAAGAAATCCATATCAAGGGCAGAGGACCTCGTAGCCATGCGTCGCGAACTTGATCATTTGCGCCATTCTCAAGCATTATCAGCAAAATTCGTAGTCGGTCAGCACCCTCGCATGCAAGCTTTGATCAATCTTGCCCAACGTGCGGCGGAAGCTTCGGTGTCTGTTTTAATTACCGGCGAATCCGGAACAGGAAAAGAAGTTATGGCTACTTTTATCCTCCAGTCGGGTCCCCGCAGTGACAAGCCTTTTATCGCAATCAACTGCGCTGCGATTGCCAACACCTTGTTGGAATCTGAATTGTTTGGGCATGAAGCGAATGCTTTTACCGGCGCGTCAAACAAGCGTAAAAATGGTTTAATGGAAGTTGCTGATGGCGGAATCCTGTTTCTTGATGAAATTTCATCAATGCCACTTGACATGCAGGCTAAGCTTTTGCGGGCTATCGAAGAGCGTGCCTTTCGCCGGGTTGGCGGTACGACACTCATCCGCGTGGATGTACAGATTATCGCTGCATCAAACCGGGATTTAAAAGAAATGATTAAAAACGGCGAATTTCGAGAAGACCTGTACTACCGCTTGAAAGTCGTCGACCTGGACATCCCGCCGCTCAGAAAACGTAAGGAAGACATCCCCGAACTGGTTGGCCTTTTATTAAATCAAAGCAACATGAGCATGGGCACCAACATCAAGGATGTTACCCCGCGCGCACTAGAGGCAATGATGGATTATGACTGGCCAGGAAATATCCGAGAACTGCGCAATGCGCTCGAACGCGCCATCATTTTCTGCGATGACCCTGCAATCGATATCCAGCATCTGCCTTCAGAGATCATCGAAAGAAGTTCAATTTAAATCCCTGTCAAGCGTTCGCTTGGCACAGAACTTGCTACATCACCTCCAGAGATATTAATCTGGAGGTGTTTTTATGTTTACTTCAACTTTTGATTTCCAAATGACCATGGCAACAGCGTTGTTCTTGCTTGGATTGATCGTACTTGTTATCAGTATCTTTATCCTGATAAAGCATGCTGTTGGTCGCGACATTAAAACAATTGCCAAGCAAACCACAAAACTGGCACAAAAAGGCATTACAGACAATGTCGCCGGCTTGGTAGGCAATGCCTCATCATTGATCAATGCCTTGCACGATCTTTCTAAAACCAATTCAGGTATTGGCGTTTTCCTTGTTTTCCTGGGTATTGCTTTGCTGACAACGGCATATTTCATCACCAGAAATCTTGGTATTACAAATTGATCCCATCAGGCAAGATTGGACACATCATGTCACTAACAGCTTGGCTCGATTTAATCAGACAGCGCTTTTCGCCCAATGATGGCCAAATTCTAGTGAAAAGCCTGCAACAAGACCCTTTGGTCTGGCAATTTATTCAAGGGGAAGACCACAGTTTGCCATTTTTTTTGAATGCTCCCAATGACCTGGCCAGCTACGCACCCATGAAAATGGCTACCTGGTTGATCGAACAGAAGATCGGTTTATCTATTCCAGACCTTGGTCAATGTGAAATCAATCTTCCTGCTCAAATTAAAGCAGCGGCAGCACAAGCTTTGGAAACTGTATTTAACACCAGCCTCCCTCCTGCTGATCTTTATACAGCAGGTTTACTCGCCTTAACTCTCTATGAACGACGAATGAGGAGAGACACCTGGAAAGGGCTCTCTGAAGAAATCTTCATTAACCGGAATCCTCAATCTATCCTCAAAAACTATCGTATCTGGCAAACGCCCTTTGCATGTTTATTTTCTATTTGCCATGATTTTAATGATTTGATTGATGAGTTTATTTCTTCGCCATCTGATTCAATTCGTCAGGCTTTTATTCCAATTCTTTTACACACCCTGATAACAAATCCGATGGATCCCGATTTGTTATTGGATCAATTGTTTGAATTTGCTAAGCAACTTACGATTGATCACCAATTGGAAAACCTGGGATGGTTGAGAGATTTCAATCAAGAAGCACTACAAATTAATTTAGCAAGACAACTGCTTCAGACCAAGAATAACAGGGAATTCTTCGCCAATGTCTTTTCCGGAATCGAGGCCTTTGATGCGGTCAGTGCGGATTCTGATCCCCTGGAAAAGACCGTTTCCTACGCTTTACCTGAAAATGTTAATCGCTTGGCTGCGTTTTACTTTTTTACCGGAAACCAACGGAAAGCAGCTGACACCTATCAGAAAGTCACTGAAATTTTTGAATTTTTGAAAGCACAGGCACTTTTTCAAACCCTCGCTGATGAGAAAGGGCATGTCGCGCCAACCCGCTGGCTCGAAATCATTAAATCAGTGCCCCACTCCAAGCAAGCACGTCTTTTCTACGCACGCTCATTAATCGCCGATGGTCAGTTTGAAGATGCGCACCAGCAGTTAACTGAATTGCCGGAAACCATTCAACAGCAACTTTTGCTTCATCAGATTGATGGAGAAGACAAAGAAATTATCAATGCTGCGATTAAATCTCACACTCCGTCGAGCAAATGGTCGCATCGAAAAAAACAGCCCCTGGCGAGTTATTATGTCCACCAGCCGCACCTCTCTCCTGAAGCGGGGATATTGTTGGCAATCCAAAAAGCAGATTGTCGAGGAGATCGTCTGCATTGGCTGGAAAAATATCTGCGATCAAATTCAAACGATCTACAGGCGATCAGTATTGCTCGCGATTTGTATGATGAATCCAACCAGATTGAGAAATCAATTGAACTGACTTCATATCTTGAAAGAATTGAACCCACAGAGATTGCACACAAGCGTTCTTTGGCTCGTTTGTATGCTCGCGCAGAGCGCTGGCAAGATGCCTTTACCTTCCTGCAAACGTTCATTAATTCAATGGAGTCCAGCGAAATAGAAGATTTGGAAATGTATGCAGAGGCCGCTGTAAGGACACAACAAACAGAAACAGCCATTTCAATTTGCCAGAACATTTTACAACGCTATGAAAAAAATCCAAAGGCGCTGGTTTTATTGGGAGAAATTTACCACCTCAAAGGTGATCCCCTTAAAGCAATCCAGCATATGGAAAGCGTGCTCGATTTGATACCGACTGAGCCTGACGCCTGGTTAACGATGGCCTGGCTGTGGGCTGAGAATGACCAAACCGATCGCGCCCTTGAAACGCTAAAAAAGAGTATCAAGGTTGTCCCAAATCAACCTCGCTTACTGCGAGCTCTTGGAAAAGCTCAGGATGCCAACCAGGAGTACGCTGAGGCGCTCGCTGCCTACAAACAGGCTTATGAGCTTGATTCTCAGCACACTGAAGGAAAAATCGAATTAGCAGATATTTATTTTCGGTTAGGTCAGCCTGAGCATGCCTACCCCTTAATGGAAGCATTTAGCGACAATTATGAGCAGAATCCAATTGCTGCCAAGCTGTTAGGCCATATCTTGCTGGCGTTGGAACAGGTGGTTTCTGCTGAGCCGCTCCTGCTCTTTGCTGCTGAGAAATTTCCAGAAGATGTTCAAACTGTTGTCGCTGCCTCTCACTTAGTTTTGGATCGGTTGGAATCCGATCCAGAACAAGAAACGGGACGGGTTCTGGACCGTGTCAACGCAATCCTCTTGCAAGCTTCTCATATACACGCGGATCAATCCGTGATCACTCGCTTATTAGCTGATGTTGAACGCCTAAACGGTCAGCATCAAAGTGCGTTTAATGTTTATACCAGGCTGGCAAAAGCGGCAGAGCAACATAATTTACTGGGTGATTGGCGTCTGAAGTATGGGTTGGGACAAGCCGCCATGGGATTGGCAGACCCGGAAGTCGGGCTGGCAGCACTGCAGGATGCACTTGACATTCAACCCAGTAACCTGATCATTCGCCACGCCCTGGCAGATGCCTTTCAGGCTACCGACCTACCTGGAAAAGCACACGCTATGGCCAAAAGCGCACTGATAATGGCGCCACAGGACTTAAATAACATCCTCTGGTATGCCGGTTTTAAAACTCGCGCAAATGACCCCGAAGAAGCAGTTCGAGCACTGAAAGAAGCTCTTCAACTCTCTCCTCACCGCAGTGAGTTGCGGCTTTGGCTGGCAAAAGCGCTGATTTCTGCGGGATTGCTGGAAGAAGCTCAGGAGAACGTCGTCGATTTTATCGTGTCCCCGCCGCCCAATCCCGACCTACTCCACCAGGCAGCTTATGTTTGCGTTCACTTAAATGACCTCGAAAATGCTGCTCAAGCCCTGGAAAAAGCCCTGCAAATATATCCCGATTTTAACCCGCTAATGGTAATGGACCTTGCCATCATTTATGCTTTGCAGGGCCAACACAAACAAGCTTTAGATGCGCTTGATATTGAACAGAGCCTGATTTCTCAATATCCACAAATTGCGATATTAACTGCGGATTTGTTTTCTAATATTGGCGAATATGAACACGCCTGCGCGGCATTGATATCCATTGACGATAGCGCATTGAAGACACTGGAGACAGATACCACCCCTCCCCTTCTAATCAGCAAATCACCCCTCCTTTATTCTCATGATCTAACACTGGATGGGTATCATCTTCGCCTTGGATACCTTTTTAGAGCACTGGGACATTTTGAGGAGTCTTTAGAACATCTAACGCTTACTCACCAGAGAAATAAAGGTGACATAAAACTCACCAATGCAATCATTGAGACAGCCATGGTGGGACTGGACCATAAACCCGTGCTGGAAATTACACAGCACATCACCCCGTCAGAATTGCTGAAGAATAAAGATTCACATGATTTACTGGATCTGATCTGTTCTCAGATAGAAGTATTCCTGTACCAGGAAAATTATGAAAAAGCTTTGGAACGTTTTTTGCTTCTGGCTGACGTCGATTTGACTTACCCCAGGGTACTGGCAATAAAAAGCCGTTTTGCTGCTAACAATGGTGACTTTGACACTGCCAAAAAACACCTCAGCGAGGCGATCAAAAACCTCAATACAACCTTCGGGAATCATTCGACGCGATCGCTGCCAGAAATCTTCAGGAAAATGATCAACCAGCACAGCATTTCAGAAGCATGCCTGGCGCTGGATGAATATTTAGATGCAATACAGGCCTGGTCTAAAGTTTATGGTCAATTTGATACTCAACCCCTATTCAACTGGCGTTATTTATACGCATTGGTGACCGCAGCGGAGGTTCAGCAAATCGCCTCTGCTGTGTCGATCACCACACATAGCCCCGGATCAGCTTGCCTTTCAGAAGAACACCACACAACCGCAGAGCGTTTATTGGTCAACATTCACAGCAAGGTTCCTCAGGATCAAATTATCTGCATGAAAGCAAGGATTGAATCAGCTTTCACTGGCATCTGGCCTGTGCATCTGAATGTGGACGCCTGCTTACAAGGACCCGAAGAAGCAGCAGCGGTACTCATTGGCAGCGAAGATGACAATTTAATCCGGGACATCCTCGAAGCGTATTCAAACGACGTCAAGGTTTTACAAGCATATGGCGTTTACGCACTACGACATGGGCGACACGACGCAATTCCGCTCATTGAAAAAGCACTCAAGATCGACCCTGCTAACCCGATCAACCACGCCCTGCTGGCTTATCTCAGCCTTGATCAGCCTGCACAGGCAATTGACTCAATTGAGACGGCATTAAGCCTTTGGCCTGAAGAGCCTGATTGGCATATCCTGGCTGCTGACCTGCACGCCAGGCTGTCCCACCCTGATCTGGCAGAAAAACACATTCAATCTGCGCTGGAATATCAACCAGAGAATGCATACTACTGGCAAAAAAGCGCGTCACTTAATGTACAAACCAACAACTTTGTCCAGGCGAAATCAGATTTGGAAAAAAGCACAGCGTACCGGTCCGATGATCCTAAAAGCTGGGTAGCCATGGCTGAAGTTAACCGTCGTATGGGCGATATTTCTGATGCTCTTTTCAGTATTCGAAAAGCCAGCCAACTTGATCCTGATGATGTGCACCTGGTTGAGATGGAAATGAAACTCTTATTCGAGCAAAACAATTTCTCTGACCTTGAATCTCGGGCAACAGCGGTGTTGACAGAACACAGTGAAAATGAAACTGCACTGATCTATTTAGCCCGTGCATTAGCAAAACAGGGAAAATTTGCTCAAGCTTTATCAACACTGATCCAGAACCTGGATAAAGACCCCGATAACACCAGAGTGGCTTTGGAATATCTAAAGATAAAAAAAGAGCAGGTTGGCGTTGAAAAAGCTTTGCCAGATTTAATCGTCCTGGCTCAAAATAACCCTAAAGACCCCGCAGTGTTGACCAGCCTCACAGAATGGTTGATCCAGGCAAATCGCATCACAGAGGCAGAAAAAGTTGCTCAAACAACCTTGAGGTTTGCACCTGATCGGGCAGAAATACACTTAATGTTGGGACGTTTGCAGCGTGCCAAGGGAGATTTAGATCAGGCCATCACCCATCTCTCACAGGCCATCACTTTAGACGATACCTTGATCGAAGCTTATATCGAATTAGGAAAAACCTACCAGGAACGTAGAGATGTGGAAAAAGCCATTGAAATATTTGATAAAGGCTCCCAGGCAAATAAATCCGATCCACGACCTTATTATTATGCCGGGTTAGCATTAAAAGAAATCAAAGATTATCCGGGTGCCGAACTGATGCTGAAAACGGCTAAAAAGTATTCACCTGATGATAGCAATATCATCCGCCAGCTTGGCGTGGTCACAGCCCTCAATCTGGTAAACAACTTACGAGAGGTGAGATAACAATGTCATCAATAACTCAATCTGAAAAAAGCTTAAATTCCATGGACCGTTATCGATTTTTAATGGTCCTTAATGCAGGAAATATTTGTCAAGAATACCAGTTTGTCAAAGAAGTTGCAATGCTCTGGTTGGCAAATTATCCGGGTGATCTCTTTGTTAAATATCACCAGGCATTATCCTATGCGAAACTTGATCTGCAAAACCAGGCATTTGACCAGCTTGAGCAGATCGTAACCTGGGATCCGACATTCCTGGAAGCAGTGCGTGATTTGCAGCGTCTTTCGCCGACTAAATCCCAACAAAAGCTTTATGCTGACCTGGTGTGTTATCTGGAGGAAAAAGCAGCGCCTGACAACAAAGCAGAGAAATGGCTTGCACCCCTGTGGAGTGCCAGGATAGCCTTCTCTCAGGGCGAGTTTGATCTGGCGCTGGTTCACATTCACGAGGCAATGGTGCACAATCCACCTACTGCGTTGCCAGCGATTTTGCATCTAAAAACAGCACGTGAATTGGGCAATCAGGATATGCTCAGCAACCTTTCTGAGATTTACCATCAACAATGGCCTAATTGCCTGCACATCAACGTGATTCGAGCCCTGGTTGAAATGGATCTGGGGTTAGAAGCGACTGCGGTTGAACGTTTGCATTGGGTTGCAGCCCACGATACTGCAGGTCAGGTCATTGAGCAGTTGATGGGTGTGGACCACCCATTTAAAGATCTTTGGCCAGATCGGTTTGAGATTTGTTTTGATCTGCCGATTCCCGCCTCTGTCTCGGCTTATTTGGGCTGGAATCGCCTGAATGCTGGACAGGTAAAAAAGCCAACCTTTGCCAAAAACTTTGTATCACAACCTCGATCACCTCAAGTCAGCAGTTCTGATGTCACACAGAAAATTCAGACCGCATTTGCTCCGCCGCCAGTGATTAAGTCGGTGCAGGCGGTCATCCCTGAAGATGTTCCGCTTCGATCAACGCCTGAGAAATGGGCATCAGAAGAAGACCTGGAAGAAATCCGGGGTGCTTTTTCAAAAATTGCCAAGCGGCTTAAGAAACCCGAGCTTGAACGGGCGGACAATCGCTTTCCCGTATACGTTGTGATGACCTCGAAGGGACAGCTTGAAAAATTCTATGGCCCGAATACGGCAATGGTTATCGACGGTTTGTTGAACGAGCTGGTCAGCCTGATCCAGAATTTGCCGGATTGGGGAGCATCATTGTTTTACCCGGATGATCCAGAGCAGCTTGCACCCATGGGGATTAAACCTGTGATCGGCAATGATCCCTGGCAAATCAAGCTGGCATTGGCTGATCTCGACCAGGCACTGGCAAAACGTGGCGAGATGATCGGCGCATTGCTCATCGTGGGAGGTCCCGAAATTGTTCCTTTTCACAACCTACCCAACCCAACTTTTGACGATGACATGGATGTGCCCTCAGACAATCCCTACGCCTGTATCGATGAAAATTACTTCGTCGCACAATGGCCTGTCGGTCGTTTGCCCGGTGAAGCCGGTCCAGATGCTGGCTTACTTTTAGAACAAATTAGGAATTTGACCCATCAATATCAGAAGCGCAGCAAGAATAGCAAAACACTGATGCTAAACATTACCACCTTCATAAACTGGTTCCTGCAAATATTCAACAACCTGGGGAGCAGCTTGAATCAAAATAAATCTCAACTTGGTTATTCTGCTGAAATCTGGCACAGAGCTTCGACCGAAGTCTACAAAACTATTGGCGATTCTAAGAACTTGCAACTGTCGCCCCCGAACCATGCCAATAGTATTCATCTGAACGGTGACCACGGGCTCAAATTGGGTTATTTCAATCTGCATGGAATCAAGGACGGCCCTGACTGGTATGGGCAGAAAGACTTTTCATCATTTTCGAATGGCCCCGATTACCCGGTTGCTTTAACCCCAACCATGTTTGATGAAAACAATTCTGCGCCAAAATTAGTTTTAACCGAAGCCTGTTATGGTGCGCATATCATTGACAAGCAATGTGAGGAGGCGATTTCTTTGAAGTGTCTGGATACGGGCACACAAACCTTTGTCGGATCAACCTGTATTTCTTATGGCTCCGTGACACCCCCATTGATTGCTGCAGATTTGTTAGCCAATACATTCTGGAAGAAAATCGCTGAAGGCTTGCCCGCAGGGTATGCATTAATGCAAGCCAAGTTGCTACTGGCTGAGGAAATGATCAGACTCCAGGGATTTCTCGATGGCGAGGACCAAAAGACCTTGCTTTCCTTTGTCCTCTATGGAGATCCCCTTGCTCAACACGATGGCTTGCAGACCATGCCTAAAGCGCTGTTCCGGTTCAAATCCTATCCTGCGTTAAAGACGATCAGCGACTATGATATGCTCTCTTCCAGTGATGAAAAGGATATGCCCAAACAGGTTAATAAACAGGTAAAGAAAGTGGTAGAGAAGTACCTTCCGGGTTTGGAAAACGCCCAAATGAGCTATAAAAAATCGAAGGGGTTTGCTGGTTCAAAAATTGGTTCCGAAACAAATACAGACCAATCAGGCGCGCCTGAACGCTATGTGGTGACACTGAAAAAATCCTTTGAAGAAAACCAGCACACCGCACACCATCATTTTGCTCGTATGACTTTTGATAAGAAAGGCAAACTGGTGAAATTCACCACCTCACGGTAAAGATTTGTGGCTTTTTCTCTCAAACACCTCCCATCTTATCTCTATAGCCACAATTTAAAAAGCTACCTCAGGGATCCCTGTGGTAGCTTTTTGATTTGATTTTTAATCAGGTAAAGTCAATTGGCATATGATTTACGATCACTGAACCGAGACGCATCATAAAAATATGAAATAGGATCAACGCTCTCTATACACGATCACTGTGGTGAATCCCAGCAAAAAAAAACCTACTCACAATTCACGACTTGCTTATGGCAAACCCAAAGTATGGTAATATTTTTACCATTATGCCTATTCTCACACCTTCTCGCCGCTGGCAACCACCCTTTTACCCGTTCAAAAAGCGCAGCTTTTCTGAGCGTTTAGAGGAAGCCCTTGAAAGAAGTTTCAAGGGGTTGATATGGGGTTGCCGTATGTGTGGCAACTGCCTGCTGCAAGAAACCGCTTTCATCTGCCCCATGGCATGCCCTAAAGGCTACCGCAATGGTCCCTGCGGCGGTTCCACCCCTGAAAGTTGCTGCGTTGATGAATCCCGCCCCTGTATCTGGCATGCCATCTACGTACGCGCTGAAAAAATGAACCGGCTGGAAAAACTCCTTGAGGTTTTTCCACCACTTGATTGGGATAAGGCAGGCACCAGCGCATTGAGAGATGTATATAACAAAATCAACTCACATGGAAAGTTAAGGACGATTTCAACAATCTTTCGTTCTTCAACCACGGAGAGGAAGAGCAAATGGGAGCGTTTTTTCAAAGACATCCGCCAACCCGCCTGGTGGGATGGCGATGCCTACCCACATCCACCTAAGCCGCACGAGCCCGTATCAAGCCTGGAGAAGTTGCTCTCGGAGGGCAAATTTGTCCTGACCTGCGAAATCGTACCGCCGGCTGAGGACAATTTTCCTGTCCTGGATGCCAAGTTAGCAGAGCTCTCAGGATTGGTCGACGCGGTTAATATCACTGACAATGCCTCAGCCATTCCGCGCCTCTCTGCCTTTGCATGTGCACAACAAGCTTTAACCTCAGGTATCGAACCGGTGCTGCAGATGACAACCCGCGATCGCAACCGGCTCAGTTTACAGGCGAGCCTGATCGGAGCCTCAGCCGCTGGAATTCGCAACCTGTTGCTGGTCACCGGCGATCATCCCATCAAGGCTATTGCGCCATTCAGCCATATGGACGCCTGGGACTTGGACAGCATCCAGGCAGTGTGGATCGCCCGCAAGCTGCGCGATGAAGGAGTGTTCCTCGATGGACGCACTATGGATCATCCACCATCGTATTTTCTCGGCTCAGCTGCGGCACCTTTTGCGTCCGAGCCGCGGTTTCAAGCACTTCGAGCGGAGAAAAAAATCAACGCGGGGACACAATTCATCCAGACCAACCTCATCTTTGACCTGCCTCGTTTTGAAGCTTACCTGGAGGAGTTAGAGAAGAGAAACCTGCTCAGCCGGGTGCATCTAATTGCCGGAGTCGCGCCCATTAAAAGCCTGGCAGCAGCCAAATATCTGCGGCAACTCCCCGGTGTGGTTATCCCGGACGATATTATGCAGCGCCTGGCTGACGCCAAAAACACATCAACTGAGGCATTGAAAATCTGCCTGGAACTGATCGAGAAATTACGCGCCCTTCCGGGTATTCGAGGCCTACACTTTATGGCTGTACCCAATACCGACCATCTCAAAAAGGTACTGATTGAGAGCGGGCTAAGAGAATGAATATAATAAAAGCGATCTAGTTTTGTCCAACAAACATGACCTTTCCTGGTTTACCTCTCCTTTAACAATCAATATTTAAATTTTCTACCATAATCGCTTGACAGCATACTGGAAAAGCAATAAAATGCCTTCATAATACAATTTCATAAAGGGTACACCTCACGCCCGGATGCAAGGTGTAAAAAAGGGGAAGCTGGTGAAAGTCCAGCGCTGTCCCGCAACGGTAACACGATTGGTGGAGCCCGACAACCTGCCCTTTATGTCCCAAACAACTTCGTGGAAAGGCAAGTTGGGAACCGGCATCAAAGCTTTTTCAGCCGATCTCAACAGGCCGCCCAGCAGGGCGGTTTGTGGTTAACGACCTTTTCACAAAAAAGGTCGTTTGTTATTATGTTAAGGAGAAAAAATATGGAAACCCCGTTACGAAAAGCCCAATTTTTTATCGTTTTTTTGACATTGCTTTCTCTTGCATTTGCGCCGTTATTGCACAACACAAGAGCGCAATCGGTGAGCTCAGAGGTGGACGTTCACACAGCCATCCTTCAAGCAGTTGAGTATCTAAAAACACAGCAAAATGACGACGGCGGCATTCGCTGGATCGATGAATCATCCAGCGTGGCGGTTTCGGTTCGGGTCGTGCTGGCTCTGGCGGCATCCCGGTTGCCCCAGGAAGTGCTGACCAGCTCGCAAGGATTGACCCCGGTCGATTATCTGGCAAACCAGGGCTATGATTGGATTTTTCAAAGCGAAAATGGCGAGTCGGAGCTCAACCTTGCCCGGGCTGGGCAGTTACTCACCGCGGTTGCAGCAGCCAACCAGGATCCGTATGCTTTTGGTTCTGAGAGGATCAACCTGCCCTATTTAATTAACGATCAATATGACCCAAACTCCGGAGTTTTTGGCAAGGCTACCCCCAACAATGTCACTGACCAGGTATGGGCAATCCTTGGCTTGGCTTCTGCTTACGCATCCGTTCCACAAGATTCAGTTACCTGGCTTTCACAAGCCCAACAGGCTGATGGCAGCTGGGACGACGGCTTTGGCAGCACGCTGGACATGACCCCGCTGGCGGTCATGGCGTTGTTGTCATCAGATTATCTACACGAAAACGACCCTGAAATTTTGCTTGCCCTGGACTTCATTGGTGAAAACCAGCAATCCAATGGCGGATGGCAAACCGAATGGGATTCCACCACCAGCGCCAATGTAACAGGTATGATCTTGCAGAGCCTTTATGCAGCAGGACATCAACTGACTGATCCTTTGTGGACTAAAGAAGATGGATCACCTTTAGACGCCTTGCTGCACATTCAGCAAGAGAATGGGGCGTTTGGGGCTGATTACATCAACGCGTACGGAACTGCAGATGGGATTCTGGGACTTTCGGATCAGCCGCTTTATGATCTTGGCCATGTGCGCAGAGTCGGTCGAGCCTTTGCGTTTGTTTTTGATGCTCAGGACGATGACGGGGGTTGGGGATCAACCGGGCAAACACTGGATGTGATCATCGCCGCCCAAGCTGCCGGATGGGACCCGCAGACCATCGCGATCAACGACCGGTCGCCACTAACTTTCCTCGCAAACAATTTGGAAGCATACATCGCGAGCGGTCCGGATGCCATCGGCAAATCAATCATTGGCCTTGTTGCTCCTGGCCAGGACCCGACTAATTTTAACGGACTCAACCTGGTCCAAGCACTGATCGAGAGCTACAATCCGGACACCGCTGCATTTGGTGATCCTGAAAATACCTGGCATCAGGCGCTGAGCTTACTGGGTTTGAAAGCCGCCAATGTTGAAATCCCTGAAGGAGCCCTGCAAACCTTGCTCGACCTGCAAAGAGAAGATGGCGGCTGGGAATACGCAACGGGGTTTGGCACCTGGGCGGACAGCACAGCCTTAGCGCTGCAAGCCTTGCTCGCATCCGGACTTTCATCAGGCGATGATGCAATCCAAAATGGCTTCAATTATCTGCGTGGTCAACAGCTTGAAAGCGGCGGTTGGGGCGATGCCAGCACAACCAGTTTTGTAATCATGGCTTTAAATGCCTCAGATCTCCACCCCGATGAATGGCGCACACAATCAAACGGCACCCCCATCCCGGATCTGTTTACCTATCAAAAACCATCCGGCGCGTTCATGTTTTCTGAAGACTTCGTCGATGATAATTTGATGGCAACGACTGCAGCCCTTCTGGCGCTCATCGGGGGTCATTATTACATCCAACACACATTTGAGGTGCCCACTAATTCAGTTGGTCTGGTGATTCAGGATGAACAGGATACAATCACAACCGCCTGTGTCAATATTGAAGGAAAATCCATCTCCGGTTTGGCTTTACTGAAGAATTCTGGCATTCCTTACGAAGATCAGGACGGATTCATAAACAGCATCATGAACCGCTCAAACCCTCAAGACGGCACCCTCTATTGGTCTTACTGGCATTGGGATGGCCGCGAATGGATCTTTCACACCTCTGGCGCTGGTGATATTGATGTTCTACCAGGGAATTTGGAAGCCTGGTATCTCGTCAGTTGGGAGCGCTTCCCGTCACCTCCGCCCGAATACACCCCTCATATCCAAGTCATCTGTGGAGAAAACCAGTTAAAAAATTACGCTGCACAGCCATATCTCCATTATTACGACCTTAATAAAACTGCAGCAAATGTAAACCAGGCGCAAAAATTTTCAGTGAAACCCTATTCACAGGATATCGAGAGCACAACGACAGATCCGCAATCAGAAACCAAACCCTTATCGACCACACCACTCATTATCATCGGAGTGCTGGGTGTCCTGGTTATTGCGCTTGTTGTTTGGTTGTTATTCAGGAAAAAATGAACAAAACTCGTTTGCTAAGGCTGGCTACCGACCTGATTGTCATCTTCCTGGGCTTGTTTAGCCTGGCATCGCCTTTTTTCTTCACCCAGGCAAGGGATATTGACAATCAGGCAGCTTCTTTCCCGATCATGGTCAGCCTGATCATTCTATTATGCTTGATGATTGTCATTTTTGAAGCCCAAACTTCTCTGCTGGATAGCAAAATGATTGCGTTTCTGGCGGTACTGACGGCTATCAATGCTGGTTTGCGGTTTTTAGAGAATGCCATTCCGGGACCGGGCGGTTTCAGCCCTACTTTCTTCTTGATTATCCTCTCGGGCTATTATTTTGGCAGCCGGATCGGATTTCTGGTCGGCGCGATGACCTTGCTGGTTTCAGCAATCATTACTGGCGGCATCGGACCCTGGCTACCGGGCCAGATGATCACAGCCGGCTGGGTTGGCCAGAGTGCAATTCTTGTGACATTTTTGGTCAATAAATTCGCCTGGCGCGGGAAGCCAGTTGAGATTATCCTGTTAAGCGGATTCGGTGGTTTGTGGGGCATATTGTATGGGGCAATCATGAACCTGTGGTTCTGGCCTTTTTTAGGCGCAGGCGCTGGGCAGACTTTTTCTCACAATGCTGGTGCGCTGGAAAACCTCCAGCGATACGTTGCGTATTACCTGGCGACTTCTCTGGTGTGGGATATCATGCGCGCGGTGGGAAATATTTTAATTATCTCCATAATGACAGCGTCTGTGTTGAAGGTTTTTCAACGTTTCAAGCAGCGTTTTTCGTTCCAAATCCAGGGAGAGCCTGAACAATGATTCATTCCATCGTTTGGATGATATGGCTGCTGGTCGTTATGGTTTTCATCCTTTCAACCCGCAATCCAGTTTATCTTAGTTTGATTCTGGTGGGTTTGCTGTTTTTTGGGCAGAGCTTAGCTCGGGAAAAGAAAATTAAAAACTGGGTTCTGGCAAATCTGCGGTTTTTATTAGCAATGATCCTCCTATCCACACTGATCAATGGGATTTTCTCGCATGTGGGGCAGACAATCTTATTCACTATTCCACAGAAATGGCCGCTGATTGGCGGCAACTTCACGCTTGACAGCCTGGTTTATGGAGCGATCAATGGGCTGGTCATCGGTGCGCTATACATTTTGTTTAATGTCATCAACCTGGCATTGAGCATCAAACAGCTCACCTGGCTAATTCCGCGAGCTTTCCACCCGATTGCCATGATGGTCACCATTTCTCTGACCTTTTTTCCATCCATCCAAAAACGCGCACGAGAGATTAAAGAAGCCCAAATGATCCGCGGTAACCCAATGAAAAAGATCGTCGATTGGCTGCCGATCTTTATTCCCTTGCTGGTGACCAGTTTAGAAAACGCTTTCCTGCTTGCGGAATCAATGACCACTCGAGGGTTTCATCAACCAATCGATCTCAAAGCTCCGGGCAATCTGGTCAGCTTGATCCTGGGCGCCTTCTTCGTCTTTTCGGGTTGGATTTTGCAACTATTCAATTATCCTCGCTATCTGTCAGCCCCATTATTTGTGATTGGTTTCGGGCTTATCCTGCTGACATTGATGACCGTTGGTAAACATTCTAAGATCACGCGCTATCACCTCGAAGAATGGAAACCGATGGATATCATGATTACCATCGTCATTGTGCTTTATTTAGTCCTTTTTATTTATCTTAGGTGGGCAGACGGTATGCCCTCACTGAATTACTCACCTTACCCCTATTTGAGCATTCCTACGCTCCAAACGATCGGCTTACTTTTCTGCATTTTACCTTTTGTACCGATGATCATAAAACGACATGATTAAGTTTACTGATTTAACTTTCCGATACTCGCTTCGTTCACAAGCTGTGTTCGAAGACGTGAACTTTGAAATTATCCCTGGCACGTTAACCCTGGTGACTGGCGCTTCAGGAAGTGGGAAATCCACTCTGCTGAGATGTATTAACGGCCTCGTCCCCCATTTCTCTGGAGGCATTATCGCTGGGAAAATCCAGGTGTTTGGGTCCGACCCGATTGCCGAAGGGGTTGAGGTGATGGCACACAAAGTCGGTTTTGTGTTTCAGGAACCCGAATCTCAGTTCGTATTTGATGTCATTGAAGATGAAATTGCATTTTCGTTAGAGAATGCGGGGGTGCCCAGGCAAGAAATGGAACGCCGCATCCAGGAAGTACTCCAAATGGTGCGATTATCCCCTTTGCGCAAGAAAAACCTTTCAGAAATTTCTGGGGGCGAACAGCAGAAAGTTGCCATCGCCAGCGCATTGGTGACGCAACCCTTGGTCCTTATTTTGGATGAGCCCACCTCTCAGTTGGACCCTATTTCGGCAGATGAGGTGTTGAAATTCGTTATCGAACTAAAAAACCATCTTAATCTGACCGTATTGATTTCTGAACACCGTCTGGAACGCTTGTTGCCATACACAGACATGATCCTTAATCTGAATGCTGAACGGAGAGCGATTATTGGCAAACCCCAGGAAATATTGCCGCTCATGGATCAGGTGCCGCCAATCGTCGAAATCGCTCAACGCCTGAAATTTTCGCCCCTACCCTTAACCCCGGCGACCTTCCCACAAGTTAGACTTGCCCACAAACCTATAAATCAAATTGAAAAGCATTGCAAACCACAGGATTCACAACCTGCATGCCTGGAAATCGATGGCTTGTCCGCCCGTTTGAATGATCAATTGATTTTAAATGATGTCAGTTTCAATTTACATCGAGGCGAAATCCTTGTTTTGATGGGCCCCAATGGTGCGGGAAAAACAACGCTTTTACGATCTGTGCTGAAAATGATCCCGCATTCAGGAAAGGTAACGCTGATGGGCGCCGACACCGACAACCTTCAATTTGCTGAAATTATTCAAGAGATTGCCTACCTGCCCCAAAACCCTAATGATCTACTCTTTGCAGAATCGGTGATAGACGAGTTAAAAATTACCTTGAAAAACCATGGCAAGGATGCAGAAGGGTTGGATTTTTATGTTTTTCTAAAATCCTTTGACCTTGGTCATCTTGGCGACCAGTACCCGCGCGACCTTTCCGTTGGTGAACGACAACGAACTGCTTTAGCAGCGGTGACTGTTCACGACCCCAGGATTATTTTCCTTGATGAGCCCACTCGCGGGATGGATTATGATGCAAAAAAACGCTTGAACTTTCTGTTTCATCACTGGCGTCAGCTTGGCAAAGCCATATTACTGGTTACCCATGATGTTGAGTTTGCAGCCCGGCTGGCAGATCGTGTTGTAATCCTTGAAAATGGCAACCTTATGTTTTGTGGTGCTCCAAGAACTGCCTTTACTGAATTCCCTGCTTACCAAACCCAAACCGCCCGAGTGTTCACAGACACAGGATGGATCACTCCGGATGACATACCCCCTGACCTCGATCTCCAGTGAACAGGATCTGTTTTATGGTAAAATAACCCCTGTGTAAACCGGGTTTGTTACCAAAACGGTTATTGATTATACTCACCTGGATTTATTACATCTTGCACTATGGAGATAAACCATCCATGAGTATAAATAAAATGTTTTATTGTTTATTTTTGCGAATTAACAGTTGAAGCAACATAGAATGCATCGAGCGGACATCAGCATTGAATAACCATCCATAGAATCATTATTTTAGGAGAATAGTCATATGTATGGATATAGTGGAAAGATATTGCACATTGACCTTAATGAACGTAAATTTTGGGCTGAAGAAAAACCAGAAGAATGGTACAAAATTTACATCGGCGGTGTTTCTATGGCATCCCGCTTATGCTGGGAAAACATCGAAGTAGGTTGTGATCCTTATGGACCCGGTAATCCAATTTGCATTGCCAATGGAGTTTTCGCAGGAACGCCTGTCCCCGTAGGAGGTAAATATGCCATCGCGTCAAAATCTCCGTTAACGGGATTCATTGGCGACAGCCTTTCAGGAAGCTGGTTCTCGATTGTCTTAAAACGGGCTCAGTGGGATGGAATAGTTATTCATGGTCAAAGTCCAAACTGGATCTACATCATGGTCGACGACGATCGGGTGGAATTTTTTCCTGCTGATAAACTTATGGGTTTAGGGACCTATGAAACTGAAGAAAAGATCCGTGATATCTACGGTGACGATCAACTGCGTGCGGCGACAATCGGCGTTGCCGGTGAAAAAATGGTTCGCTTTGCCAATGTGACCAATGATGGGCGACAAGCTGGAAGAACCGGTCATGGCGCCGTGTGGGGCAGCAAAAAACTTAAGGCAGTAGCTGTGCGCGGCACCCACGGTATCACAGTCGCTGATCCAGATACATTGCTTAAAATGTCCTTCGATATCACTGAATCAGCCCAGGGTCCCTATACTGAGAAATATCGTCTCTACGGCACATCCACCAACATGCTCAACATGAATAAGCTCGGATTGTTGCCTACGCGCAATTACCAGGAGGGCGTTTTCGAGTTTGCTCACCTGGTCAGCGGCGAATACCTTGATGAACACCATAAAGTCAAGGTAATTGGCTGTACACAGTGCCCCATTGGCTGCGAGCAAATGTCAATTGTTAAAAGAGGCCCTTTTACGGGAGCGATGACAGGTGTTGAATACGAATGCCTCCAGGCTGTCAGCTCGAATTTAGGAATTGGTGATATGACAGCAGCGATCCAACTGGTTGATATTGCGGATCGCTGTGGGATGGATGCTATGTCCATGGGTGTTACGATTTCTTATGCGATGGAATGCTATGAGCGCGGAGTCCTGGTCAAAGAAGATTTCAAATGTGAAGAAGCACCTGAAGGCATCGAACTCAATTTTGGTAACGGTGAAGGTGCTGTCATCCTGGCAAAGATGATCAGGAATAGAGAAGGCATCGGAGATATTCTGGCTGAGGGAACCCGTCGAGCATCAAAACATTTAGACAATGAACGAGGAACCGATTCTTGGAAATGGGCGATGCAAGTAAAAGGATTGGAAACCCCGGGTTATGACGCTCGCGCCCTAAAAACCTTTGCGGTTGGTTTAGCAACGGGAACAAGAGGTCCCTGTCATAATCGAACCGCAGCCTACGACCCGGATATTCAGGGAGAAACAAATCGCTTCACGGTTGACGAAACTCGCGGAAAAGTCGCAGCAGGAACGGAAGAATATGCTGCTGTTTACGACACCCTCCCATTGTGCAAATTCATCAGGCGCTGTTTCACAGGCAAAGCCGATCGAGCAGGAGCCTGGCCAACAATCGCAAAATTAATCAATGCAACGACGGGCTGGAACTTCGATTATGACGAGGTCGATCTAATAGGCGTTCGGGCCATTACGATTAAAAAAGCGTTCAACATCCGTGAAGGTTGGACGCAGAAGGATGATGATTTGCCCTATCGCTGGAAAAACGAACCTATGACCATTGGGCCTTCCGCTGGTCATGTTGTTACGGAAGACGAACTCGCCTATCTTAAGAAGATTTATTACAATGCCAAGGGATGGACAGAAGAAGGATTAATCCCCAAAAAACTGCTGATCGACCTCGGCATGGAAGATGTCGCAGAAGAAATCGGTGTATAAGGAGAAAATGAATAATGGTAGCATCAACATCGAAGTACAAATATATCGTCTGTGATCCTGAACTATGTATTGGCTGTCAGTTGTGTGAATACATCTGTTCATATACTAAAAACGGTGAATTCAATTCTTATCGCAGCCGAATCCGAACAGTCAGGGTTGATGAGGTTTTGATTACAGCTGTTGCCTGCCGCACCTGCGAAAATGCGCCCTGTGTGATCGCCTGCCCACGCGATGCCCTTTCACAAGACGTGGACACAGGCATCATTCGGGTTGATCCGACCAAGTGCGATGGATGCGCATGGTGCATCGAAGCCTGTGAGTTCGGCGCCATCACAATTAATCCTCGAACGAAATTGGCTGAAATTTGCGATGGTTGTGAAAACGAGGAAGATGGGCCCCAGTGCGTCTTGATCTGCCCGAAGGATGCGCTTGAATACACCACGCCCGACCAACGAGCACAGCGCACCCGCCGTAAACTGGTTAAAACCAGCCTTGAATTTCCACAAAAAGCAAAGGATCCTCGATGAGTGATCTTCCTGACGAACAAAATAACAAAGAAGAAGAATTGCGGATTGGCGTCTATATCTGCCACTGCGGCAGCAACATCGCCGGGGTCATCCCTCCTGAAGAAGTTGTAAAATTCGCAGAGGGACTTCCCGATGTCGTGCACGCAACCGATACCCTGTATGCCTGCGCTGACTCAGGTCAACGGCTGATAAAAGAAGATATCGAAAAATACAAGCTTAACCGTGTGGTCGTTTCCGCATGCTCTGTCCGCATGCATGAGCCTACGTTTCGAGCGGCTGTTTCTGAAGCGGGTTTAAACCCCTTCTTAATGGAAATGGCTAACATTCGCGAACAATGCACCTGGGCTCATGGTCACGATCGAGAGGGGGCGCTGCAAAAATCGATGGATTTAACTGCCGCGGCAGTTGCCAAATCCCGCTTTTTGACACCGCTTGATATGATCGACGTACCGGTGACGCACAAAGCCATGGTGATTGGCGGCGGAGTAGCTGGAATCAGCGCTGCTTTAGACCTGGCAGAACAGGGAATCGAAACTATCCTGGTTGAGAAGGAACCGACCATTGGCGGGGTTATGGCCCAGCTTAATAAAACCTTCCCAACCATGGACTGTAGTATATGAATTCTCGCACCAAAAATGGTTGACGCGGCGCGTCAACCCCGAATTGATGTGAGAACTTCCACAGAAGTTGAGCAGGTGGAAGGTTTTGTCGGCAATTTTGTCGTTACGCTACGCGAAAAATCCAAATTTGTATTGGCCGACCGCTGTAATGGGTGCGGCGAATGCGTTAAAGTGTGCCCGATTGAGGTCCCAAATTATTTTGAAATGGACCTGGCGCCGAGAAAAGCAATCTATGTCCCAATGAGCCAATCCGTGCCATTGGTTTATTCAATTGACATGGATGCCTGCATTCATTGCTATAAATGCGTTGAAGCTTGCGGCGCATTGGAGGCTATTGATTTCACCCTTCAAGACAAAATCGTTAAGGAAGAAATCGGAGCCATTGTGGTTGCGACCGGCTTCTCTCATTTTGACCCAAGCGTCATGGAAGAATATGGCTACGGTCGCTTCCCCAATGTGATCACTTCGATGGAAATGGAACGGCTTAATAATTCCGCCGGTCCCACAGCTGGCAACCTTATCCGCCCCAGTGATCGAAAAAATCCACAAAGATTAGCTTTTATTAATTGTGTAGGCTCTCGAGACAAGCGCTATATCGAATCTTGCTCGAATTTCTGCTGCATGTATTCGATCAAGAACGCGGTCCTCTTGAAACAAGCAAATCCGGATGTTGATATTACCATCTACTATATCGACATTCGCACACCTTCCAAAGGGTACGAGGAGTTTTATGATCGTGCCCGTGAAATGGGCATCCATTTCATTCAGGGACGACCCAGTATGATCACCGAAGATGCAGAAACGCACAATCTCATCATCCACTCCGAGGATATCACCCTGGGCTGCGTGATTGAAAAAGAATACGACATGGTGATGCTGAACCAGGCCGCCATCCCACAGCCCGATCAGAACCACATGAGTTCTGTATTGAATGTGGCTCAAAGCCCCGGTGGTTGGTTCATGGAATATCACCCCAAGCTGCGACCGATGGACAGCCCAACCGACGGCATCTTTTTCGCTGGCGCCTGTCAGGGACCCAAGGATATCCCCAGCAGCGTGGCTCAGGGCTCTGCTGCTGCATCCCGTGCCAGCCGCATTCTCCTTTCAGAAAAATGGGAAATTGAACCAACGATTGCTGTAGTTTGGCCTGAACGCTGTTCTGCAACAACCAAGGGACGTGCATGTGGAATTTGTGCTAAGGTTTGCCCGTATGGCGCCATTAATATCTTCGATGTCAAGGACCCTGCTGAAGTGGTTATCGCCAAATGCCACGGCTGCGGTGCCTGTGTGGCAGAGTGTCCTGAAGATGCGATCACCCAACTGCACTATACAGACGCCCAGATTTTAGCGCAAATGCGAGCGGTGCTGGCGGATAAACCCGAAGAAAAGATCCTCGCATTTCGTTGCCAATGGTGTTCCTATGGCGGTGCAGATTTGGCGGGCACCAGCCATTTCGAATACACTGCCAATGAGCGCGGATTACGTGTCATGTGCTCAGCTCGCATGGACTCGGATTTCATCTACGAAGCTTACCGGTTAGGCGCAGGTGCGGTTCTGTATTCAGGCTGTCACCCACAGGACTGCCACTATATCACCGGTCAGTTGATTGGTGCTAAACGAGCTGATCGTTTGAAAAGAGCGTTTGAACGCATGGAGATGACCGATGGTCGTTTCCGAGTGGAGTGGATCAGCGCTGCTGAAGGCGATAAATACGCACGTGTTTTGAATGAAATGCAAGCGACATTGGACAGCATCCCTCCAGATGTTCTCCATGATGAAATTGAAAGGCTTAAGCCGGAAATGGAAAAACGATTGAAGAAATTCCCCGGTGTGCCTGGAGTGTCGGAATCCATGGACTACTCGGATACCCTTGTTGAAGCGATCCTAAAAGCAAAGGAGACCGAATGAACGATCCAACCACTTTTAAGTCCTTTGCGGAAGAAGTTAAAGCCATCCCGGGTGGTGAATTCGTTGAGCTGTGTTTTTCCTGCGGAACTTGCACCAGCCAGTGCATGATCCAGCAAAAAGTCGAACCGGATTACAATCCACGGCGCCTTTTGAAAATGGTGATGATGGAAATGCGCTCAGACGCCTATAACAGCCCAACAACCTGGCTTTGTTCCTCCTGCGATTTGTGTTACCCGGCATGTCCACAGAAAATCCACATTTCCGGAGTTATCACCGCAGTGAAAAAAATCGCTGTTGAACAAAACCAGACAACGGTAATCCAAACAGCCGTTGTCAATCAGCAAACATGTGTTGCCTGCGGTTTATGCGTGGAAGCTTGTCCCTATGACGCAATCATCCTGGAAAAAACCAGGGTCCCCTACCGCGGCGAAATACCGGTGGCCAAAGTGGACCCGGGGCTTTGCATGGCTTGTGGCGTGTGCTCTGCAATTTGCCGCTCGACATCGATTAAAATCCCTGACGATTTTTCCGATGAAAAATTGATCGATGCTTTATGGGGCTGGTTGGATCATCAGAAAGTGACACTCTAATGGAATACAAGCCAAAAATTGCCTTATTTCAATGTCTGTGGTGTTTATTTTCCGAAGCAGATCAGTATTGGGTTGACCACAATCTGCCTTCTTCAATTCATTTGGCGAAACTATCCTGCACCGGACGCATCAACCCGTTGTATATCTTAAATGCGATTCAGGGTGGTGTTGATGGAATTATGATCAGTGGGTGCTTGCCAGAAAAATGCCATTTCAAAGAGGGAAATTTGAGTGCGTTAAGGCAACATGATGCGTTTCTGAATTTGCTTGACTACATCGGCTTTGATCGTGAACGGGTGCGCTTTGTATGGTTAGACCTACAGGATCTCGGTCGGATTCAGCGAGAATTGGCTGATTTTGAAGTATTTTTAAAAGAACTTCAGCCCGAAAAACAATTAGCAACTCGAGTCAGCGCACTTTCCGGAGGTTCAAATGACTGAACTTAAAGCCAAATTACGCGCTGAGATTGAAAAACTGCT
The DNA here is from genome assembly GCF_900184705.1 of Brevefilum fermentans. NCBI lineage: Bacteria > Bacillati > Chloroflexota > Anaerolineae > Anaerolineales > Anaerolineaceae > Candidatus Brevifilum > Candidatus Brevifilum fermentans. Next base: position 1,367,791 of record NZ_LT859958.1, on the reverse strand, counting down.
CAAAGAGCAAAGTGTCGATGTATTTATCGCCTTCAAGCACGCTGATTCTCCCCTACGCCCGCAACCATCATTTTTCAGACAGGGAGACTCGCTTGATGAGCTGGAATACAACGGTTTGTGTCAAAATAATCTGGCTAATTATCTCCCGAGATATCCTGCTGAAACCCGCATCGGCATGGTCGTCCGTGGCTGCGAAAGTCGTTCCGTTAACGCTTTACTGGTTGAAAAGCAGCACCTCCGTGAGAATTTGACCCTTATTGGCATCCCTTGCCAGGGCATTGTTGATTTGCGCAAGCTAATTGAACGCACTGGCGAAGAGATCACAGCTTATTCTGAAGATCAAGATGTAATCACAATCCATTACCAGGGGGCTGAACACACCTTTGCAAAAGAGGATGTGTTGCATGATTCATGTTTACGGTGTTTGCATCCCAACCCGGTCAACGTTGATATCCTCATCGGAGAACCTTTGCCCGAAGGCAACCCTAACCTTGTTCGAGAAAAAGTTGCTGCCTTCCAAGCGTTGTCTAGGGATGAACGCTACGACTGGTTTCGGCAAGAAGCGGAACGTTGTATTCGTTGTTATGCCTGCCGAGAAGCCTGCCCGATGTGCTATTGCACAGAGTGTTTTGTCGATCACAACCAGCCGCGTTGGACCGAAAGCTCAGTCTCTCCTGCCGGAACCCACGCATGGCATATTATTCGCGCGTTTCACCAGTCTGGTCGCTGCACAAGCTGTGGCGCTTGCGAAAGAGCATGTCCAATGGACATTAAGATGACATACCTGACGGACAAGCTCAATGAGGACATACTGGAAATCTATCAATTTGAAACCGGCATGGATGCAGAGACACAGCCGCCGTTTGCCGCTTTCAACATGGATGATAAAAAGCGCTTTGTGGCATGAGGAATAAACGATAATGTACATTCTTGAAAAGAAAAAGTTAAAGCAGGTATTATCCGCCTGGAAAAAGCACTTCGATGTTTACGTGCCTCAAAAAGTGGAAAGTTACAGCCAGTTCCTGCCATTTGATACAGCAGAACCCATAGAATTGGATAATCCACACAACACGCGTTTCCCTCCCAAAGCACATTTTTTACCGCAATCAGAGATAATGTTGAAATACAACAGCCGGCTCGGTCGCTTTGAAGACCTGCGATTAACCCCTGAGCCTCGGCTTCTGTTCGGAGTGCGCCCCTGTGACGCAAGCGCAGTAGCTTTGATGGATACAGTATTTCTGGCTGAAGAATACAATGACCCCTATTGGCAGGCCCGCCGAAAGGCAACAGTCATTGTCGGATTGGGGTGCAACACTCCTCCTCATACCTGTTTTTGCACAACCGTCGGTGGCAGTCCGTTCAACCAGACAGGTTTAGATGCGTTATTAACAGATTTGGGTGATTCCTTCTCTGTCCAGGTGTTAACAGAAAAAGCGCAGGAATTGTTTGACGATCTTCCCACAGCAACAGAAGAACAAATCAATCAAGTTAATCGCATACAGAAAAAAGCATATGAAAGCATGGCGCCCGCCTTCGAAACGAAAGGTTTAAAGCACAAACTGGACTTGATTTTTGAAAGCACTTACTGGGAGAGAATTTCAGAATCTTGTCTGGGTTGCGGTGTTTGTACTTTCCTTTGCCCCACCTGTTTTTGCTTTGACATTGTCGATGAGAGGCAAAGACAGGAACGTATCCGTAATTGGGACACCTGTATGTTTCGGATTTACTCCCAGGAAGCCTCTGGACATAACCCCAGACCGTCAAAGAAGGAGAGAACCCGCCAGCGTTTGATGCATAAATACAGTTATTGGCTTGATCACGTTGGCGAGATTGGCTGCACGGGCTGTGGACGCTGTATCCGCTATTGCCCGGTAGGCCTGGATATTCGAGCGATGTTGCGAGCAGCCAGCAAACAGGAAAGCGAGGTCGTCCATGCATGACAATGGACACAATCCCTATAAACCCATCCCAATGCATGTTGTTCGAGCATATTATGAATCAAATGATCGCTCCCTTAAAACCCTGGAATTAACTTTTGACCGGGAAAAAGATCAGGTTGAATTTTTTGACAAGTACAATCCCGGCCAATTCTGCCAATTATCAATTTTTGGCAAGGGCGAAGCACCCTTTGGCGTCGCGTCAGCAGCCTGGGAAGGTGATTTTGTGCGCTTTACAATCCAAAAATTGGGTACCTTTACACAATATGCCCACACCCTCCAGCCTGGCGACCCAATCGGTATGCGTGGTCCCCTGGGTAATGGCTTTCCTCTCGCTAATTGGAAAGGCAAAACCCTAGTGATTATCGGTGGCGGGTGTGCGTTTTCAACGTTATATGCTCTAACCAAACACGTCCATCACCCTCAAAACCGTCCGGATTTTGATCAACTGGTTGTGATTTACGGTGCCCGCAACTCCGGTTTGTGCATGTATAAACACGATATCCAGAGCTGGCATCAGCGGGATGATATGCAAATTCACCAGGCGATCGACGTCCCTGAAGAGGATTGGAGCCATCATGTCGGTTATGTCCCCGATGTCGTCAGAGAAGTTGCACCCTCACCGGAAAATGCTGTTGCTGTGGTGTGCGGTCCTCCGATCATGACGAAATTTACCCTGCCGGTTCTCGTTGAGCTTGGTTTTCCACCCGAAGATATATACACATCTTTAGAAAAGCGCATGAAATGCGGTATCGGGAAATGTGGCCGCTGTAATATCGGCTCGAAATATATTTGCATAGACGGCCCCGTTTTCAGCCTTAAAGAATTGCAGGAGCTTCCTAACGATATTTAAAATTGGAGTAAACCATGAGTTCTCGCGGAAACACAATTAAAACCCGGACAGAACATTTAATGACTTTAGAGCGTCCGATGGTCACCAGGCATTACCTGATGACCTGGGACCTAGATCGCTGTGTAGGCTGTCAGATGGGACCCACAGTGTGTCCCAAGGAAGCCCTGACCCATGTCCCTGGAGAGATTATCGACGGTCGAATGGCAGTCAAGCCTTCTGTGGATGTGGACCCGGACCTGTGCGTGATGTGCGGCATCTGTGTGGAGACCTGCACGGTGCATGCAATTTCAATCACAATTAACGATCAACCCGAAAACCCGGTATTGAAATACAACACCTTCCCAGAGATACGTGGGAACCTCACCTTTGATAGAGATGCCTTCGACTTTTCATTGAAAGACCTGGTCATCAACAACTGCCCAACCCACATCATCAGCTACGACGAAGACAAAGACACCATGGTCGTCAAATATGAGGATTGCATCCGCTGTCGGCAATGTGAAGTCGCAAGCAAGGGTGCCTTTCAAGTTACCCAGCGCTGGCAAGGCAGCGTGGAACTGCATCGCGATAGGTGCGTCGAAGGCTGCCTGGCCTGTGCAGATGTGTGTCCGACACGAGCATTGCATATTAACAGCGAGGGTGAGCTGGTGCTGGCAGATTATTTCTGCATCAAATGCGGCTCTTGTATGCATGCCTGCCCGATCAAACCGGAGTTTGTCGAAGAAGAGTTTACCTTTGAATCTTCGGGGGTGTCTGTAACTCGCACCTACCAGAAACTGGTCAATCCAGAAGCGTTGGCAATCAAAGTTGAACGCTGGCGAACCCAACCCACAGACACCAAAAGCGGTTCATGGATTGAAGCGCTTCGTAAACTAGCCGATGACAAAGCCGGCGCAGTTGAGATTGATCGAAAACGGGCTTTGCGGCGCAAAGATTTGATTGTCGCTTTGCGCGGGCATACACTCCCGGCTCATCCAAAAGAAGAATAATTAACCAGAGCAAGTTGACAAAGCCTAAATCAAAAACACAACTTAAGTTGTGTTTTTTGATTTATTCTCTGACCACAGCTCAATTTGCAGAACCAAATTTTTGATTATTAATTACCTAATCATTTTTGATTGCGAGGAATGAAGATCCTTTAATTAACCATAATAAAGTTGCTACTACATTAATGAACCGAGATTCAATAATTTATGGGAGCCTACCCCAGTCAATAAACCTGTAAGTATATGGTTTTACCTGAATAGGAATGGCTATCTTTGAACCTGAAATGATGTTGTAAATATATAGCTGTTTTATAGCACTTTCCTTTTTACTGAATAGGATTTGGGTTGAATCTGGTGACCAGGCAACTAAATCAGAAAATCCACATTCAACTCCTGTCAGGCGTGATCCATCCGGCTTTACTATCCAAACGCATCGATCTGTTTCAGTAAGTTCATGCTCAAAATGCACACTGGTGAATCCAATCCAGTTGTCATCCGGTGACCAGAGAGCATTTACAGGTTGCGCATTTGGTGCAGAAAACAAGGCGATGAAACCATGGTAATCTGTAGCAGCTTTATATAACGGGGTTTCAACATAATCATAGGTTTGCTCGTCCCAAAACACCATTGTTTGGCTATCTGAGGAAAAAGCAAAGTTTCCGGCTTCAACACTAGCAGGCGGTGCAATGACACTGAGGGAAGGCAAATGCCATATACTATAAGGGCTGCATTCAGAAAAACATCTACAATTATTAATACTGGCCCATTCACCGTTCGGAGAAATCGCGCCCATAACGCGCAATCCACCACCGATATTGGCAACCAGGCTGGAATGGCTTAGATTTTTAACGTCAAGTTTGACAATATCAAAATTTAGCAGATCCTGGTCCTCGAGGTTCTCAATCGCGAGGCATCCCATTGCGCCTCTTATCGCAAAAAGTTCTGCACCATTCCCTGTCCAGGAAAAAAAATCACCAAACGGGCTGAAATTGATGGTATCACCCGTTTCAAAATCCTCTATCCAGGATGCATTACCTAAGTTAAATGCCAGGTAACGACCATCGGGTGAGAAGCGTGCGCGAGGATATTGCGATCCATATTCCTGCCCGTCTAAAAAAGTAAAAATTGGGAGCGTTTTTCCGCTATCAACCCGATAAACCCACAATTTCCCGTCATGTATATAAGATATTTGCCCTGCATTTGGTAAACTGGTAGGACGTATTTCAGCATCCGTTGAAGCTACTACTGGTTCAGTTGGCTCAACTTCTACTTCAGTTGCTATAATAGTATCTACTACCGGTTCAGTTGGCTCAACTCCTATTTCAGTTGTTGCAACACGATCAACGATCAGTTCTTCAGTTTTTTCAAGAAGTGGTGATTCAACTGTTTCAATAGAGGGTTGTTTTTGAGTTAAACCAGGCATTGCACAGGCGATTGTCACACCCAAAGCGGTCAGTATGACTAAATATATTAATGTTGTTTCTTTCTTCATTTTTTCTCCTATCGCAGTTCAATGAATATGATTAAGTATAGGGAGTGTCAAATCTGAAATCAATAGTTTATTTACGTTTATATAATATTTTAATATTATATTATTGATCGAATTATCGCATTTCTTCAGAATTAAACAACGAATGATTAACTCTGCAAAAAAGCGAAAGTATTAGATTTTCACTGTTATACTATGCGAAGGTTTTCGTTTTTTATTTGGATTTAAACAGATTTATACAAATAAAGCTTTTTTGAAAGCCTTTATCACGACCGGTACGTGGTCATCCCTGATCCAATAATGGCACACCATGCGGAAATGTCGTGAGCCCGTGATGCCCACCAGAACACCTTCTTCCTTGAGCCTTGCGGCACATTCTTGGGCAGTCAACCCCTGGTTTTCCTCAATTTTTACGTAGACCATATTGGTATTCGGTGAACCTTTGTCCAACAACAAGCCAGGCACTTCACGCAACCCTGCTGCCAGGGCTTCCGCACGCTGATGGTCCTCACTCAGTCGATCAACCATTTCCTCCAATGCAATAATGCCGGCTGCCGCCAGAACACCCGCCTGCCGCATGCCACCTCCGAGTTGCTTTCGGACGCGATGCGCTTTTGCGATAAACTCCTGGCTGCCGCAAAGCACCGATCCAACCGGGGCACATAGCCCTTTACTGAGGCAGAATGTTACCGAATCAACCATATCGACCAGGTCCACAACAGGAACGTCCTGATCGATGGCAGCATTAAAAATCCTGGCGCCATCCAGATGGATTGCCAGCCCACCCTCCCGGGCAATTTGCGCAGCTTCCAGCATGTATGCCCGCGACAAAGACACGCCCCCGCAACGATTGTGAGTGTTTTCAAGGATCAATAATTTTGATATCGGGAAATGCGGATTGTCTTCACGAATAGCCTGTTTAATGTCACATTTCAGCAAAGTGCCGTCAGGTTGGTTAGGGATGGTAAATGGGTGAACGCCACCCAGGGCAGAGATTCCACCAGCTTCATAGATGTATGTGTGGGCAAAATTGCCCATGATGACCTCATCGCCGCGCCCGCAGTGAGCAAGTACCGCGGCCAGGTTTCCCATCGTGCCAGATGGGACGAACAGAGCAGCTTCCTTCCCCATTCGCGCTGCAGCTAATTCTTGCAAACGGTTGATGGTCGGATCTTCTCCATAAACGTCATCGCCTAATTCAGCAGAGGCCATTGCCGATCGCATTTTCTCGGTCGGCAAGGTTAGTGTATCTGAACGCAAGTCGATCCAACTCATCACAGCCGCTCCTCTTGTTCCTGTAATTCTAATAAAACAGATTGCAAAGCATCCGGCACTGGAGCTTCAAAATTCCGTAGATTGCGCTCTCCAGGCAATCTCAACTGCAGCGTTTTAGCATGTAAGAAAATCCGTCCTAATGAAATGCTCGGTCTCCGTCGACCATAGAGCGTATCACCCACAACGGGTACGCCCAGATAACTGAGATGAACTCGAATCTGGTGTGTGCGCCCAGTAATGGGATGAACCTCTAAAAGCGTATGGCGATTAAATTCCCGCAATAGGTGATATTCACTGACTGCGGGTTTCCCCTGACCTTGCACACCTACAACCATCCGCGTGCGTGTGCGGCTGTCACGTGCAATCGGTGCTTCAATGCGCCCGGTAGGTGTTGGTGGATGACCGTCGACCAGGGCCAGGTAAGATTTATAAACATCCTGGGATTTAAACTGTTTTACCAACCAGCGATAAGCTTTTTCCGTTTTGGCAAATACCATTACACCCGAGGTCTCTTTATCCAAACGATGCACGATCCCGGGTCGATCGACCGCCCCGACATCCCTGATCGGCGGAAAATGTGCCAGCAAAGCATTGACCAACGTGCCCGTATGATTGCCCGCACCGGGATGGACCACCATGCCTGATGGTTTGTTGACCACGATGATCTGGTCATTTTCAAAAATGATATCCAGGGGGAGTCGCTCTGGCACTAAACCAGAGTCCTGTTCAAGCATCAGCAGGATATCCAACTGGTCACCGGGTTTTGCCTTCAACCCCGCTTTTTCAACCGTCACGCCATCCAGGGTAACAAATCCAGCTTCGATTAATCGTTTTATCTTAGCCCGTGAAATATCTGGCAGGCATTCGGAAAGATATTTATCAATCCGCACCATGTCATCGGATTTGACTTCGAATTGATAACGAGTTGATTTCATGATAAGCCGTTTTAAACAGTCTCTGAATGGTCCTGCTGAGCGGTTTCTGAGGCTCGAAGTCTCGCTTTCTCTTTACGCTCATCATACCAAAGGGCAAACAGCAGCAGGGCGACCCCAACTGTAATACTGGCATCGGCAATATTAAATACCGGAAACGTACCAACGGCGATAAAATCTGTGACCGGGCCAAACCTGATCCGGTCGATCAAATTCCCAAGCGCGCCACCCATTTGCATGGCCAGAGCAACTCGCATAAGCACATGTTCATGGGGGATCCGTGAATAGAAGATGATGATAACCAGCGAAACAACTGCCGCCAGCAGCCCAAACACGACTCCACCACCCTGGAACAAACCAAAAGCTGCACCATAATTTTCCCAGTGTACGACCCGAATAAATGATTTTAAAAAGCCTGAAAAGGGAGACCAGCTTTCACCAAAATTAAGGTTTGAACGCACGATTGCTTTTAAAATCTGATCCAGTGCAATGATCAGGATGGCAATTGCAACCAGTAACCCGTGTGATTTGATAATTTTTTTCAATATCTTCTCCTGATGGTGTCAGGCCTTTTTTATTGAAATTCGTACCGATTCACCATCAAATTCGTCCTGTAGTAAGGGCAGGTCTTCAGGGGTCTCGCCAACGATCAGCGCAACAGCGAGTGTTTCCTCCATGATGTACTCGCGAAATGCCTGGATTGCGGTGTCCAGGACCTTCGTGGCCGTGTAATACAGGTGTATTCGGTCGGCGATATCAAACTCTGCGTCTTTCCGAAGGGATTGTACCCGTCGAACAAACTCTCGCACAAGGCCTTCGTGAACCAGGTCCTGTGTAAGATGGGTTACCAGGGCGGCCAGATATGCGCCTTCTGAGGCGACGGCGTAACCAGATTTCGCCTCTGCGCGAACCTCAACCTCCTCTGCCGTAATATGGACCGATTCGCCGTTCAAAGTGATGATCAAATCCTCGCCATCCAACAATTTCCTGGCAGTTTGATCAGCGGGAAGATCCATTAAGGCTTTGCGTACCTGGGGATATTGCGCCTTAAATCGCTGGCCCAATTGTTTGGGCAAGGGGTTAATGCTGAAGGTCACGGCTTCGCTGGCGCTGCCCAAAAGGCTAACGTTCTTAACATTCAGCTCGTCTTTAAGCAGGTCTGCGTAGTCTGCTACCACCGTTTGTTCATCCAGGTTTCCAACAACAAAGGCTGCTTCAGAAAGCGGTTGCCTGACTTTAAGGTTTTCAGCGTTGCGCGCAGCGTGTCCCAGGGAAGTCAGCTTCATCACCGTAGCCATTTCACGGTTCAATTTTTCATCAATTTTCTCGGGGTCAAATTTCGGCCAGTCTGCCAGGTGAACGGATTGAGGAGCGTCAGGGTCAACACTGAGGACCAGGTTGCGGTAAAGTGCATCAGCCAGGAAGGGCATGGTAGGAGCGATAAGAAAAGCCAGGGTTTTCAACGCCTCATACAGCGTTGCGTACGCTGCCGCTTTGTCTGAGTCGGATTCAGCTTTCCAGTAGCGCCGGCGTGAGCGTCGCAAATACCAGTTAGAGAGCTGGTCGACGAATTTTTCTATCGGTCGTGTAGCACCGAGCACGTTGTAATGCTCATAAGCTTCAGTTACATCCTTAATCAGTGTATGTAATGACGAAAGCAGCCAGCGGTCAAGATCGCTGTATTTTGGTGAGATTGCCTGGTCAGGGGACCACTGATCAAGGTTAGCGTAGGTAACAAAAAAGGAATACGTGTTCCACAGCGTTAACGTAAAGGTGCGCACAACCTCTCCCACGAGGTCCTGTGAAAAGCGGCGTTCCTGTCCGGGAGGACTGGCGGTATACAAATACCAGCGCAAGGCATCTGCGCCATGTTTGTTGATCACATCCCAGGGTTCAACCACATTTCCACGCGATTTTGACATTTTGCCGCCATCCTTGTCCATGACCAACCCAAGGCAGATCACATTATTGAAACAATGGCTGTCAAATGCCAGTGTGCTGATTGCATGCAAGGTGTAAAACCAGCCGCGAGTCTGATCTACAGCCTCGCAAATGAAGTCAGCCGGGAATTGTTCCTCGAATTTATCTTCGTTCTCAAAGGGATAATGCCATTGTGCCACAGGCATTGATCCCGAATCAAACCATACGTCGATCAGTTCAACAACCCGACTCATACGTCCATGACATTCCGGACATTCAAAATGTACCTGGTCGACATACGGGCGGTGCAAATCCAGGTCACCCAGATCACGACCGGCATATGCACTCATCTCTTCAATGGAGCCCACACAAACCTGGTGATGGCAGGAATCACATTCCCAAACCGGCAATGGTGTTCCCCAATAGCGCTCCCGCCCCAGTGCCCAATCGACATTATTATTCAACCAGTTGCCAAACCGACCGTGTTTAATATATTCAGGGTACCAGTTAACGTTCTCATTCAGAGCAACAAGACGGTCTTTCAGTGCACTGGTGCGGATGAACCAGGTTGGTCGCGCGTAGTACAGCAACGGGGTGTCGCAACGCCAGCAAAAGGGATAGGTATGGGTGTAGGTGTCCACAGCATACATCAATCCCCGTTTTTGAAGTTCTTCGATGATTAAGGCATCAGCATCTTTGACCCACATCCCCGCCCAAGGGCGAACATCACTGGTAAACCGTCCAGAATCATTGACCGTCATCAAAATCGGCAGGTCAAATTCAATCGACATCTGCATATCATCCACGCCAAATGCTGGAGCAATATGAACCAGGCCGGTACCATCTTCAATGGTCACAAAATCAGCCATAACCACATAATGGGCATTCTTTTCAACAGGCATAAAGGTGTAAAGCGGTTGGTAATGTTTCCCTTTAAGCGCTTTGCCTTTGAACGTTTTGACTACCTTGTAGTCAGTGTCACCCAAAACGGTCTCCAACAAGGGTTTGGCCAGGATCAAGAATTCTTGTTCCCTGCCTTCGCCCAGGGAGACTTTCACGTATTCAACATCTGGGTGAGCAGCGACCGCCACATTGCCCGGTAACGTCCATGGAGTGGTGGTCCACACCAGAAGAGACGTTCTTTCTTCATCAACAAGCGGCATGCGCACAAAAATCGAAGGGTCAGACACCTGTTCGTAGCCCTGTGCCACCTCGTGATCAGATAGCGGCGTTCCACAACGCGGACAGTAAGGCACGACTTTGAACCCCTGGTAAAGCAAACCTTTATCCCATATTCTTTTCAGCAACCACCACACCGATTCAATGTATTCATTTTTATAGGTGATATAAGCATCATTCATATCAACCCAAAACCCGATGCGGTCGGTCAGTTTTTCCCAGTCTCTGATGTAAGTGAATACCGACTCTTTGCAAAGTTGGTTAAATTTAGCAATCCCGTAATCTTCGATCTCTTGTTTGTTAGTAAATCCCAGGCTTTTTTCAACCTCGATTTCTACCGGCAGACCGTGAGTATCCCAACCGCCACGTCGGGTGATATGATAACCCTGCATGCACTTGTAGCGCGGGAACATGTCCTTAAATACGCGCGCCAGCACATGGTGAACACCTGGTTTGCCGTTTGCTGTGGGAGGACCCTCATAAAAGACGTATTTAGGCCCATCCCGGCGGATATCCATCGATAATTGAAAAATTCCTTTTTTCTGCCAGAAACGAAGTACTTCTGATTCCAGCAAATTAACATTCAATCGTGATGAAACAGGTTCAAACATCGGTCCTCCAAACATTACCTATTTAAAAATAAATCGTCCCAAATCAGGGACGAGCAGTGTACTCGCGGTACCACCCTGGTTCCCATAATCATATGGGCACCTCATCCGGTTTCATCAATTGTTGAGATAACCGCACTTTGATAACAGAGGGTGACTCTGGCGCACTTACTTTTCCGTACTGGAGGTTCAGATTGCGACTCCGGAAGGATTTTCAACGGTCATGACTTCCCGGCTCCCACCCACCCGGGATCGCTGTTAGCCAGCGGAACGTGTACTCGTTTCCATCAATGCCAGTTTTTCACATTTTCAATTCCTATATTATGCCACAAACGCATCCAAGGGTCAATTATTCTGTTAAGTGTGTTGTCTTTGTTAATCGGAAGTCATAAACAAAAAAGCCCGCTGATGGGCTTTTCATTCTGGGTGCCTGATGGGGGTCGAACCCACAACCTCCTCATCCACAGTGAGGCGCTCCACCATTGAGCTACAGGCACCATAGGGATGCCAATTATTCTATCACATCAGGAATGGCATGGCAAGAATTTTTCTATTTGCTCCAGCAGGATTTCGCGCGCAACCGTGACTTGTTCACGAGTTTTTAGGTTTTTTATCGCAACCATTCCAGCATTGATCTCATCCGGGCCAAGGATCACCGCTATGGGAATATCGCGTTTATCAGCAAATTTGAATTGCTTTCCGAGCTTGTCCGCATCGGGATAGACCACCACACGGTAACCTGCCTGCCTGATCTCTGTTGCCAGGCGCAATGATTCAGGGACAGTCTCGCTATCGAACACGGTGACCAGTATTTGGACCGTATCACCCAACCCATCAGGGATCACACCCGCATCGTGCAGTACCAGTTCAATCACCACGTCGCCCATTGCAAAACCCACACCAGGAAGGGGTTTACCACCCACATCAGCTACCAGGTTGTCATAGCGTCCACCGCCAAGAATTGCCCGGGATTGTCCGCCAATTTCGAAGGCTTCAAACACAGTCCCCGTGTAGTAATCCAGCCCCCTGACCAATTTAGGATCAAAGACAACGTAATCTTGCACCCCAAAGGTATTAATCAACTCAAAAAATTCAATCAGCTCCGGCGAATCATACCAGAGCGATTCATTTTCCAGTTGTTTTAAAAGTCCATCCACCTGATCATAAGACAAGCCAGTTTCAATTGCCTGGTTACTCCATGCCTGTTTGGATAATTTTTCTAACTTGTCCACGAGACGAAATACAGAAGAGCGCAACTCCCTATTGATCGACAATCTGGAAAACACCTGGTCCATCAAGCGACGATTATTCACCGTGATCCGTACCTGGTCGGCAGACAGACCAACTTCTTGCATGAACATTGCGGCGACAGCCACGATCTCTACATCTGCGGCAACCGATTCTGTGCCAATTAAATCAATATTCCATTGATAAAACTCTCGGGTACGTCCGCGCTGAGGTTGCTCATAACGCCAGAAAGGCCCTATTGACCACCACCGAAGTGGAAAGGTCAACTCATATTGTTGTTGAGCTACCATTCGGGCCAGTGTTGGCGTTAATTCAGGACGCAAGGTCAATAAATCATCGCCAGGGGTTGAAAAAACAAAGGCCTGCTCTTTGACCAGCTCTTCACCTGACTTTGCTGCATATAAGTCAATAAATTCCAGGCAGGGACCTTCATATTCCTGATAACCGAACAGGGTGGAAACCGTGCGTATTTTATCAAACATCCAGCGCCGCACAGTCATTTGCTCAGGATAAAAGTCCCGTGTGCCCTTCACACTACGAATAATCTCTGCCATGATCGCCTCAAGTTCAATTCAGTTGTTAATTAAACATTGTAATTCTACCGCGTCAAAAAATATTTAACCTTAAGTGGTGAAGCTTTCACAGTTATAAGATAGAATATATACAAGAACAATATCATTGGGTGAAAGGGAACTATGAAATTAAAAGAGATTATCTCACTGGTTGAAGGAAAACTTCTAACGGATCATTACGATCCGAATGAAAAAATTGATGGTGCGATGGGAGCGGATCTGATGAGTGATGTACTGGCATCAATCAGCCCGGGGGCTGCTCTGCTGACCGGCTTATGCAATCCTCAAGTCATCCGCACAGCGATAATTGCAGATATTCATGCCATCATATTTGTCCGGGGCAAACAGCCAAAAGAAGATACTATTGATCTCGCTAACGAAGAGAACATTTCGATCATTACCACAAACCTCGGATTGTTTGAGGCTTGTGGAATTCTATATAAAGCCGGCATGAAGAGTTTTGAAAAGCAATCACTCGAAGATTTAAATACATAAAAATTGAGGGATTATGGCGACTCAAAAACAGAAAATTACCGATTTGTATGCAAGTGACATCACCAGGGCTGAAGAACTGGCGTATGAACTGCGCATTCACGAGGTGATGACGAAAGACCCCATTTGTCTTGACCCTGAAATGAAAATGGAGACTGTTTTATCCATCTTTCAAGAAAACAGGTTCTCTGGCGCACCGGTTACATTAGAAGGCGAATTGATCGGAATCCTCAGTTTGGAAGATCTTATTCGATCATTAAGAAATAATGACCTTAACGGATCAGTCCGAGAATACATGACCACATCACCAATTACTGTAAACGCAAATGATCCGGTGATTGAAGCCTTAAAGACCTTTGCACGAACCAAGTTTGGTCGACTTCCTGTGTTGGATGCCGAAGGACATTTAGTGGGGATCATCACCAAAGGAGACATTTCCAATGGGCTTCTTACTGCACTTCAACGTGACTACCACGAAGAAGAGATCATTCGATATCGAGCCAGCCACTTGTTTGAAGATATTGTTTCCGGTCGCACCAGCCTGATCCTGCGTTATGATATCCGGAAGGGCGACTTCGTGCATGGAGGCAATGCCTCCAGCAAGATCAAACGCGCACTCCTGCGCCTGGGCGCATCACCCCAGCTTGCCCGTCGTTGTGGCATCGCGGTTTACGAAGCTGAAATGAACCTGATCATCCACACAAACCATGGTGGGTCGCTTCGAGTTGAAATCGAACCCTACAAGATCACCATGGAAGCTTACGATGATGGCCCCGGAATTGTTGATATTGAAAAGGCTATGCAAACAGGTTATTCAACAGCTCCACATGAAATCCGAGAAATGGGGTTTGGCGCTGGAATGGGCCTGGTAAATATCAATCGTTGTGTTGATGAAATGCGATTAATTTCCTCAAGAGAACGCGGCACAAATCTTTACATGATCATGTATTTGAATGAAAATAACGAAACAAAGGCAAAAGAGGAATAACCTGTTCACAACCAAAAGAGGAGAGACAATATGCAATTAAATGAGATTATACAAAAATTAGATTTGAAAGTCCTCACTGAACCGGTTGATTTTTCAGCCGTGCCAGTTGGCAGCGGTTATTGCTCGGACTTACTCAGTTGTGTAATGACCGGTGCTGAACCAGATGGTTTGTGGATCACACTCATGGCTCATGGCAACATTGTAGCAGTAGCTGCTCTTTTAGACCTGGCAGCCATCATCGTCACCGAAGATGCACAGCCAGATGATGACACAATCGAAAAAGCCAACGAAAAAGAGGTGACCATCCTCGCCACAAAAGCATCTAATTTTGAGGTGGTCGGACGCCTTTGGGAACTTGGTTTACGAGGGTCTCAGGCTTAATGTGCCAGACAAAATTCAGTTAAAAATATTCCGATCTGAGCTGCACATCCATACCGTGCTGTCACCGTGTGCGGGCATCGAAATGATTCCCCCATTAATCGTGAGTGCAGCCCGGGAACGTGGACTTAATCTGATCGCCATTACAGATCACAACGCCAGCGACAACATCAGCGCTGTCATGGAAGCAGCCCAGGGTACAGGACTGACTGTCCTGCCTGGAATAGAGATACAAACCCAGGAGGATGTTCACGTCCTCTGCTTATTTGATGAACTGGACCAATTGCTGGACTTGCAATCTTTGGTAGACAAAAACCTCCCCCGTTTAGAAAATAACATCGAGTTTTTTGGTGAGCAATTTGTCGTCGATGCGACAGGTGAATTTTTACGCCGCAAAAAACAACTTTTAATTACAGCTACGAACCTCAGCTTTGATAGAGTTTTTTATGCCGTCGATGATTTAGGAGGGTTATTTATTCCGGCACACGTCAACCGCCAGGTATTTGGACTTTTTTATCATTTAGGTTTTGTTCCGCCTGACCTGCCTATAGTAGCCCTTGAAATTTCCCGCCACATCACTGTTGATCAAGCTTGGGAAAAGCATCCCCAGACCAGAAATTATCCGCTCATCCAAAGTGGGGATGTTCACTACCTGGATGATTTTTTGGGTGTTAACCAATTTTTGATCGCCAATCCAACGATCGCGGAGATGAAAATGGCTCTTAAAAATGAAAGTGGGCGGCATTTTTGTTTATGTTCACCCTTTTGATGATTTTCCCCCTTAAATATGACATTTGTGTATTGACCAGAATTGAAAGTCGGATTAGACTGATCTCTGGTTAAATTTTCAACCGATATCAACGCGCGTATGCGATTTGTGACTTATTTGGAGAATAAATATCGATGCCGAAAACAATTAACAAGATACCCGCAGGTGACCCTCTCAACATACCTGAACAAAAAGAGATTATCGACCGGATCCTTCAAGAAAATGAAGGCGCTGTTGGAGCAACCATGGTGGTGCTGAACGAGTTACAGTCAGAAATTGGCTTCATCTCACAGGCGATGCAAGCTTATGTCGCAGAAAAACTCGGTGAACCAATCAGCCGCATTCATGGAGTTGTCTCTTTTTATTCGTTTTTCACCACCACGCCACGCGGCAAACACACCGTTAAATTCTGCGTTGGAACGGCATGCTATGTAAGCGGCATCAACCAGATTATTGACAAGGCAAAGCAGATCCTGAACATTGAACCCGGTGAAACCACTGAAGACGGTTTGATTACCTTAGAGCTCTGTCGTTGTGTTGGCGCTTGCAGCCAGGCACCAGTTGTCGTTGTTGATGACAACATTCACGGACGAGTGCAACCAAACAGATTCCCTAGAATCCTTCAAGATATTATTAAAAGTGAGACGGAATAATTGAGAGAGCTTTGCCTGCATATACTGGATATCGCGGCAAACAGTGTCACCGCAGGTGCTGATAGAATCAGCATTTTGATCGATGAGAATCTGATCGAAGATACGCTTACAATTAAAATCATTGATAATGGCAAAGGGATGTCCGAAGAAACGGTAAAGAGTATCACTGATCCTTTTACGACAAGCCGCACTGAAAGAGCGGTTGGACTTGGCATCCCTCTCTTGAAATATGCAGCTGAATCATGTGACGGATGGTTTTCAATCAAATCTGAATTAGGGAAAGGCACCCATATTAGTGTTGTGTTTAAGCACAGTCATATTGATAGAATGCCATTAGGAAACATTGTCGATACATTATTAACGCTCCTTCTTGGCACACCGGAAATTAACTGGGTATTCACAGTGAAAAGGAATGGGAGAGAATTCAATTTTGATGATCATGAAGTTAAAAAAGAACTGGATGGTGTATCGATCACAGAACCAGAAGTGATCCGTTTCATCCGATCTTTTATTACTGAAAGTATTATGGAAGTTCTAAACGAAAAAGGAGATTAGAAACTATGCCAGTTATTAAATCACTTGACGATTTGAAACGTATTAGAGAAGAAGCTTTAAAAAAGCAGGAATTAAAATCACAATCCGGCAAAACAGAAATCATCGTTGGGATGGGAACAGTTGGTATTGCTGCAGGCGCCAGAGAAACCCTCAAAGCCATCCTTGACTACGTAGACCACCACAACCTGGAAGACATTATCATCCGCCAAACCGGTAATATTGGCATTGATTCTTATGAACCCGTTGTCCAGGTAATTCTTCCTGGTGAAGAAAAAGTGACTTATGGTTTGGTCTCGCCTGAAATAGCGAAAATCATCATGGAAGAACATGTTGTCAAAGGCAACATTTGTTCCGATTACACAGTGAAAAGTTAAAAAACAATAGATGCTTTTTCACTTGACTATAGATTGACAAATTAAAAGGAAAACTATGGCTTTTTACAGATCGACTGTGCTTGTTTCCGTTGACCCGGTATGCGTCGAGAAAGGTGCATACGAATTAATCACCAGCTTGCAAGATGAATTAATTAAGCAGGGCTTGGTTGACGAAGTTCAAATCCTTGAAACTGCTCGTATAGGGGATCCTCAGCTCTTTGGGCCGGATTTGATGATATATCCCGAAGGGACCCATTATACCAACCTGACATATTATGATATCCCCCGCCTGGTAGAAGAACATTTCATCAAAGGCCGCATTTTAAAACAATATGAAGCTGTGATGACAGATTCTATTGATGAAGAACTGAGCGCACCCAAGACAAAAGAAATCAGGGTTGTTCTTCGCAACATTGGCGTCATCGATCCTCGTAATATTGAAGACTATTTTGCATATGATGGTTATTTGGCGCTTGGCAAAGTCCTCAGTGAGATGTCCCCTGATGATGTCATCCAGGAAATACTGGATGCAAAACTACGTGGACGGGGTGGCGCAGGCTTTCCAACCGGTTTAAAATGGCGATTTGCAAAACAAGCTGAAGGCGATATCAAGTATATCGTCTGTAACGCAGACGAGGGAGACCCTGGCGCTTTCATGAATCGTCGCGTTTTAGAAGGTGATCCTCATTCGGTAATTGAGGGCATGATCATTGCCGCCTACGCAGTAGGTGCCAGGCAGGGTTATATCTACTGTCGAGCAGAGTACCCCATCGCCGTCAGTACCGTGAACCTGGCTATTAAACAAGCTCGTTCTTTCGGACTGCTGGGCAAGAATATTATGGGAACTGATTTCAGCTTCGATTTGGAAGTTCGGGTGGGAGCAGGTGCCTTTGTCTGTGGAGAGGAAACCGCATTATTAGCATCAATTGAAGGCAAGCGTGGGGAACCGCGTGCCAGGCCGCCTTTCCCGGCAGTTAAAGGATTGTGGGGTAAGCCGACTAACATCAACAATGTTGAAACCTACGCGAACGTCCCGCAGATTATTTTAAAAGGCGCGGATTGGTTCTCGAGCATGGGTACTGAAAAAAGCAAAGGAACGAAAACTTTTGCTTTAGCTGGTGATGTAAAACACACGGGTTTAATTGAAGTCCCCTTTGGTATTTCATTAAGAGATATTGTTTATGAAGTCGGTGGTGGTATCAAAGGAGATAAGAAATTCAAAGCGATTCAAACTGGTGGCCCAATGGGTGGATGTTTGCCTGAAAGTCTCCTTGATTTACCGGTCGACTATGAGACCCTTGGTCAGGCTGGCTCAATTATGGGGTCGGGCGGCATGATTGTCATGGATGAAGATACTTGCATGGTGGACATCGCGCGTTTCTTCATGGAATTCACCCAGGATGAATCATGTGGTAAGTGCGTCCCATGTCGGGTCGGAACGCATCGCTTGCTTGAAATTCTCGAAGGCATTTGTGATGGTCGTGGAACCGAAGACGATCTTGTTGAATTGCAGGAGCTCAGCGAACAAATTCGTCAAAACAGCCTTTGTGGTCTTGGGCAAGGTGCGCCAAATCCTGTCGTCTCCACATTAACTCACTTTATGGATGAGTATAAAGCACACATTTACGAAAAACGATGTCCTGCAAAAGTGTGCCGGTCGTTGATCACATTTGAAATTTTAGACGGACCATGCACAGGATGTACAGTGTGTGCACGCAACTGCCCGGTTACTGCCATCTCTGGGGAGCGCAAAGAAACCCACGTCATTGACCAGGATATCTGTATCAAATGCGGAATTTGCTACCAGGTATGCCAGTTTGATGCCATTCGCATCACATAATTCAACCTACAAGAGGAGAAAGATATGACATCTGATCAAAACAAAGATGTACAGAACTTAGACGATATCCGAGAAGTTGTTGAAAATATTGGTTCAACACGCGCAGATCTCATCCCTGTACTGCAAGCTATCACAAACAAATTTGGGTATATTTCACAATCTGCAATTAAGGAATTGTCTGGTTTGATGGGCCTGCCCACAAAAGAGATTTTTTCTGTCGCCACTTTTTATCGGATGCTTTCAACCCAGCCACGCGGAAAACACGTCATCCAGTTCTGTGAAAGTGCTCCCTGCCACGTTGTGGGCGGAAGAGAGGTCTTTTTAGCCCTGCAAGAGGCACTGAATCTGGAGCCCGGTCAAACGAGCCCTGACAACAAATGGACCTTGCTGACGACAAGCTGCCTGGGCGTATGTGGTGTTGGGCCCGTCATCTTGATTGATACAGACATGTATGGGAACGTCACACCTGAACAGGTGAAGATTATTCTCAGCCGGTATGATTAGGAGAAGTTAAATTATGAGTGTGCGATCAATGATTCTTGTTTCCAATGATCCCGAAAGCCGAATGCGTGGATCGGAAAAAATATTTTCGGAATTTCAACAACAATTGTCCCAATATAACCTTGCCGATGAAGTTTCTCTCACTTTGGCAACGGATCTTGGGTCAAGCTATGCCTCCCCCCTGGTCATCATTTACCCCGAGGCTGTAATTTACGGTCCTGTAACACCGGCAGATGTACCACACATCGTCGAAGAGCATCTCTACAAGGGTCGCATTGTCGATGAAAAGCGTGCCCCGGCACATGAGCTGTCCGGTAAAGTTGCCTGGCTGTCTGCTCGAAAAGGAACTTTGCCCGCGGAAAACCGGGTTGTTTTGAAAAATGTTGGATTAATCGACCCGGAAGACATCGAAGATTACATCGCAAACGATGGGTACCAGGCGCTTGGCATGGCTCTTGAAATGTCTCCGGATGAGGTCATAGATTTGATTAAAGCCTCCGGATTGCAAGGCCGCGGCGGCGCAGGATTCCCTGCAGGCTTAAAATGGGGATTTGTAAGAAGTACAAATAGCGACAAAAAATATGTGATTTGCAATGCGGACGAAAGCGAACCGGGCACCTTCAAAGACCGTGTTGTTCTTGAGGGAGATCCTCATGCGATCCTTGAAGCGATGTTGATCTCCGCCTATGCTGTTGGTGCTGATGAGGGTTATATCTACATCCGCGGTGAATATCAACTGGCAATTGAACGCATGGAAACTGCAATCAAACAAGCCGAACAATATGGTTTTCTGGGAGAGAATATTTTTGGTTCAGGTTTGAACTTTAAGGTACACGTTCATGCAGGTGCAGGTGCCTATATTTGCGGTGAAGAAACCGCACTCATTGAATCAATTGAGGGTAGGCGAGGGGAACCTCGTAACAGGCCACCCTACCCCACAACCTATGGCTTGTGGGGCAAACCCACTCTAATCAATAATGTGGAAACCTTTGCCAACATCCCGCCGATTATTAGAAATGGCGCTGATTGGTATCGCAGCCTGGGAACACCCTCAAGCCCTGGAACAAAAGTATACACAATCCTGGGTAATGTCAATGTTACCGGGCTGATTGAAGTTCCTATGGGGATCACCCTGCGCGAGGTTATCTCAATTTACGCAAAAGGCATGAAAACCGGCACCTTTAAAATGGCTCAAACGGGTGGATCAAGTGGCTCGATCATTCCGGCCAGCCTCCAGGATGCACCGATGGATTTTGAATCCTTCAAAAAAGCAGGCGTTTCTCTTGGTTCCGGTGCTTTATTGATTTGCAACGACGAGGTCTGCATTGTGGATCTTGCCAAGGTTCTGATCAATTTCTTCAAAGTCGAAAGCTGTGGAAAGTGTACACCCTGCCGAATTGGCACAAAAAGAGCTTACGATTTATTGGATGGCATTGCAAAGGGCAAAGGTACCCTAGAGGACCTGGACGAACTGCAGCAATTGAGTCAAGAGTTGACCGATCTTTCAAATTGTGGCCTGGGTCAAACTGCGGGTACACCAATCAAAGACATGCTGACTTATTTCCGTGCCGAGGTAGAAGCACATATTCGCCTGGGTGTCTGTCCTGTCGGGGTTTGCCCGATGCAGGCTTGATGCCTCATTATTTTGTTGGTATAACTTATGGCTTGGCTTGACTGATAAATAAATAATCGAATTTGAGAAAACAATCAATCGGTTCAAGATCGGACTTTTATTGGTATCTTCAGTAACAACTGGAAGGAATTAATATGACAAAATTAACCATAAACGGCATCGAAATAGAAGCTGAAAGCACATGGACAATTTTAGAGGCAGCGGAACACGCAAATATCACCATCCCAACGCTGTGCTACCACAAGGACCTTTCGCCGACGGGTGCCTGCAGAATGTGCCTGGTTAGTGTTAAAGGGGCAAAAGGCCTGGTGACATCATGTACGACGCCTGTCTCTGAAGGTATGGAAGTTGAAACAGAAAATGAGACATTAACCTCATCACGCCAATCTGTGCTGAAACTTCTCCTCAGCGTTTACCACGACACCGGCTATAAACCCGATGAAACGGATAATGAATTATTCAAGTGGGCACGGCATTATGGGCTGGACCCTTACGCCCATATGTCTTCAAAAGCCCGCTTTGAAGTTGACTCTGATCCAAATCCCTTCATTTTTGTCGACATGAACAAATGCATCTTGTGCACAAGATGTGTCAGGGCATGTGCGGAAATCCAGGGCCGTTTCGTTTGGGGTGTTTCAGAAAGAGGTTTTGATGCCCATATTGTTGCCGGATTTGATGAAGATTTGCTCGATGCCCGTTGTGAATCTTGTGGCGCCTGCGTCGCTTATTGTCCCACCGGAGCGCTCTCGCTAAAGCCAACGATCCATGTTGGACCTGCAGAAAAATTGGTCACAACAACCTGCAATTATTGTGGCGTTGGCTGTCAATTTGACCTGAATGTCATCGACGATCGCGTCGTTCGGGTGACCTCAAACCCTGCAGCGCCAGCCAACGGAATGCATCTGTGCGTCAAAGGGCGTTTCGGTTTCTCGTATGTGCACCATGATGATCGATTGACCAAACCCTTGGTCCGCGAATATCTCCTTAAGGGTGAAGCGCGTCCATCGAAAGCCGATCGAGGCCCTTGGGTTGAAACCTCGTGGGATACTGCTCTCGATATCGTTGCAGAGAAATTAGCTACCGCACGAGACACCTATGGGCCGGACAGTGTTGGCGTGCTTTCATCGGCAAAGTGCACCAATGAAGAGAACTACTTAATGAACAAGTTCGGCCGCCAGGTGATTGGCACGAACAACGTCGATCACTGCGCCCGATTGTGCCATTCAAGCACCGTTGCGGGTCTTGCCACGGCCCTAGGGTCGGGTGCGATGACCAATTCGATGGCAGATGTCTATGCGAGTGCAAACTCAATCCTGGTGATTGGTTCAAATACAACCGAACAACATCCAGTCTTTGGCGCGAAGATGCGCCAGGCGGTGCTAAATCGTAATGTTCATTTGATTGTAGCAGACCCGCGTCGGATTGAGCTTTGTGATTTTGCTGTAATGCACATTCAACAAAAACCAGGCACCGATATCGCCCTCATCAATGGCTTGGTGAATATCATTCTTGAAAAAGGCTACGAGGATAGAATCTTCATTGATGAGCGAACTGAGAACTTTGATGTCTATGCTGAAAATATAAAGCTATATCCGCCCAATGTCGTCTCAGAGATAACGGGGGTTCCGGTTGCACAACTCTACCGTGCTGTTGAAATCATGGTAAAAAATGCACCATTAGCCGTATTTTGGGCAATGGGTATCACCCAACATACCGTTGGCGTTCATAATGTATTTGCTCTTGCGGGACTCCAAATGGTGTTGGGTAATTTTGGAATCCCTGGTGGTGGTGTCAACCCCTTGCGTGGGCAGAATAATGTCCAGGGCGCTTGTGATATGGGCTGTTTAGTGAATGTATACCCGGGTTACCAGGCTGTAACCGCTGAAGCAGCACAGCAGAAGTTTGAGAGCGCTTGGGGTACGTCCCTTTCTAATAAAGTGGGTAGAACAGTCACAGAGCTCATCCCAGATGTCCTTGAAGGCAAAACAAAAGCTCTGTACATACTGGGTGAAAATCCTGCCATGACTGACCCCGACTCTAACCATGTTCGCCACTGCCTGGAGGAATTAGACTTCTTGGCTCTACAGGATATTTTCCCCACCGAAACTTCTGCGTATGCAGACGTGCTGCTTCCCGGCGTTACCTTTGCTGAAAAAACAGGCACCTACACGAATACTGAACGTAAGGTTCAAATGGTGCGGCAGGCGATATCTGAACGCGGAGAAGCCAGGCAGGATTGGGATATCACTGCGGAAATCGCAAAAAGAATCATTGCCCGGGGAGGACGTGAGATCAATGATGCTCCTTATTCCTCGTGGGATTATGCTGACTCCGGTGAAATTATGGCTGAAGTAGCGGCACTTACCCCCAGCTATGGCGGCATCTCACATCAGCGTTTGAATAATGGAGAGGTTCTTTGCTGGCCTTGTCCGGACCCAACCCATCCAGGAACACCCATCTTGCATATCGGGAAATTTACACGCGGTAGAGGCAATTTAATTCCTGCCATCCATGTTGATCCTGCAGAACTTCCTGACGATGATTATCCAATGATGCTGACCACCGGTCGTGTGATTTACCATTGGCATAGCGGTGAACAAACTCGTCGAGTGAAAGAACTGCTTGAGGTCTACGGCGAAGCACTGATTGAAATTTCACCGGAAGATGCCAGTGTTATTGGGTTAAATGAAGAAATCAATAAAGTCAAAGTAACCTCTCGCCGGGGCGAGATCATCGCCACTGCTTGGGTTACGAACCGTGTGCCAGAAGGATTGATCTACGGGAATTTCCACTTCCCCGATGCTAACATCAACTATTTGACCAAAGCAGCCTTAGATCCTATTGCGAAAATCCCTGAATATAAAGTCGCTGCGGTAAAAATTGAAGCTGTATAAAAGTCTTCTTGGAAGAATGCAACCCCGTTGCTTGTTCAACGGGGTTGTTTTATTTTAAAGATTTTTCAATGATCTGTTCGGCTTTTAGAAAATCATCTTTTGTGTTAATGTTATAAAAGGCTAAGCCACTCGGGTCAAACTCCCTGTATAAATCTGGCCTTAATTCAATCACCTTTACCCGAGGAAGCCAGGACACCAGCCGCCTTTGATCCAAAACAATCGATTGATATATTGCTTCTTTACAGGGACCTCGCCGATAAACAGCATGCAATGGTTCATAAAAAGATGGACCTGTCATTGGAATAGCGACATCGGCATCGCTTTGCACCAATAATTCAAGGCCTTTTAGCAAAATGGCGGTACTTACAAATGGCAAATCACACGCAACCACTGCGACATAGTGGTTGTTGCTAACGTCCATAGCGGTATAAAGTCCACCAATTGCGCCCATATTCGGAATCGAATCGTTAACCATCTTCTCTCCCAGAAACTCAAAACTGGGGATGTCATTGGTAACGATAAATAGCTCCTGGGCAATGGGTTTAACGCGTTCAAGAACTCTCTGGATCAGCGGTTTTCCTGACAAAAACATCAACGCTTTGTTTTCACCCATTCTGATCGATTTTCCGCCCGCCTGGATTACAACGCTCAGGGCAGTTGCTTTTAAGTCTCTATTTTCTGTCATCATTAATCCATTGTTTATTATAATGGGTAAAGTTCATTTAGAGACTTTTATCTATATTGGCCATCGCTTTGCTCTGATTGAGTGGTTGCTTGATTTCAATTAGGCAGATAGGCTCAATCAATTGAAAAATGTCCATTTTACAACTACTAAGATCAAAATCAGGAATAATGATGACCAACACTAACAAAACTTTGAATACATGCAAGTATGACACTGGAAACACAACATTCACGATAGAGCAGCTGGAAATAATCGAAGAACAATCCGTTGATTTGCTGGTCAACAACTCGCTGTTGTTAACATTTTTCTGTTCTCCAATTCAACTTGAAGCCTTAGCACTTGGTTTTCTTTGGAATGAGGGAATAATCAGCGACCTGAGCGAAATTAAAAACCTTTATATCAGCCCAGATATGGCCAGGATTGAGGTTTCTTTGTTCTCCTCTATTGATGAACATCTAAACCTAATGCGAACATCAACAGGTTTGACGGTCATCCGTGAACTTGAGAAACGTCAGATGAATAATTCTTTTAGGATTAATCCGGAAATGCTCATCAAGCTTTATGATGAGTTTTCTGCAAAACAAAAACTTCATCAGGTTGCAGGAGGGTATCACAGTGCGGCATTAAGTGATGGCGAAAGGATCAACATCATCACAGAAGATTTGGGAAGGCACAACTGCTTGGACAAAATATCTGGAATGTTTCTACTTGAAGGGAAACCGTTCGCACCCCAAATAATTCTACTTTCCGGAAGAATCAGTTCTGAGATGATCCACAAAGCGATTAAATTAACCGCCCCCATTATCGCAACAAGAACAACGCCAACCGTTAAAGCGGTAGAGATTGCAAAAAAATATGGTGTTGCAATTGTCGGTTACTTAAGAGGTAAACAATTTTCGGTCTTTAGCTTTCCGGAACGGATCCAGTTTAAGTAAACAAAGAAAATTAAAAACCGCCAACAAGTTTTTTATGATTGTGGCTCCAGCGGTTAATCCTGGTCGTGCGATCCTGAAATCATACAGTAGCTTGATCATAATGACGTCCGCATCTTTGATAAAAGAAGGGAGTTCATCAAAGCACAAATCATTTTTGCACTATTTCTTCGTGCATGATGCTTGTCACGCATGCCTGATGACATAATACAATTTTATTTTCCTGTGTTGGCGAGTATTTTAATAGCGATCCTTTTCGGATTCTTTTTTAAAAGGTCATCTAATGCTGAACCTCTCCCAAACAACCGCTGTGATCCAATCGATTCCCTGGTTTTTAGACCTGTCTCACGAAAGTATGACTCGCTTAGCTGCCATTGCGGAGATGGTTTCACTCGAACCGGGTGTTACCATTTTTCACGAAGGCGATCAGCATCCCCATCTTTACCTGATTTTTGAGGGAAAAGTCCGTTTAGAAAGTTTTGTACCCGGGCGTGGATCCCTTCCGTTTTCCATCGCTGAGGCTTTTGATGTGGTTGGCTGGTCAAGTTTAACTCCGGTTGTTCGCCAGATGACCTGCACCGCGATTGTTGAATCTTCATCTAAAATGCTCAAATTTTCTGCGCAATCACTGATGGCTTGTTGTGAATCCGACTGCTTCCTGGGCTTTGTGATCATGAGACGCTTGGCGAATATTGTTGCCTCTCGTCTCCTGACACACCGGTTGCAATTGCTTGAAATCATCTCTTGCCACAAGTAAATCGTTTTGATTCAAACAATTCCCCAGACAAGTACTATACTTAAGCAATGCATGAACTCTCGGTTACTGAAAGCGTACTTGAAATCGCCTGTAGACACGCGGGAAAAGCCCAGGCCAAACGAGTAACTGATATTTACCTGGTGATTGGTCGCCTGTCCAGTATTGTGGACGATTCGGTCCAATTCTACTGGAATTTGATCAGCAAAGATACACTATGCGAAAATGCACAACTTCATTTCAGACGCGTGCCTGCAGAATTGGTGTGTCTGGACTGCCAGCATCAATATCAACTGGCTGAGGAATTAACGCCCTGTCCAAAGTGCAATAGCACCCGAATTCGAGTGCTTTCCGGAGATGAATTCCATTTAGAAAGCATAGAAATTGAAAGGAAATGATGACAAATAAACGTATCACAATTGTGGAAAAGATCTTTGATGCCAACGAGCGATTGGCAAATGAAAACCGCCGTCGGTTTGATGAAAATCATGTTTTTGCGATTAATCTAATGGCATCACCTGGCGCAGGGAAAACCAGCCTGATCCTTGCCACTATCAAGGCATTGCTTGATCAGAAGGTCCGCATTGGCGTCATCGAAGGTGATACTGCGCCAGTGACCATCGACGCAGATAAGATCAGTGCAGCCGGGATACCGGTTATTCAAATTAACACTGGAGGCGAATGTCATCTGGATGCGGTCATGGTAGAAAACGCGCTCAATCAATTGCCAATAGAAGATCTTGATCTGGTCATCGTAGAGAATGTAGGCAATTTGATTTGTCCTGCAGCCTTTAAACTGGGCACCCATGCCAACGTTCTTATCGCCAGTGTACCTGAAGGGGATGACAAACCCTACAAATACCCAAATATTTACCGGGGGTTGGAAGTGCTGATCATCAACAAGACCGACCTTCTTCCTTATCTTGATTTTGACATGGACTACTTTCGGCAGGGGGTTGAAATCCTCAATCCTGGTCTGGAAACCTTTGCATTATCGTGCAAAACTGGTGCAGGGCTTGAGGATTGGTTGTTATGGCTAAAATCCAAACTTCCAAAAAAATAACCTCTACCAGCATGGTCACAAATCGAATTTACATTCAAAAAAGAGTTTTCCTAAATATTGGTTTACGACAAATAACTTGACCAAGCCTGCACTTTTTAGCTATACTTATCGACAACTTGCTTAATGAACCAAGGATAAACATGACAATATCATTTCAAGAAACAACCAAAGATTTACTCACCCGCATCAATATCCATGATCTTTATGGAGCAAAAGACATTGACAAATGGATGTTAGAAGTACTTCCCCTGGAACAGGAAATGTCCATCCTTGATGTCGGCTGTGGATCAGGGAAACAATGTTTTTCATACCTGGCGCATCTCAGCGGGAAAGCAGCCATTACGGGCACTGACATCTCTGATGAATTGTTAAAAAAAGCAGATGAAGAAAACATGAAGGCAGGTAATCGAGTCACTTTCCAGAAAATGGACTTTAACAAGCCTTTCAACTTTTCGGCTGAAACCTTCGATCTTGTGTCCTGCTCTTTTGCAATCTACTATGCTGAAAACATCCCCTTCACCATCAGTGAAATGCATCGTGTGCTTAAACCAGGCGGAACCTTGTTTACAACTGGTCCCATGCCTGAAAACAAGCAGATGTTTTATAATATTATCCGAGAAGCAACCAACCGGGATATCCCTCCTATGCCGGGCAGTTCACGCTATGCTTCAGAAATTTTTGAAACGATACAAGCGCAATTTTCACACGTTGCTTTGCACATCTTCGAAAACCCCCTCACCTTTCCTGAAGTCAACCCATTTATCGATTACACACGAGCATCACTTTCTGAAGACCGCCTGTTGTGGAACACTTTCTTCGAATCAAAGACAGATTTCGAACAAATCATGTCAAAAATCACAACGGTGGCAGAAAAGTGGTTTCAACGCGACGGAAAACTGGTCATGACGAAGGTTGTGGGCGGTATCCTTGCAAAAAAGTAGGCATTCATGAATCGAAATATGACTTTTTTTGGCAAAACAGTCCTGTGTATCGGCGCACATCCCGATGATATCGAATTGGGATGCGGTGCACTAATAGCGGATATCATTACCCAGACTCGTGTGGTGTGTGTGACTCTGTCGGATAACCAGAAGAATCCCTTGCATACCAATCTGGTTGCAGAACACTATGCCAGCATGAGCATTTTGGGCGTTCAGAAAGAACACGTTATTCTGCATGACTTCACAACTCGACGATTGAAAGAATCCCGCCAGGAAATCCTCGAGGTGATGATCGACCTCAATAAACGTTTTCAGCCTGAAGTGGTCCTGGTGCACACGGCAAAAGACATTCATCAAGACCATCAAACCGTCACAGAAGAAGCGCTGCGCGCCTATCGAGGAACAACCTTGCTCGGATTTGATGTTCTGCGCTCATCTTATGGCTTTTTTCCGGATTTCCTGGTCGAAATCTCTGAACACGGGCTTGAAACAAAAATCAAAGCCCTTGATGCCTACAAAACCTATGCGGATAAATATTATTTTAATGAAGACATCATTCGAGCGACGGCGCTCCGCCATGGCGCATTAGCAGAACGACCTTACGCCGAAGGATTTGATATATTGCGGATTGTCGGGCAATTTGGCAACCTTTAGCGAAACTAAAAGGGGCTGGTTTTCAAGAACAGCCCCTTTTAGTATTCGATTGTTCCTTGTATTATTTAAACAATTCCATCAGTAACATCCCAAGGAATGGTAAAAACTTTAATAGATCTGGTAGCCGGTAGGCCGTGAGATATCTTTTTTTGCCATCCGGAGATGCTTTGAATCAAATGGAAACCACAGGATATGATCCGGTACCATCCACCCATCCGTTAAATAAACATTCGTCCGAAATTGAACTGCAACTAATTTCTCGTCTACCTGGACAACAATACCCTGGGCCCAATCGCGAATCCGTTCGCCATTTTTTTCATGATCGCAAAAAACATCTACTGAATCCCCAACATGGTATGTGACCTCATCATCTGGCGGTCTCATAAATGGTGACCTGGCCATTTAACCTCCTGAATGTGAAAATAAATAATTTTGTAATTTACTGCTTCAACCTGATATTGTAGCAGATATGAGCTTAATTATCTACAGGCATCATGCGTTCAATCAAATTTGGTTCACCGCGTGACATCTTCTCTCGGATCGTCTCTGTGAACCTTTTTTGTATACCCTCAAAGGGTATTCTTTCCATAATCTTAGCAAAGAATCCCATCACAATCAACTGCTCAGCTTCTGCCCTGGGAATACCCCGACTGAGTAAATAAAATAGCTCATTTTCATCAATCTTGCCCACTGTAGCAGCATGTGTACAACGTACATCATCTGCCATAATTTCCAGGCCAGGGATAGAATCCGCTCGAGCGCCTTTGTTGAGAATCAGATTTCGATTGGCTTGATACCCGTCTGTACCGTTTGCGCCTGGTGCTACGTAGATCATACCCTGCCAGACTGAATGGCTTTCATCCAGAAGAGCGCCTTTGAATAGAAGGTCGCTGGTTGTGTCCTTCGCTAAATGGTTTTGCTGTGTGTCATGGTCAAAGTGTTGTCGACCATTTGGAAAATAAAAGCCAGACATGCGCGCATTTGCTCCGGGTTCCATCAAGTTGACATCGGAAAAGTTCTTCATCAAATGCGTGCCCATCGCCCCATAAATCCAATCAAGCTCTCCATCTCCCATTATCTTGGCACGCTCCCGGGTAAAGGACCATACGTTCTCACCCCAGGATTGTAACTCAATAAAATTTAAACTGGCACCCTTCCCAACGAAAATTTCAACAATGCCATTATGGAAAATCTGGCCGCGGTTTTCACTTTGCGGCGAGACTGATTCGTGCACAAAGGTGACCTGTGCCCCCTCCTCCAGCCAGACTACCAGATGATTAATAAAAGCATGATATTCACCCGAGCCACAATACAGGCTATGCAGGGGCTTTTTGATTTTGACATCTTTAGGAACATAAAGCAAAACACCGTCCTGAGCCAAAGCCGCTGCAAGCGCAGTAAATTTATCCTCGTCAGGTTTTACGATCTGATTCAACAACTCCCTTAACACATGCGGATGCTCAAATTCAGCAGTTCGAAATTCAGTGAATATTACTCCCCGGTCAACCAGGTCAGGGTCCAGTTGATTTACGGGCGTTACCATTCCGGAAATGATCTGCCCAGCACGCCGTTCATCGCTTGTGATCGCAGCAAGACATTTCTTTGGTGGAATATTGGGTGTCGCTTGATTTTCTTTTTCTGGGAACGTAAACCGCGTGGTTTCTAATTCCTGGATATCCGTTCGGCGCCAGGGTTCATCCTTGGGTGCAGGGAAAGGTAAAGCCTGGTATGCTTCCCAGGCTGTCTGCCGGTATTTTCGCAAATACGCATCTTCGTTATGAGGAATCATTTCAGATGAAAACTTAAACGGCTCTAAACTGCTTGTGGGGCTCTTCATGCTTGGTTTTTTGTTTTGTTTGGGCGCTGAATTCATTGATAAAAATCCACTTTCTTCATTAGCCTACCGACCCAATCATCTGCAATTGGATCAAACGGTTCATCTCAACTGCATATTCCATCGGTAATTCTTTCACCAGTGGTTCAATAAACCCTGAAACAATGATCGTGGTGGCCTCTTCTTCGCTTAAGCCGCGACTCATCAGGTAGAAGAGCTGATCTTCACCCACCTTTGAAACGGTCGCTTCGTGACCCAAGCTCACATCCTGGGTATTGACCTCTATCGTCGGATAAGTATCCGAACGCGATTCCGGATCTAATAGAAGGGCATCACACACAACATTTGATTTTGAGCCTTCAGCATCTGCCTGGACTTTTAATAACCCGCGATAGGTTGATCTGCCATTTCCCCGGCTGATCGATTTAGAGATAATTTTGCTGCTGGTTCCAGGCGCGAAATGGATCGCCTTAGCCCCTGCATCCTGGTATTGACCGGGTCCGGCAAAGGCGACCGATAAAACCTCACCATGGGCGCCAGGCTCCATTAGAAAGCAAGCGGGATATTTCATGGTAATTTTTGAACCCAGGTTTGCATCCACCCACTCCATGACCCCGTTCTCAAATACTTTGGCACGCTGTGTTACCAGGTTGTAGACATTATTGCTCCAATTTTGGATCGTTGTATAACGGACACGAGCGTTCTTCTTGACAATGATTTCAATTACCCCACTATGTAATGAATGGGTCGTGTAAAGAGGTGCAGTACAGCCTTCAACATAATGCACCTGGGCGCCCTCGTCAGCAATGATTAAAGAGCGCTCAAATTGACCAATGTTGGCGACATTTAATCGAAAGTAAGCCTGTAAGGGTAAATCAACCTTCACTCCAGGCGGGATATACACAAATGAACCACCCGACCAAACCGCACTATTCAATGCTGCAAAGGTGTTGTCCTGAATGGGCACGACTGTAGAAAAATGTTCTCGGAAGATGTCCGGATGCTGGCGCAAGCCTTCTTCGATGGAAAGGAAGATCACGCCTTGGCGTTCTAAATTTTCCAGAACGCTATGATAAATCATCTCTGAGTCATATTGTGCGCCTACACCTGATAAATACTTTTGTTCTGCCTCAGGAATGCCTAATTTATCAAAAGTGTCTTTGATGGTTTCAGGTACATCGTCCCAACTTCGACTCTGGTCTTCGGTTGGCTTGACATAGTAATAAATATCATCAAGGTCCAATCCGCTCAGATCTGCACCCCAAGTTGGAATTGGTCGCTGCTTAAAGTGCCTGTAGGCGCGTAAGCGAAACTCAAGCATCCATTCAGGTTCTTCTTTCATGGCAGAAATTTGCCGAACGACTTCCTCATCTAAACCTTTTCGGCTTTTAAAAACATAGGTTTCAGGATCGCTAAAACCATATTGGTAATCGCCTAATTGCGTTAGGATTTTTTTCTCCGGGTTTTTTCCCATTGAAATTCTCCAATCGTGTGACTATGCCTCGGCTGGTAGTCCATACTTTTCACGGACCCAATCATACCCATGCTCTTCAAGCAGTAGTGCCAGTTGTTCACCGCCAGATTCGACAATTCTGCCATCAAACATTACATGCACAAAATCCGGGTTGAGATAATTCAAGATCCGTTGATAGTGCGTGATGACGATCACTCCCATGTTAGGACCTTTAAGCGTGTTAACGCCTTCTGAGACGATACGAATCGCGTCGATATCTAAGCCGGAATCGGTCTCATCTAAAATCGCGAACGTAGGTTCCAGCAGCGCAAGTTGTAATATCTCTGTCCGCTTCTTCTCACCGCCAGAAAAGCCCTCGTTCAAATAACGCCCCCCAAAAGCGTATTCCATCTCGACCATATCCATTTTAGATTTTAGCAACCTGCGATATTCCAGGATTGAAATATCTTCTTGAGGTGGGTCAGCGTGGCGCCTGCGTGCGTTCAGAGCGGTACGCAGAAAATTAGCCACAGTTACGCCAGGAATAGATACAGGGTATTGAAAAGCCAGGAAGATACCAGCTCTCGAACGTTCATCCGGCGCCATCTCCAGCAAGCTGATCCCATCCAGCAAGATATCTCCCTGGGTAATTTGATACCTGGGATGTCCCATCACCGCGTATGCCAGCGTTGACTTGCCCGTACCATTGGGTCCCATTATGGCATGAACCTCACCTCCTTGGATGGTGAGGTTAAACCCTTTTATGATCGGATTATCTTCAACTGAAACATACAGGTCTTTAATTTCTAGTTTTGGCATTGAATAACCTCAGCAAAATATGATGAATAACATCAAATACTACCATAATTGTCGGAATTTTTTAATCCCGCGAGATTATAGCATTGTCAGAATCAAGTGTCAATAATTTAGGTAAAAATCTAATAAAATATCAATAAAAGCATTAGTCTGTTTAGGGCGATGGTTTTTTGTCTAATTCTTGATTGCTTCCTTGCCTACCATGACAATCATGATGTCGCTTTAAAGCAAGAAGAACCCCGTATCTAATCAATACAAACCCGGTTTCTGCGTTACGGCTGTATCAATGAGCACAGGGTTGAAGATCGGCTATTTTACACCAGCGAACACCTTGATTAGAAAAAACTTGTAAAGAAAGGTGGGTTAAAGCCCTTTTAACACTGTGCTTAAAATCAGCAGTAACCAGGCGAGACCCATAATCCAAAAGCTGATCGATGAAAGAAAAGGTATTGCAACCAGTTGAGCAATGATTCCTACCAAACCAACAATGAGTGCAATCGTCCATACGATTTTCTTAGGGGCATTCAGTCTCATTTTTTTCTCCTATTTTAATAAGTGGATTTGCAGCTTTATTATAACACATTCCTACTTGTTTCAGGCTTCATTCAATATTCTAATCAAAGATCGACTTTACTAATAAAACATTTGGTGGTAATATCTTTCATGAACAATTTAACAATCGTTATTAGAAAGGATCTAAAAATGGGTTTATTTGGAAAAAAGAAGAAGGAAGAAGAAGAACGCAAGAAGCAACTCGAACAGGCACAAAAAGAAGCCGAAGAAGCAAAAAAAGCTCTTGAGGCAAAATTAGCACAAGAGGCCAAGGAAAAACAGCTGAAAGCTGAAGCCGAGAAAAAAGCCAAAGAACTTGAAGAGCAGAAAAAGAAAGAAAAAGCTCAGGAAGAATTGGCGGAAGCCCGGCGAAAAGCCATCGAAGAGCGAAGGGCAAAGCTTGAAAGCGAGAAAAAAGCGGCAATTATTGCAACGCACGTTGTCAAAGAGGATGAGACCCTGAGCCACATCGCGCTAAAATATTACAAGCATGCCACGCCACCCTACTGGCAATTATTGCTTGAGCATAATACAGAACTGCTCCAAGGCAATGAAAGGAACGTGCGGGCTGGGATGGAACTGGAAATACCTGAACTGCCAGAAGAATTAAAAGATTAAAACGGCGGAAAACATGGATTTGAGTTCCATTTTTAAAACTGTAAGCGCGCAACTTACAGAGCAGCAAACAGCACTCAATGCAGCCGATGAATATAACCATGATCATGGCGATAACATGGTAAAAATTTTCGACGTTATTCAAAGTGCTGTATCGAAGAAGTCTGATAAACCAGTTGACGAACAGCTCAGTTATGCTAGCCAGGTCGTGGAAAAAGAAATTCAGAGCGGATCAGCAAAACTTCTATCCCAAGGTCTGGCTGATGCCGCCTTAAGCTTTGCCGGCACAGACCTCCAGCCTGACACCCTGGGTCTTCTGGTAAAATCCTTGCTCAATGTGAAAGAAGAAAAGGAACCCAAAAAGGAGCAAGGGGGAGTATTAGGATCATTGCTTTCAGGGCTGATCGGGAAAAAAGAAGAAGCTGTTGAAGAAGAAAAGAAACTGGGCGTCAATGAATTGCTTCTCGCAGGAATGGCTTACTTCCAGGCAAAACAAGGCGGCAGCAGCGATGTAGAAGCTCTGATTAATGCCTTATTAGCCGCCAGCCCTATGGGTGAATCCAAACACCGTTCGATGTCTGGCTCTTTGATTGCTAACGCAATTATGAGCTTCGCCAAGTCTGGCAACGAATAGTCATTCACAAAAATATTTGCTAAATTAAAGAGATGTCTGGATCAGGCATCTCTTTTGTTTGTCAGCAACTGTAATATTATTTACCATTATTACCATATTTATTGACATTTTTATATCCCATGCTAAAATCACAGTCAATATCTTTCTATAATAAGGCTCGCAATCTTATAGTTATTAACGATGAAAAGCATCCCTGAGAAATTATTAATGAACTCGAAATCTTTCTCCGAATCGTCCATCAATGACCTTGTCAAAGCCGTAGGAATAAACACGATATCCTTCAAGGATTATCTTACAGCACGTGATGACACATACAACCTGACCGGCTTTTCATGCTCTAATTACCATTTCTTCTACGACCACCCGGTGATTTGGGCAATCGATAAAACACTCAAACAAAAATTCATTGGTGAAAATAATGAAATTGAAACTTACATTCCCCGTAGCCCGGTTGGCTGTTTTTTTCAAATCCCAATCAAAGTGAAATGAGAAATGACTGAAGGAAATAATAGCAACATCCCCATCTGGGATATCGAAAATACTCATCCTGAACTTGTCCCCCTTGTGGAAGAGGGACTAAGTGAAATAATTGACCCCGAATTGGGCTTAAACATTGTCCAGATCGGGTTAGTTCGCAATGTAAGCCTGGAAGATGATCATGCTGTTGTTACCATGATCCTAACCACGCCTTTCTGTCCTTACGGGCCAACAATAATGGAGAGCACCCGCATTAAGGCTGAGGAAATTCTCAAAATTCCCACAAAAATCACCTATGGTACTGAGACTTGGGACCCAACCATGATGGAAGACGGCATCGGCGACGATTGGGGATTATATTAAAGAACCCATTTCCGACAGGCTGTTCACATTGGATGCGCGAATTGGTTAATTATGTTACCTTTTAAAGAAATTAACTAATTTCATTCCCAATGCCAAATCCCCAAAGACCTTAATTTTGCCTAACATATAAGCACGCATGGGATCCAACTGGCCTGTCAGAAGCTTGACTCCATCTTTTGCATCGGCTTTAATTGTCAAGTCCGGATTTGAGGTTGTTCCTTGTTCTACTGTGCAGGTTTGATCATGAATTCTGATGACCCATTCAGATGCCTGTTCGCCTGAAAATGAACATTGAACCAGTCCCGAGACACCTTGTGCCTTCTCAGCATCGAAATAATCGGGAATCGAATTCATTATCTGATACACATCAATTTCAGCCATTTTCAAATCTCCTTTAAACGTTTTAAGCTCGTTTATCTATCATAACCCAAACTAATGCGCTTTTTATAACAAATCGGATATTCTCAACATCTTGAAATGCGCACATCGATATGATTTCTTCCGGAGCAATAATTTTGCTGCGCATGAGCAAGATTTTTTCACCGATTGCAATAAGCTTTCCAAAGATGTTGCGAATATTTGGTTCCTCGATGACCAGCCTACCGCCCGGCTTTAAGACGCGCCAAATCTCATCCAGGGTCAGTTGATGCTGTGCAACATGATGAAAAGCATCAATCATAATGACCCGCTCAAAACTTGCCGGTCTAAATGGTAAAGCCTCTGAGTTGGCAATGATGACCATTAAACCTTTCTTGTGAGCTTCCCGCAGCATTTTAATTGCAGGGTCTGCAACAAAAATTGAAGATGATATGCCTGAAAAATTTTCCGAGACCCTTCCCGTCCCACCTCCAATATCCAGAAGTGCTTGTTGGGGAAAAAGGTCTACCATTTTCACCAATTTCGATGAATTTCTCAGGCTAAAGATCCAATCATAAAACGGCCCAAGCAGGTTGAAATGATCGAATTTAGCCATGATTTCCAATTAATAGAAAATTGAAGCAATAATACGTGCGACCAAACCAGCCACCGTTGCAATCAGCGTGGTCAAAGCAACAATTGACCACATCGCTTTGACTCCAATTTCCTTGCGGATGACCAGCATCGTCGCCAGGCAGGGAACATAAAAGACTACAAACACCGCAAATGTGATCATCTGGACTGGTGTCATTACCGTGGGAAAATCCATGCTCCCTAAAGCTTGACCCAGCATGACCAGGGAGAGTTCTTTTCTAAGTACACCAAAGATTAACGGAACACCAACCTGTTCAGGCAGCCCTAAAACCCATGAAAGTGGGCGCACCAGCATATTCAGGTAAGTGGAAGCATTGATAAAGTTTAGAAAGGATAAGACGACGCTACCGATGATCAGTAACGGCCAGGCCTCGACGACGAATTCTCGAATTCTCCACCAGGCTTTATTAATAATCGTCCGCAATGTCGGGATACGGTAAACGGGCATCTCCAGGATCAACCCGGGAGAATCGTCAGGCAAAAACCTGTTGAGCATTCCGGCGGTAAAAGCGATTACAAAGAGGTCAAACAAATAGATCGCCAATGCCAACCCAGGACCAAGGTAGAATGCCACCAGGCCAAAGACGACTGCCAAACGCGCAGCACATGGAACTAATGTAGACAATGCGGCTGAAATGAAACGTTCGCGTTTATCCTCCAGGATGCGGGTTGACATAATAGCAGGCACATTACAGCCAAAACCGAGAATAAACGGGACGATTGCTTTCCCGTGCAAACCCAATTTATGCATCAATGTGTCCATCAAAAATGCTACTCGTGAAAGATAGCCTACATCCTCCAGGATGCCAAGACCAACCAAAAACGGCACCAGGTAAGGTAAAACAATTGCAATACCGCCGGAAATGCCCTGCATTAAACCAATGATGATTTGAGAAATAAATCCTTTCGGGTTGGCAAATTGAGCTTCAATCCAGACCTCAAAATTCTGAAATACACCCATCATTGGCTCTTCAATCATTCCACCAACCGAATAAACAATTTGGAAAAATAAGTACATGATCATAATCAGCCCGACATACCCCCAAAAAGGATGCAAAAGAACATTATCCAATTTGTCGCGCAACGAAATTTTTCGCAGGCCATGCTTGATCACGGACTCTGATATTTGGTTAGCCAGTTTTGAGCGTGCATCACTGATGGTCCAATCCGCTGATCCTCCATACTGATGGGCAAGAGATGCATTCACGGCCTTAAGATCGGCTTTAATTGACAAATTTTCCTCAGGGAGTTCCTTTAAAACAAACTGGTCTCCTTCCAGCAATTTAATCGCCAGGGCTCTGGGGTTCAAATAACTGTCAACCTCATGAAGTGAGGTAGCCAACACATCAATCGCAGCTTCAATTTGCTCGTCGTATTTGGGTTGAGGGGGAACTTGTTTTTTTTGTCCCACCTGATAGGCTTTGACAAACAAAGGCTGGATACCACGCCCTTTAGAGGCAATCATCGGAACAACAGGAAGTCCAATTAAGGCCTCCAGCTTTTCCACATCAATATGAATGCCAGCCCGATCAGCCTCATCCATCATATTCAAGGCAATCACCATTGGGATGTTCAGTTCGAGCAATTCAATGGTCATCAACAATCCGTGTTGGATGTTGGATGCATCCAGAACATTGACGACCACATCAATTTCATTTGACGTTAGATATTTGATAACTTCCTGTTCAGCAGGGTTTGTCCCCGCCAGGGAATAAGCACCTGGCAAATCAACAACGGTCACAATGCCGCCCAAAAGACGAACCTTTGATTCGGTGAATGTCACCGTCGTTCCTGAAAAATTGCCAGTTTCTGCCCTGTATCCAGCTACCTGGTTAAATAAAGTGCTTTTCCCACAATTAGGCTGACCAATTAATCCAATTCGCATTAAATCTTCTCAACTTGTATTTTTGCGGCAATGCCCCGACCAATAGCAACTGCACGCCCGTCTACTTCAACCATGACAGGCCCACCCAACGGAGCATATCGAATAATCTTTATTGTTCTGCCCGGGTAAATACCCAGTTGGCGCAACTTAGCATCAATTCCTCTGCCCCCTGTATAGTTGATAATTTTATACAAAACATTTTTAGGTGCGTCTAATAATTTCATTTAGCCTCGTATAATATTCTCCAGTTATTCTAATATCCTCAGCATGGCAAGTCAAGCGAAAATCAGTGGATATTACTAAGTTCAGGAACAACCTGTGCTCCAGCAAATCGTGTGTAACACGAATAACTGAAAACGATGTGAAGGGTCAAAATCCTGGAAATTTTCTGTATCCTGTTTCATCAGGCTTGATTGGCATCTTGCCGATATTTTTCTGAGGAGATCACCCTCATCATTCTCTGACCAGGACTTCCACCGACTATGTGTACAACCAGACACGAAGTTGCCTTGGGTACGATTACCGTGCGAAGTCTTCTGTGAAATTTTCCCTACGGAAGCATCCGATTATTTTGATCTTGCCTCGCAAACGAATAGTATGTATAATAGAATTAGAATATTTGTTCGATCATTGGATGAGAATACTCAAAATGAACTTAGCTTATCTTCGCACCCATTCATATTATAGTCTTCTCGAATCCTTACTTTCACCAGAGGACCTGGCACTCACCGCCCAGGAATTCGACATCCACGCGCTGGCGTTGACCGATTACCAGTACCTGACTGGCGCTATTGAATTCTATGAGGCATGCCTACAAGCAGGCGTCAAACCCATTCTCGGGCTTGAAATTGATCTTACTTATCATGGTCACACCGGAAGAATTGGATTTTTAGCAAAAGATAAAGAGGGTTGGTCAAACCTCTCTCGGCTGAGTTCAATCACCCTGGTTGACAACCGTTCAATCGATTGTGACACGCTCCATGCACATCGAGCGGGTTTAATCTGTACTCTGGGAGGTAAAAATGGTTTATTCAGAGAGCTGTTCTTCAATACTCCTGCCGAATTGAAGTTGTCTCAGCACTTGCTCTCTGACCTGAAAACGATTTTTGACCAGGACTGTTTTTTCGAAATCCAGCGTTATGCTAATGGACCATTAAAAAATGAACAGGCTGTCATACAAATCGCCAGGCAGCTCGACTTGCCGTTGGTAGCCAGCCAGAACATTCACTATCGCGATCCGAAGGATCATGCTCTTTTCCAAACGCTCTCTGCAATTCGCCAAAACAAACCCATTGCACAACAACTCAAGAAAGACCGATTGAGTCTTCCACTTCATTTTCCAACCAGGGCAGACTTCCTCCACAGGTTTCAAGATTATCCTGACGCGCTCACCAACCTCTCTCATATTGTTGACCGCTGTAATGTTGATCTACCAATCGGGCAAACCCATTTCCCAACCTTCCCAACGCCTGATGGTGTATCCCAATCAGATTATCTTCGAATGCGCGCTTATGGTGGCGCTAAAAGGATTTATCATCAGATCACACCAGAAATCAAAGCGCGTCTCGACCAAGAGCTTGCGATCATCTCTGAAATGGGCTATGAACCAATCTTTCTAATCATGGAAGACGTTCTCGAACAAACACGTCATTTAGGCATTCCCACATCGTCACGGGGCTCAGCAGCATCCTCACTGGTGGCACATGTGCTTAACATCACCAGCCCGGATCCCATCGCTCTAAATCTGTACTTTGAACGTTTCTTGAACCCCGCACGTAAAAAACCACCGGATATTGACACGGACATAGCATCACACCGACGAGATGAGGTGATTAAATATGTGTTCGAAAAATACCACCCTGACCAGGTTGCTATGGTTGGCACAATTAACCGCTACAGGCCCAAATCAGCATTGGTTGATGTTGCCAAAGCTTATGGGCTTGATCCAGCAACGGTGCGCCAACTTTCAAATAAGCTCCCATCATCTTTTACTTACAGATCCATACCTGAGGTTGACTCTGCCGATCCATTTTCATCACTTTTAGGAGAGGGTGTAAACCCCATTATCAAAGACATCGTCAATGATGCAAAAGCCATCCTTGACATGCCACGCCACCTATCAGTCCACCCGGGCGGGATTGTGATCGCCCCATTTCCTATAAAGGACCTGATTCCCATCATGCATTCAACTTCTCTTGGTGTTAATCATACACAGTATGATCTTTTGGGAATTGAAAAGCTCGGCATGGTAAAAATTGATTTACTGGGCGTCCGCGGGCTGACCGTTTTAGGCGAAGTCGCTGAGCAAATTCAATCCTGGCATCAAAAAGAATACCAGAATAGTTTTCAAGTCCTTGAACAAATCCCTCAGGATGACTCCAAAACTGCTATCACGATCTCAACTGCAAAAACAATTGGTTGTTTCCAAGTTGAGAGCCCGGGCATGCGCGCTACCCTGCGAGAGATCGGGGCAAAATCAGTCGAAGACATCATGACCGCACTGGCTTTGTATCGTCCAGGGCCGCTTAGAGGAGGTCTGAGGGATGCCTTTGTCCGCCGTTTTCGCGAGGAAGAAGCGGTAATCCATATTCATGAATCTCTTGAAGATTTGTTAAGCGAAACCCAGGGGGTTATTCTGTATCAGGAACAGGTATTAAGGATTGCACATGAGTTGGGTGGGCTTTCCATCGCACAGGCAGATCTTTTACGACGCGCGATGAGCCATTTTGACGCTGGAAACGTCATGGACACCTTACGGGAGAATTTTATTACAGGTGCTATCCACCGAAAAGCCGTTCCTTTTGAAACGGCTGAACGCATCTGGGAGATGATGGCTGCTTTTGCCGGCTATGGTTTTCCTAAAGCTCATGCAGCCTCGTATGCTCAACTCGCCTGGAATTCCGCCTGGTGCAAGACCCATTACCCAGCAGAATTTATGTGTGCTGTGCTGGGCTTTGGAGGAGGCTATTATTCTCAACGAGTGTACTTGATGGAAGCCCGCCGATTAGGTCTGAAGGTTAATCCCCCGCACGTCAATCATTCCAACGAACGGTTCCGTACCATTTATCCCAATGGACTGCCCATCCTTTATATGGGGTTAGGGCAGGTTCGAGATCTGACACAAAAAACAATTCGAAAGATCATCGATCAACGTCCCTTTTACTCCCTCGACGACTTTTTAATCAGAGTGGATCCGCACCGCAAAGAAGCCCGCAATTTACTCCTGTGCAGCGCTTTCGAGGGGCTGACCACGATACCAGCCGGACTAGACCATATCAAACATCAGCACATTCCAGGTCAATTCAATCTTTTTTCCGAGCCCCAAACTGATGAAGACTGGGATCTGACACAAAAGGCAAAAGCAGCACAGGAGGTTTTAGGCATCAGCCTGGAGATCTCTCCACTTGAGCAATTTGCAGATCAAATCCAGTCAGTTGGTGCGGTGTCCACCCTTGAAGCAGAGAATCTTATCGGAGAGAAGATATTCCTAGCAGGCATGCGTCAAGCTTTTCGTCGTTTCCGCAACAAATCGAATCAGATGCTGGGCTTATTAACCCTTGAAGACTTGGAAGGTTCGATTTCCGTGTTTTTTCCGGCGGATATCTTTCGACAATCGCAAATGACCTTGGCTGAGCAAGGACCCTTTTTAGTGGAAGGCTATGTTGAAAAAGATGAAAGATCGCACCGTATCAGAGTAATTGCAAAACGGATCCACTTGCTGTCCTGAATTGCCCATTGGAACGCCTTTCACTTGCCGCTTTATTCATATGCCCTTATACTGAAAGAGAACATCAAATTTACAAAACGGGAGAGCAAATGTCTAAAAATAATATGCCCTGGTATATGAATGCTGTTTTTTATGAAGTTCACATCAGAGCTTACTGCGATTCTAATAACGATGGTATCGGTGATATCCTAGGATTGATCAGCAAATTAGATTACATCAAAAATCTCGGAGTAGATTGTATCTGGATTCTACCGATTTATCCCTCTCCATTAAAAGACGATGGCTACGACATTGCAGATTATTACAATGTTCACCCGGATTACGGAACACTTGAGGATTTTAAACGTTTAATCCAAGAAGCCCATAACAGAGGTTTGCGGGTCATCGCCGACCTGGTGCTCAACCACACCTCTGATCAACATCACTGGTTCCAAACTTCAAGATCAGAACCAAATTCCAAATTTCGGGATTATTATGTTTGGTCTGATACTGACGATAAGTATGCAGATGCCAGAATTATTTTCCTTGATACTGAAGTCTCAAATTGGACTTATGATGAAAAAGCAGGTCTTTTCTTCTGGCACCGTTTTTACTCCTCCCAACCCGACTTAAATTATGACAATCCGGCGGTTGTTGAAGAAATGCAGCGAGTAATGAAATTCTGGCTGGAAATGGGCATTGACGGTTTTCGGGCAGATGCGGTCCCCTATTTAATTGAGCGCGAAGGCACAAACTGTGAAAATTTACCTGAAACCCACCAAATCCTGAAAGGTTTTCGAACTTATTTAGACGAGAACTACGAGGACAAAATATTGTTGGCAGAAGCAAACCAGTGGCCAATGGATGTTTTAGCTTACTTCGGCGATGGTGATGAATTCCATATGGGTTT
The DNA here is from genome assembly GCF_900184705.1 of Brevefilum fermentans. Taxonomy (NCBI): domain Bacteria; kingdom Bacillati; phylum Chloroflexota; class Anaerolineae; order Anaerolineales; family Anaerolineaceae; genus Candidatus Brevifilum; species Candidatus Brevifilum fermentans. Next base: position 1,324,430 of record NZ_LT859958.1, on the reverse strand, counting down.
CCATTTCCCGGTTATGCCTCGTATTTACATGGCGCTCCGAAAAGGCGACGCCAGTCCTATCCATTGGATCATGTCACAAACTCCAGATATCCCCGATAACACACAGTGGTGCACCTTCCTTCGCAACCACGATGAGCTAACGCTGGAAATGGTCACCGAAGAAGAGCGACAATGGATGTGGGCAGAATATGCGCCTGATCCACGAATGCGACTGAACTTAGGTATCCGCCGGCGACTGGCTCCCCTGCTGGATAATGACCCACGAAAAATCATGCTGGCGAACGCTTTGCTATATTCGTTGCCCGGTGCACCCATTGTCTACTATGGCGATGAAATCGGCATGGGCGACAATATCTGGCTTTACGATCGCAATGGGGTCCGCACACCCATGCAATGGAATGATCGGTTAAATGCTGGTTTCTCAGAAGCCAAACCGGAAACGCTGTACGCGCCCGTCATCGATAACGAAGAATTCTCCTATAAGGTTATCAACGTTGAGGCTCAAGAACACGATCCGCATTCATTGCTCAACAAAATGCGGCACTTAATCGATGTTAGGAAGTTACACCCGATCTTTGCTCTGGGAGCTTACGAGTTTTTAGCAAAAGAACACACAAAATGTCTTTGCATCCTGAGGACACATTCTGATGAACAGGTGTTATGTTTATTTAATCTCACCAATTCAGTTCAACAGCTTTCATTGGACCTTGCAGCATTTGCAGATAGAGATATTGTTAGTTTGATCGACGGAAATTCCCTGGGAAAAATTAAGCTGGCAGAAACTGAGCTGGAACTGGAACCTTATGAATTCCAGTGGCTATCGTTAAAATGCTGATCCTTTCGCTTTCCAGAGATGCGAACAACCCCAGAGCGATATGATCGGTCGGATACAGCTCACTACCTTTACAGGGCGCAGGGATTACTACGGGAAGGTCCGCACCTACAAATGACACTGAATTAAGAACTAACCAATTTTCAAACTCTCATTCCTTTACTTGATTTATTATTCTTTCTCATTTATAATTTATTAAGTATAGAGGCATGCTGATGTGATTAGCATGCCAAACAATTTATTGACTCACCTTGTTGACATCGTGTCACATTGTTCTTTTGTGGTAATAATCGCACATGAACAATTCGTCCCATAAATGATAGTAAAAGGAGGAGCAATCGGTTAGAAAAAATAAAGTAACACCCAAAATTAACAAAAATATAAAACATTTAAAGGAGAAAGAAATGAAAAAAATTCATTACAGTGTAATCCTCGTGTTGCTCGCCTTGTCTTTACTTCTCGCTTCCTGTCAGACTGCAGCTACACCGGAAGAACCTGCAACCAAACCCGAAGAGCCTGTTGTCGAGGCACCGGCGGCTGAAAAGTTAGAAATCTTCTCCTGGTGGACCGCAGGTGGCGAAGCTGAGGGCCTTTACCAAATGTTCGAAGTGTACAGCGCGATGTACCCGGATGTTGAAATCATCAATGCGACCGTTGCGGGTGGCGCGGGCACCAATGCGAAAGCCGTCCTGGCAACAAGGCTGCAGGGTGGAGACCCACCAGATTCCTTCCAGGTCCATGCTGGTCTTGAAGTAGAAAAATACGAACCCTCAACCTATCTTGAGCCTATTGACGATATGTTTGACCCGACTGTATTCCCGAAGGACCTTCTAGATCTCTTGCTTTACGAAGGCCATTACTGGACTATGCCGGTCAATATTCATCGTTCCAATGTGCTCTGGTACAATCCAAAGCTGCTGGAAGAGAACAATCTCGCAGTCCCCACCACAATGGATGAGTTCTTCGAAACTTGTGAAGCCCTTGAAGCTGCTGGTTTGATTCCGATCGCAATGGGTACGAAAGATGGCTGGGAAGCAGCCCATGTATTCGAAAGCTTTTTACCTTCAGCCCTTGGCGCTGATGCATATCGCGGCTTGTGGACCGGTGAAACTTCCTGGAATGACCCGCTTGTAACAAAGGCTTTGGAAGATTTCCTTACCATGATGAAATATGTCAATGAAGACCACGCTGCCCTGACCTGGGATGCCGCTGGTGAATATATCATTGCAGACCAGGCTGTATTCATGATCATGGGTGACTGGGCTGCTGGATGGTTTGCTTCAAAGGGTTATGGCGACTTTGGTTGGGCTCCTCCACCAGGAACGCAAGGCATTTTTGTTGGCCTTTCTGATGCTTTTGCACTGCCAAAGAATGCCCCCAATGAAGAAGCAGCCATTCGTTGGCTTGAGGTTTGTGGCTCCAAGGATGGACAAGAAGCCTTCAACCCGGCCAAGGGCTCAATTTGTGCTCGCACAGACTGCAACCCGGATGCTTTTAAAGTTGTGCCTGAAACCTACCCGTACCTCACTTCTGCTGCTGAAGACTGGGCGGTGGATGCAATCGTTCCGAGCGTTGTTCACGGTGCAGCCGCTTTTGAAAGTTGGGCAACGGATTTCAAAGATGTCCTCACCCTGTTTGTTGCCAGTGGCGATGTTGCTGCTGCACAAAGTGGGTTGGCTGGTTTATGCGTCGCAGCCGGCATTTGCAAATAACCTAGTTTTATCTTCAAAGGCAGCTCCTTTACGGAGCTGCCTTTATATCAATAAATCCAAAAGGAGACAACGGCTGAATGCATCAATCAAAAAAAGAACGTAGGATTGCTTTCTTGTTGATCCTCCCGACGCTCATCGCAATGGTGGTTTTTATCTACGGATTTATTGGATTCACCGGGTATGCATCCCTCTCAAATTGGAAAACATTGAAAATTGACCTGTCCTTTATAGGGCTGGATAATTACATAAATTTATTTCGAAATCAGCGTTTCCTTATTGGCATGCGCAACACTTTAACTTTCACCACCCTTTTCCTCTTGTCTGCGATTTTGTTGGGTTTCTTTTTAGCCGTTTTATTAGATCAGAACATCAAAGGTGAAAGCGTTTTTCGGAATATTTATTTGTTTCCAATGGCCTTGAGTTATATTGTCACCGGTGTGGTTTGGCGTTGGCTTCTATCGCCAGGCACCTCGGTCACCGGCCCCCAGGGTGTAAATATGCTGTTCGATATGATAGGGTTGGGATTCCTAAAAAGCGGCTGGTTTACCGACCCGAATATTGGCATCAAAGCAGTTGTGATTGCTGCCACCTGGCAAACCGCTGGATATATCATGGCACTCTACCTGGCTGGGATCAGAGCGATACCCATTGAACTCAGAGAGGCTGCACGTGTGGACGGCGCATCTGAATTCCAAATTTATCTAAAGATTATTATTCCGCTGTTGAGTCCGATCACGCTGAGTGCAGTGATTATTCTCGGACACATTAGTCTAAAGATTTTCGATCTGGTGTGGTCAATGACAGGGCCTGGGACCGGTTTCAGTACCGACGTGCCAGCCTTGTTTATGTATGACACAACCTTCAGAGGCAACCGGTTCGCACAGGGAGCGTCCTTGGCGATGGTACTTTTAACCCTGGTTGCCATCTTGGTGGTGCCCTATCTGATCATGAGCAATAAACGAGAGGTTCAACGGTGAAAAAAACTATAAATTCATCAAAGATCTCTAAATTTTTCATTTACTTCTTTTTGGTTGCTGCAGCGGCATTTTTCCTGCTACCGATATTCTTATTACTAAACACAAGCCTGAAATCTTATTCAGATGTATCTCTGGCAACGATGTGGAAACTTCCCAACAGCATTGGTTTCGATTCTTTTAAACAAGCCTGGTTCGGCAGTATTGAAGGCGGATACCGAGGGCTGCGGGAAAATTTTATAAATAGCCTCTGGCTGGCTGGTCCAGCTGCCATTCTTTCAGCTTTCATCGGTTCAATCAATGGATACATCTTTTCAAAATGGAAATTTCGTGGATCAAACGTGCTCTTCGCCCTGCTCTTATTCGGCATGTTCATTCCCTATCAAAGCATCTTAATCCCTTTAGTTCAGTCACTTCAATGGCTCTCCCATTTCACCAGCCCAATTATTGCGCTGATTAATAGCATTAAGCTCCCTGGCATCCTTTCCAGTATTCCAGCTTGGTTGGCACAATTTGTGCCTGCTTATGGCACAATTGGCGGGTTGATCCTGGTCCATGTGATTTACGGAATCCCAATCGCAACCCTAGTTTTTAAAAATTATTACACGGAAATTCCCACCGATCTGGTTGAGGCAGGTATGATGGATGGCGCCGGTATTTTAGGCATTTATCGCCATATTCTGTTTCCAATTTCAGTGCCCGGATTTGTTGTCGTGTTGATCTGGCAATTTACTTCAATTTGGAACGATTTTTTGTTTGGCGTGATCATCACCCCCAACCCCAGGATACAACCGGTTACAGTGGCTTTAAATAATTTGGCAGGATCATATATCGTTGAGTGGAATGTCCAGATGGCAGGGTCTCTGGTTGCCGCTGTTCCAACAGTGCTGATCTTCATATTTCTCAGCCGTTACTTCTTGCGGGGTTTAATTGCCGGGTCGCTAAAAGGCTGATTCCAGTGTTGGTGGTGCAAAATACCGCTGCTGACGGAAATTCGCCCTTGTCTTAAAGTAAATACCTCTTGAGTTCCTTTCTTTGACCAGTGGTAAATGATCTATTAAGTGAGAGATTACTATGCCCTACAAATTTGTTGATCTACGCAAAGTCCATACATATCCTCTGATCCAGCGCAAGAACCTGGTTAAAATGAAGGATCTTATACAACCAGATGAAATAACCCAAACCATGGAAAACCCGGCACTTATCAGGGTTGTTGAATTGATTAAAAAAGCTCATCAGGACAAGCGACCGATAATTTGGATGATGGGTGCACATGTAATTAAAAATGGTTTGGGTTTAATCCTAGTGGACCTGATGAAACATGGTTTTGTTTCACACATCGCAGGCAATGGCGCCGTTGGCATCCACGATTTTGAATTGGCATTGATTGGCGAAACCAGCGAAGATGTGGCCACCAGTATCGAGGATGGCACTTTTGGTATGGCTGAAGAGACAGGAGCGCTCATCCACCAGGCTCTCAAAGAGGGGATTAAGGATCGCCTGGGTTATGGCGAATCCCTGGGTCGGTTTATTGCGACCCAGAAATTCCAGCATCGTGAAGTCAGTGTTCTGTACCACGCCTATCAGCTTAAGATCCCCTTCACGATTCACGCCACATTAGGGGCAGACATCATCCATCAACATCCAGATTGTGATTTTGGGATTTTAGGTGCTGCTTCAGGTCATGATTTCAAGATCTTCTGTCACTCAGTAACTGAATTAGATCGTGGTGTTTTCTTAAATTTTGGCTCAGCAGTTACCGGGCCTGAGGTGTTTCTGAAAGCATTGTCGATTGCTCGCAATTTGGGGCATAAAGTTGAGGGGTTCATTACAGCAAATTTTGATCTGTTCCCGGTCCCTGATGATTACCATAAACCAGTCAGCTCAGAAAAACCGGTATATTATTATCGTCCATTAAAAAACATTGTTAACCGTCCTACCTCTTTACATGGACAGGGGTTTCATATCCAGGGTGATCACCGTTTGACGATACCCACACTTCATAAGAAGCTCATCGGGTGTAACCAAACAGGGAAACCAAGACAGGACATCGATGAAAAAACTGATGATATTTCATTTTTTCTAAACATTGTCGAAGAACGCAGCACCGAGGCAGCGAATGCAGCAAAAGACTTTCTCGAGCGTAAGCCTGAACTCATAAACGCACTGCCAGCCTTGTGCCAGGCGTATTTAGCCATTGCCGCTTCATTTGAACGCGGAGGCGTTCTTTTCCTAGCTGGGAACGGGGGGAGTATGGCGGATGCACAGCACATCGCCGGTGAACTTCAAAAATCCTTTTTACACAAGCGAATCCTGCCTGATGCCATCAAAAACCTTTTTGATAAACTTGATTCCGATCACATCCTTTCAACCAGTCTGGAAGCAGGGTTACCAGCAATCACGCTGGGGCTGAACCCAGCACTGAATTCAGCGATTGATAACGATTTTGGTCAACGCTGGTTAAATTTCGCACAGGAGCTGCAAGCACTAGCCAGAGTCGGTGACGTGTTTTTCGGTATCAGCACCAGCGGTAAAGCCAGGAACCTTGTATTTGCCAGCTGTACAGCTCGCGCAAAAGGCTGTTACGTGATCTTGCTGACCGGCGAAAATGAAAGCAACTTATCGAAGTTTGCAGATATTTCCATCCACGTACCAGGTGTCGAAACCCACCTGGTTCAGGAAGCCCACATCGCCCTCTATCATTGCCTGTGCGCTATGTTGGAAGGTGACTTTTTCGGACGTTGAGCTGAAGCTTTTTTAATATAACGATCTAATTGTTGTTGATATATTATTTCACACAACTCAAGCCACGATCTGCGTCAAATAAATACCGTTTTTCAAATCCTTCGTACACGAGGACACGTCGTATAACCGGGTGTTTTCCTTTTCAATTCTAGTATTTACACCAAAGTATGAATATCCATGATTTTTATCACCTGGGAAATATTTTCACCACACTTTGTTCGTTGAACTTCCAGGCTCTTTTCAAATACAGCAGGTTATCCTTCACCCAGCGTTTCTGAACAATCCTTCTATTCAATCAAATGTCATGACCTTGAGCTGATAGCGTTTTTCGAGATCCTGCGCAATGGCGTTCAGCCGTTGCAAACTCACACCTTCAACACCAGCACAAGCCGTCGGTCTGACTGTTGAGTAAATATGAATTAATTTTGGGTTCAATTCAGCCAGAAGGTTTGCCCAGGCTTCATAGGAATCGCCGCGTACATTTGAGATTTCACCATCGAACAACAAACTTTGGATCATTAAATTTGGCAATGATTTTAAACCAGTTATTAACTCTTGAAACCGAATAGAATGTGCTGGTCGATTGATCGCTTTGAATGTACCTTCGTCTCCAGCATCAAGCTTCATCATCGGTAAATCAAACAACTGTAAAGTCATATTGATACCTGGCTCATGCACCCTTGATGCATTGGTGAAAATTCCAAGTTTGGTCTCCGGACGTAATTCTTTGCGCAAAGATAGAACCCCCTGAACAATCTCGACAAAATCCGGGTGGAGCGTAGGGTCACCATTTCCTGAAAACGTCAAGAACTCAATCGTACGCGGTTTTTTCATAGCGTGTCTGACAGCATCCAAAACCTTGCTTACTGAAGGGAAGTCATTGAAGTTCTTTCCGGAGTCGTCTACCTTTCCCTCCCCATACTGGCAATAAACACAATTAAAAGAGCATACCTTTCGGTTTACTGGCAATAAGTTTATACCCAAAGAGCGACCCAAACGACGAGAAAGGATCGGCCCATAGATAATCCTGGGTTGTAAAGGTATCCCTGACATTAACTTTTCCTAAAAACATTGATGGGTAGGAAACCGGTCTGAAACTGAAACAGAGAATTTGTTTTTAAAAAGAAAAGGCAAATTTATTATTGCCTTTTCTCTAACATTTCCTTTACTTGATGCTATAAGTAGTTGCGCAATCTACTTTGATTCTGTGGGCTGCGTAATTTGCGTAAAGCTTTCTGCTGTATCTGCCGGATTCTCTCTCGTGTCACACCAAAAATCTCACCCAGTTCTTTTAGCGTATGGCTACGGTTGCCCTCCAAACCAAAGCGTAACTTGATAATACTTGCTTCACGGTCTGAGAGCTCGCTTAGTGCGTTGGAGATATCTTCTTCCAAAAGCCGTTGCTGAACAGAATTGAAAGGCAAAACTGCATTTTCGTTTTCAACGAAGTTAATCAGCTCACTTTCGCCTTCTTCGCCAACGGGTTCATCAAGCGAGACAGGCAAACGAGCATAATGGATTAATTGCCTTAATTCTTCAACATCTTGATCCACGTGTTCAGAAATTTCCTCAAGCGTCGGTTGACGGCCCAATTCTTGCGAAAGATCACGGGTCACCGTACGAACTTTTCGCAGACGGTTACTTAAATAATTGGGAAGACGAATTGTGCGTTCTTTCTGGTTTAGAAAACGTAAAACGGACCGGCGAATCCACCAGGTTGCATACGTGCTAAACCGGTTTCCTCGTGTATAGTCAAATTTGTCAACTGCCCGAATCAGACCAACATTTCCAGCCTGGATCAAATCAAGAAAAGAAGAGCCATATCGGCGATACTTTTTGGCGATGCTCACGACTAAACGAATATTCGCTTTGATCAAATACTCACGTGCTTCTTTGCCTTCCCGAATCATGTCTTGAATCTCTTCAAGGTTTTCAAGATTTCCGTCAGCATCAATCATGGTTTGCCGCGCATGACGACCGATCTCCATTTTCTTTGCCAGGGTAATTTCCTCTTCACGAGTCAATAATGGCACCCGGCTCATTTCGTTCAGGTATAAACTGACAGAATCATCAGAGGTAATCCCTGAATGATCAGAAACGTTCTCCTCATAAATCATATCCAGGTCTTCCAACTGTTCATCATCGAACAAAGGATATTGACTTGCCATTACCGCGTCATCAGAATAGTTAATATTTGTCATCTTTCTATTTGCTCCTTGTTTCTACTTCCCAAATTCTTTTTCTTTGCGGACAGTTATCTGAATCTGGGTTTCGAGCGTAAAAAAGCCATTGACCAAGTTTCCATTGCGTCAATGGGCTAAAAATCACCTTTCAAACTTTAAGAAAACTTATCGTAGTCTTGTCCAATATTATAACAGACTTTCACGTAAATAGTCGCGCATTTGTGTTAATATTCTGTAAGTATATTAAATATTTCCTGTTGGTAAAACAGCTTTCTACTATTAAACAGCATTATCCTGTATTTTACAAGGGTTTGTAAGCAAATAATATCGATATTTACTTCAATTATTTGTTTTTAGGCTGGGGAAACCAAAATTGTTCTTTAGCAATATGCTGGATTCCAGTTTTTATCACATTCTCAGTGTTCTTGCACAAGCCCCACCCCATCCAGCGGAGTGTTACAGTTCTTGCATCGACCTGCTGGAGTGAGCCCGCTCAATTGGACTGTAAATGCAGTTCTTTGAATTAATTCCTTCCCACATGTTTTGCATTTCGTACTTTCACTTCCGCCAACATTTCCAATATAAACATACAACAGGCCAATTTTTTCTGCCATCTCTTTTGTCTGGTAAAGAAATTTTTTGTCAGTCGCTGAAATATTGCTCAATTTATACTGCGGATAGAAACGGCTCAAATGCCAGGGAGTCACAGGCCCAAGATCCTCGTAAATAAACTTTGCAAGGTCTTCTAACTCCTCAGAATCATCATTGACTCCAGGGACAATTAATGTGGTGATCTCCAGCCATATTCCAAGAGATCTCATCTTTCGACAGCTTTCCAATACAGGTTCAAGACGTCCCCCAATATACTTCCGATAGGTTTGATCACGAAAAGCTTTGATGTCCACATTAGCGGCATCCAGATGAGGGTGCATGGTCTCTAACATTTCGGTTGTCATAAATCCATTGGTTACAAAAACATTGAACAACCCTTTTGCTCTGGCCAATTTTGCAGTATCAAAGCAATATTCAAAGAAAATCGTTGGTTCAGTGTAGGTATAAGAAATTGACAAACACCCTGAAGCAAATGCGTCTTCGACGATTGCTTCTGGCATAATCCTATGCACATGCGGTAACTCCATGATTTTTGGCATTTGCGAGATTTGCCAGTTCTGACACCAATCACAACGGAAATTACAACCCGGCATCGCAATTGAATAAGAGTGCGATCCGGGATGAAAATGATACAGTGGCTTTTTCTCGATTGGATCGATGTTCCTGGCAATTAAATTCCCGTATACGTGAGTGAACAATTGTCCATCTCGATTTTCGCGCACTCGGCAAATACCGCGATCTCCCTCCTTAATTTTGCATTTATGTGCACACAAAATGCACTGTACCTGATGATCATCAAGCTGATTGTATAGCAAGGCATCATACAACATACCAACCTCCGTTCGGTTCCCGGCTTGCCACAATAATCATAATCGATTGACGACCGCATTTCAACATGCTCGATAGCGAATAAGCAATCCCCCGTCAATTTCGTTCAGGTCGATGTAACTTCTCCAGACTTAAATGGTTACCATATTTCAACATTCTGTTGTTGGACGGCATAAGATATCGTCCTGTGTGTACGTTTAAATGTCGCTTTTTATATATTAAACTATGCGAAGTTCTAACAAGTTTGAGCTGTTCTTTTAATAAACATTCAGTGGCTTTAACAAAGAACCAGCGTTATGACTGCTGGTTCTTATTAGCCAACATATTTCCATTAACAGTAAATCAAGCGCCAAATTTTTCTAACCTTCCAGCGTGAGCCATTGCTAGGTTCATTAATTCATAAGCTGGGAAACGTACCCCCAGGCTTCCTCTCCGGCAAGCACTTTCACCAAAGCTAGCAATATTGTCTGGGCGACACATCTTTGAATAGAACAACAACGGCACAGGATGCCAGCTATGTTTTTTCATCAAGCAAGGCGTGCTGTGATCTCCTGTGATGATAAGCACTGATGGGTCCAAAGCCATGATTCTTGGGAGCAACGCGTCTACCTTCTCAATTTCTTGAACTTTTTTCTCAAAGTTACCATCCTCACCATAGCTATCTGTCTTTTTGATATGCACAAAAAAGTAATCATAATCTTCCCAGAAGTTTTCCAGCATATCAATTTCTTCATCGTAAGATTGTGCGGCTGCAGGGCTCTCCATTCCTACCAATTTGGCGACACCTCGATACATCGGGTACATCGCAATCGCAATTGCCTTCAGGTTCAAAACGTCAGGAATTTTAGGCCAATCCGGCAATTGCGCAAAACCTCGCAGCAAGAGCATATTCGCAGGAGATTCGTCAACCAGGATACGTTCAGCCTGGGAAACAAATTCCTGAATAATTTCCGCGGTCCGTTCAGATTTTTTATCCAATGCACTTGCAATCAGTGGCTTTTTCCCGAGCACTTGCGGGTCTGTTTCTTGAACATTCGGGCTCAGACCTTCGGCTCGGATGACGAGTAAAAAGCGATATTCTTTTTCAGGTGCAAGAAAAACCTCAACACCGGGAATTTTGATATTTTGAAGCAGCAAGTCGCACAACCGCTGACCTTCTTCGGTTGGGATACGCCCTGCACGACGATCAGTCACAAGTCCATTTTCATCAACCGTACAGAAATTCCCTCGCGCTGCGACATCATTTGGCTGTAAATTAAAATCAATACCAAGCGCAGAAAGCACTCCTCGACCCACAACATATTTAAGCGGATCGTAACCGAATAATGATAGATGAGCTGGCCCACTGCCAGGAGTAATGCCGGGGCGAATTGCCTCATGCAACCCTAACATACTTTTCTCAGCCAGGGAATCCATATTCGGGGTTTTCGCAGCTTCCAGTTCTGTCTTCCCCCCTGGTTCCATGGGTAATCCGCCAAGTCCGTCCATCACTAATAACACAATTTTGTTCTTCACGCCATCAATCACCAGGGGTGCCATGTTTTCAAAACTCATCAAAAAATCTCCTATTCAAAAATTCGTCCATTAACCGAATATCCGTTAATTGCAATTGGTAATTATAGGTTCATTTCCAAGCTTTTGACAAATGTCTTTCCATCATTAGCCCAAACCAAATGTTTTTCGTCCTTTTTGGGAAGGCAAACCAGTAAAGCTGATCTTATACATTGACACATTTTGCCTTTTCGGGTAACCTAATTTTTGGTAATTAAGAAGGAATGGACTTGAAAAACTCCGCCATGATCTATGACAGTGCCAAAAGGAAACACCCCGCAATCGAGGAGTTTTTGGCACTAATTCGGTATCGAGACCTGATCTACCAGTTGGTTCGTCGGGACATCGTCGCCAGGTATAAACGTTCTGTATTGGGCATTGCCTGGACCATGCTAAACCCTTTAGGCACCATGCTGATTATGGTTGTAGTTTTTTCACAGGTTTTTCAAACCGCCAAAAATTATCCGGCATATGTTCTCTCAGGCGTCATTGTATGGACCATGTTCTCCCAATCTACCAGCATGGCAATGAGCTCGATGGTATGGGGCAGTCAACTTTTTCACCAAATTTATGTTCCGCGGACTTCTTTTGTGGTATCGACCATACTTGCCAGCATGGTTAATTTCGTTCTGTCTTTCATCCCGCTAGGCCTAATTTTTCTTATCACGGGAGTGCCTTTACGTCCATCAGCCTTGCTGCTTCCTGTGTTTATGGTCTTTTTATTTTCTTTTTCCTTGGGAGTAGCCTTATTACTGTCCACACTGGCGGTCTTTTTTCCAGATATTGCTGACTTTTATCCTGTTTTATTAACCGCCTGGATGTATCTATCGCCTATTATTATGCCGCTTGATTTCTACCGAAAAATTTTAAATGGTCTTCTACTGTATATCAACCCATTTTATTACATCATAAATTTATTCCGCATCTTGGTTTTGGATGGATTTGTCCCACATCTTCAAACCTGGGGAGCTACTGCCTTTGTCTCTTTTGGTGTTCTGATCATCGGTTGGGTTTTCTTCTGTAGTAAAGCTGATAAATTTGCATATCATGTCTGAGTCGATCATCAACCAACCCCATAATGAGACAGCCATATTACTGGAGAATATCTCTATCAGATATCGTCTGCCCAGTGAATCGATCAGAACCTTCAAAGAATACATGATCAGAAAAGTGCAGGGGCGGATAAAACACAACTCGTTTTTAGCGTTAAACAAGATTAACCTTGAAATCAAACAGGGCGAGATCTTTGGCATTCTTGGACGCAATGGGGCTGGCAAATCAACATTGCTGAAAGTTATATCGAAAGTACTCATCCCAACCGAAGGCCGGGTGCTGACCAGGGGATATCTTAGCCCTTTACTTCAGCTTGGTGCCGGCTTTCATACAGAATTAACCGGAATAGAAAACATTTTTCTCAACGGAACCCTGCTGGGGCGTTCACAAAATGAAATTAAAGAAAAACTGGATGAGATCATTGCTTTCGCTGAAATCGGGAACTTCATCGAAGCACCATTGCGGACCTATTCATCAGGCATGCAGGCGCGTTTGGGCTTTGCTGTCGCGTCAGCCTGGCAGCCAGATATTCTTATTTTAGATGAAGTTCTTGCTGTAGGTGATCTCGCTTTCCAGGAAAAATGCTTCGAACGTATGGCTGTTTTTAGAAATAGCGGTGCAACTGTTTTGATGGTATCGCACTCAATTGATCGATTAAGGTCGATGTGTCAACGTGCAATGTGGCTTGAGCATGGCGAAATTCAAAAGATAGGCGCTGCAGACGATGTGTGTGATACCTACAGCGCTGCACTGCAAAATTGATAATGCCGGATTATATTTTGAATAGCAGCAAGATTATAAACTCACCCATGCCCTGAGTTTGACCTGTTATAATTACTCTACTAGAGGAATTTATTAATGAGTCATTTTTCTCCAACTGAAATTCCAGATGTACTCTCCATTACCCCGCGAGTTTTTGAAGACCATCGTGGCTTTTTTATGGAAACCTATCAAAAACAGGTGTTTTCCCAGGCTGGGATTTTGCACGAATTTGTTCAGGACAATCATTCCTCATCGGGTCAATGGACACTCAGAGGGCTTCATTACCAGGTCACTCATACCCAGGGAAAGCTGGTGCGCGTTGTAATTGGCGAGATTTTTGATGTCGCTGTCGACTTGCGAAAAAGCTCTCCACACTTTGGCAAATGGGTTGGCGCAATTCTTTCTGACAAAAACAAGACTCAGCTGTGGATCCCACCCGGCTTTGCCCATGGATTCTTGGTCCTCTCTAAACATGCAGATGTCGTTTACAAAACCACAGACTTTTACGATCGTGAAAGCGATCGAACAATTTACTGGAATGATCCAGATTTAGGCATCCTCTGGCCCATTCCGGATGGCATACAGCCCCTGGTTTCAGAAAAGGATAAATCTGGAACTTTATTTTCAAAAGCGGAGGTATTTGAATGAATCGGAATATTTTGGTCACAGGGGGCGCTGGCTTTATCGGCTCGAATTTTATCCGGTATGTTCAAACCCAGGACCCAACCATCAACCTGGTCAATCTCGATTTGTTAACCTATGCCGGGAGCACTGAAAACCTGAAAGATCTTCCGAACCCAAAAAATCATCACTTCATTAACGACGATATTTGCAACCAGGTACAGGTTGAAAACATCCTGAGGGAGCATCAGATTGATACAATTGTTCATTTTGCAGCGGAATCACACGTTGATCGGTCGCTTAAAGGGCCGGACGCGTTCATTCAAACCAACATCGTTGGCACTTTTTCCTTGCTTGAAGCCGCCCGTAAAGTGTGGCTGATCGAACAAAAACAGAACAAAGACACCGTCCGCTTTCATCATATTTCCACAGATGAGGTCTATGGGACTTTAGCGCCTAACGATCCTGCATTTGAGGAAACCACCCCTTACGCTCCAACCTCGCCATATTCTGCCTCAAAAGCCAGCAGCGATCATTTAGTCCGTTCCTACGCACATTCCTTCGGCTTGCCAATCACCATCTCTAATTGCTCTAACAATTACGGTCCACATCAATTTCCAGAAAAACTAATCCCTTTGGTGATTCTAAATGCCCTCACTGGAAAAGCGTTGCCGATTTATGGTGATGGGATGCAAATTCGGGACTGGTTATACGTGGAAGATCACTGCGAAGCAATCTGGGCGATCCTTCAAAAGGGAAAAATTGGCGAAAGCTACAATATCGGCGGCGATAACCAACCTCCGAACATTGAAATTGTGACCACAATTTGTGCGCTTCTTGATGAAGCAAATCCCTCCTCCGAATACTACCCCCACTCACAGTTGATTAAACATGTGACCGACCGACCAGGTCACGATCGTCGCTACGCAATGAATATCGAGAAAATTCATCGGGAATTAGGTTGGCAGCCCAGCGTTGACCTGCGTGAAGGATTGCAAAAAACCGTCACCTGGTATTTAGAGCATACTGATTGGTTGAACGCGATTATTAAAGAAAAAGGCTACCAGAACTGGGTCGAAATTAACTATCAAGGGAGAGAAAATCAATGAAAGGCATTATTTTGGCGGGAGGACGTGGAACACGGCTTTTCCCTTTAACCATCGGGGTTAGCAAACAATTATTGCCCGTATACGACAAACCCATGATCTATTATCCGCTTTCGATGTTGATGCTGGCGCTGATCAAAGACATCCTGATTATCACCACGCCAGAAGATCAGGCCCAATATCAGCGGGTACTGGGTGATGGTTCGCAATGGGGCCTATCTTTTGCTTATAAAATCCAAACTGAACCCCGTGGATTGGCGGATGCCTTTATCGTTGGAGAGGAGTTTATTGGCGACCAGTCCGCCGCTCTGATCCTCGGAGACAATATCTTTTATGGTCATGGCTTGCCCACAACTTTAAGGGAAGCTGCTGCCATAGAGAAGGGAGCGGTCATCTTTGCTTACCCGGTCAACGACCCCGAACGCTATGGCGTGGTTGAATTTGATGAGGCTGGGAATGCCCTTTCGCTGGAAGAAAAACCAGTCAAACCTCGGTCCCAATTCGCGGTTCCGGGAATTTATTTTTATGATAATCGCGTGGTTGATTTTGCAAAAAACCTCAAGCCTTCAGCGCGGGGAGAAATCGAAATCACTGACCTCAATAAGATTTATATGGAACTGGGTGAATTACGGGTCAAAGAGCTCGGACGTGGCGTGGCCTGGCTGGATGCTGGGATGCACCAGTCACTGCTGCAGGCAGCAAATTTCGTCCAGGCCGTTGAAGATCGCCAGGGCATGATGATCTCCTGTCCTGAAGAGATCGCTTATCGCATGGGCTTTATCTCTAAAGATGATCTCAAGCAACTATCAAAAACATTTAATGGCAACCAGTACGGAAACTATCTCCTGAGGTTAGCTAATGAAGAACTGTAAGCATGACTATTAAAATTTTACTGCTTGGAAATACTGGCCAGTTAGGTTGGGAACTAAACCGCACCCTGTTCACATTGGGAGAATTAACCGCTTTAGATTATCCACAGATTAATATGGCTGACCCTGAAAATATTCGCGCCCTTGTGAGAAGGATGCGACCGAATATTGTGGTCAATGCTACTGCCTATACGAATGTCGATCAAGCAGAAATTGAACCGAATTTAGCTTATGCAATTAACGCAGCGGGTGTCGAGGTCTTAGCTCTCGAAACCGCCGAACTTGGTTCAGCACTAATTCACTATTCCACAGACTATGTTTTTGATGGTCAAAAGGGAACACCTTACACTGAAGATGATCTCCCCTCACCCCTCAATGTTTATGGTAAGACCAAGCTGGCTGGAGAAAACAAAGTTAAGGACTGTACAGAAATCTACCTGGTTTTTCGCACCAGTTGGGTGTATTCGCTCAGACGACCCAGTTTCGTAACCAAAGTATTACAATGGGCACGTGAACAAGAAACCCTCCGGATTGTTGATGACCAGATCAGCAGCCCAACATGGGCTCGCACCCTGGCCGAAGCTACCGCGCAAATAATTGCCCAAGGGCAAAGTGACCCAGTAGGCTACATCCAGGAAAAACAAGGGGTATATCACCTGACTGATAGAGGCGGCTGTAGCCGCTACGAATGGGCAAAAGCCATCCTGAAATTAGATCCAAAAAAAGAAGAGCAAATTGTCAAAGAAATCTTGCCAGCAAAAAGCGTGGAATTCCCTTCTTTGGCGCATCGACCACTAAATTCAGAACTCGATTTGAGTAAGGTTCAAGAAAAATTCCACATTCATTTGCCCGCCTGGCAGACTTCAATTCATTTGGCGATAAATAGGTTTTCAACATAATGAAAATGGAACAGTTTTCTCAACATGGTTCCATTTTGGGCAAACATTTTAATTTTTATCATATTTAACATTGAAAAACATTTAAATGATTCCTGTAACCAAAACCTTCTTACCGCCAATCGAAGAATATATTCACTACCTGGAGAAAATCTGGGAGTCCAACCAGCTCACCAATAATGGGCCACTGGTACAGGAGCTGGAGGCGAAGCTCAAAAATTACCTGGGTGTGAAGCATCTATTTTTCGTCAGTAACGGCACCATCGCGCTTCAGATCGCCATCAAAGCGTTGGATCTGAAAGGCGAGGTTATTACCACTCCATTTTCTTATGTGGCAACCACTTCCAGTCTGGTCTGGGAAGGATGTCAACCGGTTTTCGTTGATATCGATCCACATACACTATGTATCGATTCAAATTTAATTGAAGCCGCTATCACCGAAAAGACGACGGGTATTCTTACCACACACGTTTATGGCATTCCTTGTGATGTAGAACGCATCCAAGCAATTGCCAAAAATCATGGATTGAAAGTGCTTTATGATGCTGCTCACACTTTTGGGGGAAAATACCAGGGAAAGGCAATTGTTTCTTACGGAGATGTCGCCACGCTCAGTTTCCATGCTACGAAATTATTCCATACAGTAGAAGGTGGTGCTATTGTCACCGATGATGATGATATCGCACATCGCATTAACTATATGCGTAATTTCGGTCATAAAGGTCAGGAAGACTTCTGGGGTCTTGGTATAAACGGGAAAAACTCAGAATTCCATGCTGCCATGGGTTTATGTGTTTTGCCACATGTCCCTGAAATCATCTCAGCGAGAAATAAAATTTCTAACTGGTACGATGAGAAATTGGATTTTTCTAATTTATCAAGATTTGTTCTACCGGGTGGAACACGGTTTAATTATGGCTATTTCCCGGTCATTTTTCCTTCTGAAATGGAGCTACTGGAAGTAAAAAAACGGATGAATGCACAAAATATCTTTCCCAGGCGTTATTTTTATCCCTCATTGGAGAATTTACCTTATATTTCCGACCAGTATTGTCCTGTGTCTGAAAGTATTTCACGCAGAATACTCTGCCTTCCACTTTATTACGGACTATATGAAGACCAAGTAACAAAAATCTCGCAATTAATAAACACACAATGAATATAAATGACAACCAACCAGAAGGCTATTTGCACCCATTGTACGCTCAATCTTTTACAAACATTGGGGAGCCATTGTTTCTGCCACGTTGTAAAGGTTGGTTAATTAAAAGACAAATACCGGGAACTTTTTTGTATGATGCCATGGGACCTTACCCTCTATTCTTTTGTGAAGATTGGCAGTCTCTGATTGATGATTTAAAAGCGCTTGCAGATCAACTAATTAGTGTATCGTTTGTAATTGGACCCTTTTCAGAGATTCCAATAAAAACTTTTATGGAATATTTTGACCAATTTTACGTTTACAAGGAACATTACATTTATGATACTAACTTATCTTTGACCGAAACAATTTCAAAATATCGGATTCGTGACGCTAGACGGGCATTAAGAAATTTAACAGTTGAACACAAAGTATCACCGGACATAAATTTGGTTGAATGGACAAATTTATATAATCACCTTATTAAACGTCATAATATTACTGGCATTCGTTCTTTTTCTAAAGATTGCTTCGCAAAACAACTGGCGATCCCAAACACACATTATTTTAGGGCTTTATTGAAAGATGAGATTGTAGGCGGGAATATTTTTTTTATCCAAAGAAATGTAGCCTATGGACACTTATTAGCTTTAACCCCCTTAGGATACAAATTAGGTGCATCACATGCAATTAAATGGATTGCCATTCAAGATTTATCAAATATTGTACGTTGGATAAACTTTGGAGGCGGAACTTCCATGATATACAAGCAAGGTACAGGTTTAGATCAATTTAAGCAAAGCTGGTCCAATACAAAAAAAGATGCTTATTTTTGTGGAAAAATTTTTCACAATGATATTTATCATCATTTGACAGATATCCATGGCTTAGAAGGTCGAAACTGGTTTCCTTCCTATCGCTGTAATGATTTTTAACAAGGAATCCAAGATTTGAAATTTATCCTAGTCCTTCTTATCAAAATGTTAGTTTTGATTTAATGTAAACAATAACCCATTTTCAAAAAGATGAGGAATTCGGCGTTTTTTTAGGTTTCACATCATTTACTTACGAGGAAAGGCGTAAATAATGTTTTCTGATATTAATAAATTGCTATACTCATTAATTAGGAGATTTTATATTCGCCGCCTTATTAAAAAAGGTTACTCCGGTTATTTTGCTCCCATTGTCTTCGATCAACGCGTAGATGATCTTTTTAGAAATAAAGAAACTACCTGGAAACAAAAAATATGGGCACAAAAACGGGGGTTTCTTTCTGATAAATTATCTTATTATGGGCTTACAGAAGAGAATTACAATGATTACTTATCAGATTTCGATTATTGGAGGCTCTATCCACTCAATGAACGGTTTTCTCATTGGATTGACGATAAGTTAACCATGAAGTTAATTTTACATCCTTTTAGCGAGCATATTCCAGAATACTATTATTTAATGTATGACAACAAAATTGTAAAATTAAGTGATTTGCCAAAAGGTTTCGAACAATCGATAAATGGAGTAATAAATTTAATAAAAGATAAAAAAGCCTTAGCCATGAAGCTTGTTTATGGTTCAAAAGGGATTGGTTTCTATAAAATTGAATTTAAAAATGGGGATTATTTAATCAACAATGAAATAACGGATGAGAATAGCTTGAACATGCTAATTGAATCTTGGAAAAAACACTCTGTCGGTTATTTGATAACAGAGTATTTATTTCCGCATTCCGATTTAAAAAAGATTTGGCCCAAGACCTCAAATACATTACGTTTAAATGTAATTCGTCATAACAATCAGCAACCCCAAATTATTGGTAGCTTAATAAAGTTTGGGACTGAGACAACCGGAACCGTTGATAATGTCGCATCTGGGGGTATATTTAGTATTGTTGATCTTAACAATGGGCATTTTAATCAAGGCAAGATTGTCGTAGGAAGAAATCTGAAAGATAGTCCAAAGCATCCAAATAGTGGTCAACCAATAGAAGGATACATTCCATTCTGGAAAGATATTAAATCAAAAATTATTGAGATATGTGATTATTTATCTGGATTGTGTTACTTGGGAATTGACGTCATCATTACTCAGGATACTTTTAAAATAATAGAAATTAATTCACATCCATTTATTAAAAACATTCAATCTAACACTCCAATTTATAAAAACCAATTTGCCGCAGCTTTTTTTAAGGAGAAAATTGCTGAGAAATTGCCAGCTCGCCTTCGAAATAATTGATGAAGATTATTAATGTATTTTTAATACAAGATTTCTAATATTTAATTTTTAGCACCTTTAAAATTTCAATTATAATAATTTCCTAACAAAATTTTTTGCATTTGTAATTCACATTTTTTGTTGAAAAGAAATATTAAATATTAGATTTGTTAAAACGTTAAAAAGGAACAAACGAATGGAAACAACTAGAGTCTATTTAAGAGCTTTGGAACCTGACGACTACCTGGTTTCTTACAAATGGCGCAATGACCGAGAGTTAATGAATGGCACTATTGGTATCCCCAGGTTTGTTAGTAAGGAAACAGAAAGAAAATGGGTTCTGAAAGCCATTGAGGAGCATGAAACTGGTAAAGCAATCCGATTAGCAATCTGTTTGAAAGAAAATCATCAACACATAGGATATATTTATCTTGAATCGATAGATCACCAAAATAAAAGCTGTGTCATAGGTACATTAATAGGGGAGCGTAAGTTTCAAAAACAAGGCTTAGCTTCTGAAGCCAGGTACTTAATATTTAAATATGCATTTTTTGAATTGGGAATGAACAGAGTTCATGCAAGAATCCTTAGCATCAATGAAGCTTCAAGACGTTCTGCTGAGCAATTTGGCTACGTTTATGAGGGAACTTTGCGTAAAGCAATTTACAGAAACGGTGAGTTCCATGACGTTTTGCTGTTTTCCATGTTAAGGGATGAGTTTCTTGACAAATACAATTTGAGGTAAAGACATAAAGTATTTTATTATTGTTCTTAAAATTTAAAGCTTTTTGTGGTCAATTGTTTATAAATAAGAGATAATCTGCCCCTCGTTTTACTTCATAAATGACTTTGCTTCATTCAATAAATTGCGACCGAATCACATCGAGTAATTCAATTAATAATTGCCATCAGGCAGTTAATAAAAAATAATTTCTTCATGAGGGTGAATTTTATTTTATAATGTGGGCGAAAGGTTAATTTGAATATGACTGACAAAGTTCGTGTATCAATTATTCTCACCTCATACAACCACGCAAAATACCTGCGACAGGCTATTGAGAGCGTACTTAATCAAACATTCACCGATTATGAGCTCATCATCTGGGATGATGCCTCTACCGACGATTCTTGGGAGATCATTAATTCCTACCAGGATCGACGCATAAGAGCATTTCGAAATGTTGTAAATCTCAGGGGAAACATATCACGTGGGCTCGAGGTTGCTCAGGGCGAATATGTTGCTATCCACCACTCTGATGACGCCTGGGAGCCAACCAAACTGGAAAAGCAGGTATCTTTTTTGGACCAGAATCCGGATATCGCAGCGGTTTTTACTCATGTCCAGGTCATCGATGAAGAGGGACAGCCTTTCACAGACCAAAATCATTTTTACTACAAGGTCTTTGAACAGCCCAACCGCACACGTTTTGAATGGTTAAATTTCTTTTTCTACCACGGCAATGCCTTATGTCATCCGAGTGTTCTAATCAGAAAGGAATGTTACAAGGAGGTTATGTATCGTAAAGGTCTGGTACAGATCTCAGATTTTGATTTCTGGATTCAGCTTTGCTTAAATAATGATATTTTTATCATTCAAGAAAAATTGACACGTTTTCGAGTAAGGGCCAGTGAAGCCAATGTGAGTGGAAATCATCGAGACAACCGGGTTAGAGGACCATTCGAATTTTTAAAAGCCTTAGAGCATTATAAAAAAATTTCGACTATGGATGAATTAACAAAAATTTTTCCAGAAGCCTATAAATATGTCGACGATAATTACCAGGATCGGCTCTATGCATTAGGAAGGTTGGCAATTGATACAGGCAACCTCCCATCAACAAAGCTTTTCGGATTGAATTTGCTGTTTGAAGCTCTCAATGATCATGCAAGAGCATTAAAACTACAAAAGTTTCAGGGCTTTGACCGCAAAGTTTTCTATGCCCTCACCGCAGAAAATGATGTGTTTTCAATAGAGAGAATTCAGAATCTATCAGCTAACATCGTTTACCTCAACCAGACCATCCAGCAACTCAATGACACCCTGGCGGAGCGCGACCATTCCATCCAGCAGCTTAATCACACCCTGGCTGAACTCGAGCAAGAAGTGCTATTTTATGCTACAAGCAAGAGCTGGAAGATCACCCGACCGTTGAGGAAAGGGGTAAAATTGCTCAAACGCATTTTTGTTAAAGACGAATAATCATTTTTGTTGATCATCAATGGTGCCTGCGATACAATAATTAAAAAATATGTGTTAAACCTTAAAGATCAAGGCAGGGATATGGTACTAAAAGATATCTATTATTATTTTCTCATCAAACGCAGCGGCATGTTTGATAAAAACTACTACCTGCTTAAAAACCCGGATGTGCGCAATGCAGACATTGATCCTTTATGGCATTTTGTGAAATTTGGTTGGCGAGAGGGAAGGAATCCTTCAGAGTTCTTTAATGGAAACGAGTATTTGGATTTATATTATGATGTCAGGGCTGCTAACATTAACCCGTTGATACATTACATCAAATTTGGAGCATCAGAAAATCGGCTTCCAAAGAAATTACAATCAGACCATGAACGATCTTCAAAAATTTTTTTAGAGGATATTTCCATCGAAAAAAGAAGGCATCAATTATTTAAAATTGTCCCATATTTCCTTGATCCTTTTTTTGATGTAACAAAACAAGCCACCATTGATTCTTCAGCGAACATCGCCGTTCATCTCCATGTGTTTAACAACACTAAACTGAATGAAATGCTTCAGTTGTTAAATAACTTTCCCTGCAACATTGATTTATTTGTATCCTCTTCGATTGACCTGAGACAAGAGGAAATTAGGGTTTATATTAACAATAAGGTTAAAAGCGTCAATACTGTATTCTTTTCAACAAAAATATTGTTTCAAAACGATCTCGTACCTTTGTTTACCTGTTTTGGTCAACATCTCTTAGGTTACGATTATGTTTGCCATATTCATAATCAATACCCACCTTCAGAAAGTACAACAACATCGAACTTTCAACAGAATTTATTTGAAATCATCGGCTCAAAACAAACCATATCACAAATTATCGAGCTTTTACAAAAAGATGCAAAATTTGTTTATCCCAGTCCAAATGAATTTCAACATGATTATCTTAACAATGGCTGGGCTGACTATTTCAAAATTTCAAAAATCCTCCTATACAACCTTCTGAACAAAAGCATTGAAGACTATCCTGAAAATGAATTTCCTCAGGATTCAATTTTTTGGGCTAGGACAAGCTCATTACAGGGGTTCTTCCACATAAATGAAGAAGAATATATAACATATCAACATGAGTTTTCTCAAGATGAATTCGATAATGCTCTGAAAAGATTATTGTTAATTCCATCATTGGACCATACCGGAAGAAATTATCGAATTCAATCAACAATCTCATTTGAAAAAAGCCCTTATTATGAATGCCAAAGGGATTATTCAGAGAATACCAGCAAGTCAAATGTGAAAGTATTAACATACTATTTACCGCAGTTCTACCCAATTCCGGAAAACGACATGTGGCACGGAGAAGGATTCACCGAATGGCATAAGGTAAAAAGCGCAAATCCACTCTTTTATGGTCACTATCAACAACGCGCCCCACACGAGGAAATTGGGTATTACACGCTAGCTGACGTGGAGACATTGAAGAAACAAACGTCTCTCATGAAGAAGTGTGGCGTCTATGGGCAGGTTTTTTATCACTATTGGTTTGATGGAAAACTCATACTGGAAAAACCGGCACAATTGCTATTAAAAGACAAATCTATCGATATGCCTTTTTGCTTTTGTTGGGCAAATGAAAACTGGACACGTAAATGGGATGGCAATGAAGATGATGTGATCTTAAAACAAAATTATTCAGCCCAGGACGCAAAAGAATTCATTGATTACTTGCTCCCATTTTTTAAAGACGACCGTTATATCAAAATTGATGATAGGCCAGTAATTTATATTTATCGCCCTTCATTATTCCCTGATTTCTCTATTTATAAGAATTGCTGGAAGGCAGTTTGCGAGGCTAACCAAATACCTGAGCCTTTTATTATTGCTGTCATGACCAGGGGGGTATCAACTCCTGCTGCCTATGGAATGGATGCGGGAATAGAGCGAGTGCTGCATGATTGGGCTGAAGGGCAAATCCATCCCATCAATCACTTGTTGCACAAGTATTGGCCAGTACATAGAAACGTCTTAAATTATGAGGAAGTCGCTGAATATTATGCAAATAAGAAGCGCGACACTGATTATCTTTACTTTAGATCACTTGTTCCATCATGGGATAATACACCAAGATATGGTTCTGAAGCGCATATCGTTCACAATTCAGATCCTGAACAATTTCAGAACTGGTTGAATGCATTAATATATGATGCTGAGGAAAGACTTCCCGAAAAGTGTCAGCTTGTTGTGATCAATGCTTGGAATGAATGGGCTGAAAGTGCATATCTCGAACCGGATCAACGCTTTGGATACGCTTATCTCAACTCAATCGGGCGAGCACTTTCTGGTATTGAATTCAATCATAGAGAATATTTGGAACAAACAATACCAAAACATATCAATCTATCCATCAATTTTGCTGAAAATTTAATTAATCGCTTGCAATTTGATAAAAAAGCACGTCGTAAACTGATGATGTGCCTTAGAAAATCAACAATTTTTGGCTTATGCAACGTATCAATCAATCAAGACCAGGTAATTAAATGGCTGGCAGAAGAGTCAGGCTTGAATATTACCGACCAAATGACTCCAAATGAAAACGAGCCCGATTATACGCTGCATATCAATAACTTATGCTACTTCCCATCAGATACGATCGAAAACTTGTTGAGGATGTCATTAAGATATGACGTTGGAACAGTGTCACCCACGCATGTTAACGATGAAGCGTTTATCCACGAGGATTTATTGCCCCGGTGGGCTGCGTTTAGAAATAGTCCATATTTATTTTTAAGCAAGAAAGAGAATGATAATTCAAAGAAATGCTGTGTGGATGCACAGATTTTTATTTCAGATTATTCGGATTTACAAGAAATTGAACACAAGGTAACAACTATCGTACGGTTTAGCGAAAAAGATCGCTTGGGTTTGTTGCGTAAAGCCCTCTATTCTTTAGTTGCTCAAGTTGGTTGTATTGTTCAACCCCTTATTGCCTTAAATAATGTTCCAGAGGAAATCCTTGTCGAATTGAAAAACCTTCTTAATGAAATACCCTGGGACGAGGGCTGTTACCCGATTATAAGAATTTATAATTCTGATAAGCAAGAGGATTTACGTTCAAAAATGCTGAATGATTCGTTACGTCATGTTGATACGCAATTTGCCGCCTTTCTTGATTACGATGACACACTTTTTCATGATGCGTACCAATGGCTGATCCGACGATTGATTAAAACAAAGAAAAAAGCCAGCTTTGGATCAATTTATCATCTAATATATCGTCTGGTCGAAGAGAGAATGACCCAAAGACAAATTCTAGGTTATGGAAGATCGTACCAGTCCTTTCTTGAAGACAATAACACGCCTATTCATGGTTTTATGTTAAATTTAGAAAATATTGATCGTGAACGTATTAAATATTATGACAATATGAAGTATATGGAAGATTATTATTTAACATTGCAAATTTTTGACCTAAAGAATACAGATTGGGAATCTAAAGAGAGTGACAAATTCATTGGGGATTATGTCCACTTTGTAGATAAACATCAGACATTAGGGATTTTAAATACGCAAATTAGAGAGAAATTGTTAACTGACCCAGAATATCAAAAATGCCAGGACCGAATAGATGAGTTGAAAAATGCAATTATGAAAAACGTTTTGCAGTCAAACAAAACCACCTGGTTTACGCAATGATTCAATTTCAATAACGTTCAAAATCTAAAATTATGATGCTTTTTCTTTATTTTTTGAATTTGAACAGAGAAATTACTCTTCATTTCTTCTGATGATCAATAATGTAATGAAATAATATGAAAGTAAACAATAATTGTCTAACCACAGAATATCATTAGTTGACCACTGCGATCATCTTTTTATAAATGTTTTAGAGGTTAAATGAGATTTATTCAGGAATTATTGGGTACCCCGTTGGGGTATATCATGTCTGTCTGTTATCAACTTTTTAATAATTACGGGGTCGCAATTATTGGATTCACGATCATCACAAGAATAATATTAATTCCTGTCTCAATTTGGATCCACAAAAATTCAATTAAGATGGTTAAAATCCAGCCAGAGATTTTGCACATCAAAGCAAAGTACTTCGGTGACAATAACCGCATAGCCGATGAACAAGCCAAGCTTTATAAAAAAGAACGCTATAACCCATTAGCGAGTATTATCCCTTTGTTCATACAAATTATCCTGCTTATCGGTGTTATTCATGTCATTTACCATCCCTTAGATTTTTTATTAGGCATCGACTCCCAACTGTCGAATGCACTGATTGAGAAGACGATTGCTTTAACAAATTACGACCCTAATACTTCTTCAATACAATTGTCTGTCGTTCAGACAATAAAAAACCCCGAATTTTTCAAGTCTTTTCTCTCATTAGAGACTCGATTTCCTGATCTTGATTTAAGAACAATTCTTAGACAGATCAATGATATCAATATGAGTTTTTTCGGAGTCAACTTGGGTTGGATTCCAATAGCAGAAAAGGGCTTGCTATACCTGGTTCCCGTTCTTGCCGGCTTTTCTGCGTGGCTTTTATCTTTTACACAGAACAATTTAAACGTCCTCCAAGCGGAACAGGGTAAATTCAACAAATACTTTACGATGGCCTTATCAGTTGGATTGTCAGTCTACTTAGGGCTTTTTGTACCTGTAGGTGTCGCTTTATACTGGATTAGCAGCAACACCATAGCAATTCTTAAGTTGCTGATTTTAAATAAAATTATCGATCCGCGAAAAACTGTTGATTATGTTGCTTTAGAAGCAAGTAAGAAAGAATTAGCTGCGCTACAAAACCTTGAACGAAACTCCACTGTAAAAAAATCTGATATAACAAAACGTCGAGAAAAAGCAGATTATAAAAAATTCTTCTCCATAGCCAATAAACACCTCGTGTTTTTCTCTGAATCCAGTGGGTATTACAAGTATTTTTCGAGCGTTATTCGTGAGTTATTAGCCTGTTCTAATGTCATCATCCACTATATTACCAATGACCCTAATGATCAAATTTTTGACATTGCCCAAAATCAACCAAGAATAAAACCATATTATATTGGTATGAAACGACTAATCACATTGATGATGAAAATGGATGCAAAATTGGTTGTAATGACCACTCCTGATTTGGGCAATTTTCACATTAAGCGTTCATATATTAAAAATGATGTTGAATATATTTACATGCCGCACAGTCCGGGCGGCAGTTACAGTAAAACATTGCGAAAAGGGGCGCTGGATCATTTTGATACGATATTCCTCACGGGACCACAAGCTAAAAATGAAATAAGAGCTCTTGAAGAAGTCTATGGATTGCCGATAAAAAACCTGGTTGAATTTGGTTTTCCATTAATTGAGGAAATGTCTTCTCGTTACGAAAGCCAAGAAAAAGAAACACATGAGAACAAAATTGTAATGATTGCTCCATCCTGGCACGATGGTAATATTATGGAGTGCTGTATTGAGCCGATCCTTGATACATTAGTAAAATATGACTTCATAATTGTCGTGCGCCCGCATCCTCAATACATGCTTCATTTTGGTAGAAAAGTTGAAATGCTCCAGGAGAAGTTTTCGTCAATATCCCAGGATAAATTAATTTTTGAAACTGATTTTTCTTCATCTTCATCCATTTACCAATCGGACATTCTTGTCACAGACTGGTCTGGAATTGGGATGGAGTTCTGCTACGCGACGCTCAAACCCGGGATATTCATTAATACTAAACGAAAGATTATGAACCCGGAGCATGAAAAAATTACGCTAGAATCATTAGAAGATCGTATTCGCAAAAAGATGGGCATTGAGTTGGAGCTTAGTGAAATTCAGGAAATAGGTGAAAAAATCTCTTACTTGGTAGACAACGCAGATGCTTACCGTAACGCAATTGAAAAGATTCGGAACGAAGAGCTTTATAACTATGGTTCCTCAGCAAAAATAGGCGCAGAATATTTAATTAAACAACTTATCATCAAAAGAGATAATGATTCAGAGAAGATTAGCACATGATAAAAACAGTGAAAAGCAGTGATAAATACAAGCTGATCAGTTTTATTGGAAATGAATATCGAGATTGCCCTTATCTATATGCAAATTTAATTGAGTATGGATTGGAAAATCCTAATATGTCCATGTGGACAATTGAAGAAAAGGGAGCAACAATTGCAATTGTTCAGAAGTATTTTTCCTGCTTGCACTTATTCAGTAAAACTGATGGTTGGGTTTCAAATGAATTATTGAGTTTGATCAACCAGGAACAGCCCCGCACCTTATTTGCCACCAAAAAAAGTGCGGAAGCATTGCTTGCCCTATTAAGTGATCGTTATTATTTAAAAATAATGAATTTGTATTCGCTCCCATCAGATACGTCGCCAACTCTGGGAAATATTCCGACAGAATATCTCGGTCGGCTGAAGCAAGCAGAAATCGAGGATATTGACGATATAGCTGATTTCCTAATGGAAGACAAAGAATACAAGATGAATTATGACAGAAATGTTTTGTATAATCAGCTGCTTGAACGCTTTAGCGATAACTACTCCCGATATTATCTAATCAAAGAAAACGCGAGAATAATAGCAACGATATCAACGAAAGCTGAACATCCCTCTTTCGCAGTCATAGGAGGCGTTTTGGTCGACGATAAATACCGTGGGCGCAGCATAGGAAAAAGCATAACCTATGACCTTTCCAAAATCCTTCAATTAGAAGGCAAAGAAATGCTTTGCTATATATCAGAAAACAATATTGCCTCAGCGGTAATGTTCAGTCAAATAGGGTATAATCTCATCGGAGAAACCGGCAAGTTCACAGCTTTGTAAAAACAAGAACATTGGCGAGGAGATAATGCAGGCAATAATACCAGCAGCTGGGATGGGGAAAAGACTTGGTGACAACGCGGAAAATAAACCGAAATGTATGATTGAAATATCAGACCTTACCCTCCTTGAAAGGGCGGCTGCTTCTCTAAAAGGTGCAGGTGTAACTCGCTTGATTGTTATCGTAGGATTTCAAAGCGATCTCTTACAAGCCTTTGTTAATGAAAAGATCGTTGATATTGACACAATAATCATTGACAATCCTCTTTACGCAACAACTAACAACATCTATACCCTGTATCTTGCCCGACAAGAAATGGTTAAAGAAGACACAATTTTATTAGAATCGGATTTAATCTTTGATCATGATTTGTTATCTTCGTTAGTACAGTCCCAGGCAGAAGATATGGCTGTCGTGGATCTTTATGATCCAAACTGGATGGATGGAACAGTGGTGCTTTTACAAAATAATGAAAAAATTTCATCATTTGTTCCAAAATCCGAAATTATCCCTGAGAAAATCGTTAATTATTACAAAACAGTAAATATTTACAAATTCTCTAAAGGGTTCTCGCAAAAACGATTTATGCCCGCATTGACTTCTGCTGTAGAAAATGGTGATGTTAACAGCTATTATGAGACGGTTCTCGGGGAGATTACAAAGAATTACGGCCCGTGTCTCTCAGCTTTTAAAATGAATGGTCGTAAATGGTATGAAATTGATAATGAAGTTGATTTAGCTATTGCTAAATCTCTATTTCAATGATGAGAAGATGAGATGAAATAATGAAAAAGTTTCTTAAAATATCATTTATTGTAGTAGTGATTATGCTTTTGTTTCCGAGGCCTGTTTATGCATATTTAGACCCGTCAGTTGTCACTTACGCTATTCAAGTTGTCGTCGGCATGGTCATAGCCGTTGGTGCAGTTATTTACATATATTGGCGTCAAGCCAAACAGAAATTATCTAAAAAATTGGGTATAAGTGATGAGCCCAAAAAAGAATTAGAAGCGGATATCGAATTTTATCAATCCACAGAAACAGAACAAGAAGAGATCAAATAATTTTCTTTCCTGAATAACTGGAATTTGTTTAATGAGAACTAATTTGTCGAATATAAATCAGCAGAGTTTTTTTTGTTTAAAATTTAAAGATTTGTTTTTTTCGTTGTTGTCCGTTTTTATTGTAGCGGTTTTCCCCAGTTTTTTCATGTTGTTTAACAACATCGAAAGGACAAATTTTTCTGATATTGTTTCAATAGCCAGTATATTCATGCTAATTGGCACGATATCTTTACTCCTTTTTTATTTGCTTTTTAAAGATATTTATAAAGCAGCTTTACTAACTAATTTATCTTTGTTCTTGTTCTCAAACTTTGCTTTGCTTGAAAGCGCGATCATCAAAATAATTCCAATGCTACATTATTGGCATATCTTGATGATCATGATTTCCATAATCGTGCTAGTTGCAATTTCCGTTAAGAATAAATTATCCACGGAGTTTGCAAATAACCTGAGTGTCGTTCTATTAATTGTTTTTTCGGGGTTAATTTTATTTAACGCAATAAAAGCAATTCCAGAAATTATCAAAAAGAACACGAAAGAAACCGGCTCTTCCCAATTTGAAATTCAACAAGGAACAATAACAAGCCATAATAATGTGTATTTCTTCGTTTTTGATGAATATGGGGGCTATGATAACCTCTTACGGTATACAGGATTTGATAACAGCGCATTTTATGAAGCCTTAGAAGATCTTGGTTTTAATGTCTCTTTGCACAGCAGAAATTATTCAATCGACACATATATCGAACTTCCTAACCTTTTAAATTTATCATTTGTTAACAATGGAAAAATGTCTCACGACACGAAGAAGCTTGCGTTAGATAGCCCTGTTTTATTTCAATTGTTCAAAGAAAACGGGTACAGTTTAAATGTCGTCAGTGACTATGGACATATACCAATTGAAAATACTGAGGTTTCAGTTGATTATGCCTATGTTTCTGGTAAGTATGAAGACACTCTGAAAGTATTAATATTAAACAATTCTGTTTATTATCCTTTTTTGTCAAACCAATATCGAAACACACGAATTGTCGAAGTTGAAAATATGTTTCAATATCTCACTAATTCATGGAAACTTCAACCCCTTAAACTGTTCACGTTTTCCTATATTTCTTTTCCGCATCTTCCATGGGTGGTAGATGAATTTGGTAATAATATCTCCCTCAGCAACAAACAAAATTGGCAGAATTCTGATGTATATCTAAACCAATTAAAATATTGCTCAAAGAAGATAATGGGAGTTGTAACAAATATTATTAAAAATGATCCCGATGCTATTGTTATCATTCAATCCGATCATGGGTATAGACAGGCGTATTATTTAAAAAATTGGTACGGTGAAACATATGATGATTGGGGTTTGGAAATGCAATATATCCGTAACATTCTAAACGCAGTGTATTACAAAGGTGAAAAAATTGATATCGAAAATTATTCTGGAGTCAATACATTAATTATTGTCCTTAATGAACATTTCGGAATGAATTATGAATTGCTGGAGCAACCTAAATAATATGAAATTTTTCAAAAATAAATGGTCAGCTTTTATCATTTTGCTCATTTGGATAATCCTTTTCATCAATTTAACGCCAATAATTCTCTTTGTTACAGGGCAAAATCTCCAAAAATCGACGGTACCGCTGGATTTGCCGGGCGACCAGGTTTTTCACGCCATAGACAATTTGTCATATTATGGGAACTTGTTTCAGACTGTTACATTAGACGGTTGGGTTTTTGTTGAGACAAAAAAAGATAATCCTGAAAAACTGGTTAAGTTAATATTTGCGTCGGATAATGTGGCTTATGAGATCCCCACAAATTTACACAGCCGGCGAGGCTTGGTCAATGTTTTCAGTGAAAAAGATGTTCCTGAAGAAAGAACAGGATTTTCAGCTTCGTTTTCATCTTTAGGAATGAAAAACGGATACTATTTCTTATACTTTTATGTTTATGAGAACGAGGACAATTTTGGTTTACTAAATACCAACAGAGAGTTTCGTAAACACAATCGTGGTCTTGAAGAATATTTTGGTGGCGAGTTGGTGAAAAACGAAAAGTTTTCCAAAGTTTCTAATACAGGTCAGTTGTTGTTTGATGTCAATAGTTGTGAAATTAAAAATGGATATTTAAATATCTACGGCTGGGCTTTCCTGCAAGGCGTGGGTTCTGCAAAAAACAGAATATTCCTTGAAATTCAAAAACCGGATAGTTCAGTATCTTATTACTCAACCAAAAGAATGCTTAGAGAAGATGTTAGTGAATTTTTTGGTGATAATCGCTACCTCCAAAGCGGTTTTTCAGCAAGAATCTCATTGGACGCAATAGGTGAAGGGGATAACATTATTCGATTTATTATCGGAGGGAATCGGTCGAACGGGAGCTATGAGTTTAATTGGGCTAACATAGCAGATTAATTTAAACTATTGTTCTATTCAAAATCCCCAGACTTCAATATCTAAAAACGATCGTTCAATCTCTTTTTAACAATTTATTACTTCATTCTATCAAACACCTAAGCCCCAATTCCACAAAATAATTTTAAGGTATACTTCATAGTTGGTAATGCAGCTAACCACTTGACTAATCATCAGTCTTACCAAGGAGAAACATTTTGAGCAATATCTTATGCATCGGCGCTGGTTATGTCGGCGGACCCACCATGGCGGTCATCGCCAAACATTGCCCGCAACACATGGTGCGCGTAATCGATATGAACACCGACCGTATCGCTGCCTGGAATTCAAATCAACTCCCCATTTACGAACCCGGTCTGGAAGAAGTGGTAAATCTTGCCCGTGGACGCAATCTGTTTTTCCTCACTGATGAGAACATCGGTGAACAGATTAATTGGGCAGACATCATTTTTGTCAGCGTCAACACCCCTACAAAATCCTTTGGACTGGGTGCCGGCCGAGCAGCCGATTTACAATTTTGGGAAAAAACCGCCCGTCAAATCCTTGAATACGCCACAACACCTAAGATCATCATTGAAAAAAGCACCCTGCCTGTCCGCACTGCTGAGGCGATGTCTCAGATCCTCAACACCAATTCCCGCGGCGTTCAGTTTGATGTCGTCTCCAATCCCGAGTTCCTGGCTGAAGGCAGCGCTATAAAGGACCTTGAAGATCCTGATCGTGTATTAATCGGCGGACACAACACGCCCAGTGGTAAGAAGGCGGTCGAAACTATTGTGGAGCTATACGCCAACTGGGTTCCGCGTGAAAAAATCATCACCACGAACCTGTGGTCCAGTGAGCTTTCTAAACTGGTAGCCAATGCGTTCTTAGCCCAGCGCATCTCTTCGATCAATGCAATTTCTGCTCTATGTGAGAAAACTGATGCCGACATCGAAGAGGTCGCCTACGCGATTGGCACCGATTCCCGCATTGGACCGCATTTCCTGCGGGCAAGCGTCGGGTTTGGCGGCTCGTGCTTTAAAAAAGACATTCTCAACCTGGTATATATTTGCGAGCAACAGGGTTTGCCCGAAGTCGCTGAATACTGGCAGCAGGTGCTGACGATAAATGAATACCAGGAGGCGCGCTTTGTAGCTAACATGGTGCATACCATGTTCAATTCGCTCAGCGGCAAGCGAATCGCATTGTTTGGTGCAGCATTTAAGGCCAATACAAGTGATACGCGCGAATCCCCGGCATTGGCAGTCTGCCGCGAACTTCTTGAAGAACAAGCTGATCTATCCCTGTGCGATCCTTACGCCCTTGATAATGCTCGTGTTGATCTCGGCGATCTATCTGAGAAGATTCGCTTTATCCTCGATCCTTATCAGGCGGCTGAAGGCGCACATGCAATTGCAATTCTGACAGAATGGTCATATTTTTCTGAGCTTGATTACCAGCGGATTTATGACTCAATGGCACATCCTGCATTCATATTTGATGGCCGGAACATTCTCGACCATCAAAAGCTGTTTGAGATCGGTTTTAATATCTACCCAATTGGCAAAACTCCCTTGCAGCACTTTGCTTAGAGGAAAAGTGATCGGTTTCCGCCCGGTTCTGATTGCAGGTTGTGATAAGAAATTTGGTGAAAATATTTTAAAAAGAACACCCGGCATTATTGCACATCATTTCATCAGACTATGGCATACCGACCAGAAATCGATCAACAACCAGACATTCTCCGAGACTGAAGTAAAGGTTATCAACATTGAAAATCTCCATCGTTATTCGAGCATTCAACGAAGAGCAGCATATAGGCCGTTTACTCTACGGCATTTCCAAACAAGATTATCCTGAACCCGAAGTTATCCTGGTCGATTCCGGGTCAACCGATCGAACTCTCGAGATTGCCAGTCAATTCCCGGTTAAGATCGTCCACATCAAACCTGAAGATTTTACTTTTGGCAGGTCGCTAAATATGGGCGTTGCAGCGTCTTCCGGAGAGCTGGTCGTGCTGATCAGCGCTCACTGTTACCCCGTTTTTCCCGATTGGTTGGATTTGCTCACTCAACCCTTTAATGTCAAGGAGGTCGCGTTGAGTTATGGAAAACAACGCGGCGGCGAAAGCAACCATTACTCCGAACATCAATTCTTTCGCAAATATTTCCCGGACAATTCCGTTCTGCAGCAAGCGCACCCTTATTCGCATAACGCCAATGCCGCAATAAGACGGAAATTATGGGAAGCTCATCCATATGACGAAAACCTGACCGGGCTTGAAGACCTGGCTTGGAGCAGCTGGGCAATGGATTCAGGTTATGAAATCGCTTATGTTGCTGAGGCAGAAGTAATCCATCAGCATAACGAGACCATGCCACAGGTTTTTAATCGTTACAAACGAGAAGCAATTGCATTAAAGCAAATTTTACCCAACAGCACATTTACCTTCGGACTTTTTCTGCGCAAATGGTTGGGAAATACGCTTTACGATCTTAACCAGGCGCGACGAGAAAAAGTTTTTGTAAAACAGTTCGGTTCAATCTTTCAGTTTCGATTAATGCAATATTGGGGAACCTATCGCGGGTATCATTTTGCTGGCAAAATAGATGCTCAATTACATCGAGCCTTTTATTATCCGGCGAATATTCTTGAAAATAAAGTGGCTAAATCTCGAAATGTTGAGAAAATTGATTACACACAAGAAACAAATTTTCTTTAAATTGAGCTATCAATTCAAGCGGATTATTTTCGCTTGCATTTATTGATATTCAACCGACAAAAATTATTTATGGGATGTGTCTGCAATTTTTCAAGGACAATTAAAAATAAAAATACTCTCTCATAATGATAATTTTTGTAAAAACAATTGAGGTCATTTGTTTGTAAAAGATATCTACCACTACTGGATAATATTGCGTAGTGGTCTATTCGATAGAGATTATTATCGTAGCAGCTATCCTGAAATTGATTACGGCTGTAAAGATTTGTTGTGGCATTTCTTGCGCACAGGTTGGCGTGAGGGCAAAAATCCCTCGGAGGATTTTGACACTTCATTTTATTTACGCACGAATAAAGACGTACAACGAGCCGGTTTCAACCCGTTATTACACTATATCATCGCCGGCAAAGCTGAAGGTCGGCGTCCTAACCAAAGTTCCCAAAGCGTTCAATTTGCGTATAACGTCTGGATTGAACAAAATGACATTCTGTCTCACTCAGATGAAGAAAACATTAAACGCCATATTAAGGCATTTTCACATCAACCTTTAATTTCAATTCTTCTATCACTGCAAGACCCAACGAAACACTGGTTA
Source organism: Brevefilum fermentans (assembly GCF_900184705.1). NCBI lineage: Bacteria > Bacillati > Chloroflexota > Anaerolineae > Anaerolineales > Anaerolineaceae > Candidatus Brevifilum > Candidatus Brevifilum fermentans. The sequence continues at coordinate 1,288,535 of NZ_LT859958.1, read as the reverse complement.
GAAAAATGTTTAACGTCGATTCATGCCCAACTTTATTCAAATTGGGAACTATTAATACATGCCAGCCCTCAGGATGAACTACTCGTTTCATCCCTTGTTCAAAAGCATAGCCAAAACAACCAGCAAATAAAGCTCATCAACACCGGGTCCGACAGATCACTGGCTGAAAACCTTTTCACCTTGTTTAATCATTCATCAGGAGAATATGTGTGTTTAATTGATCAAGGAACCATCTTGCGTGTTCATACGCTCTACCTGGTTGCAAATGAGATCAACAAAATTGAACAAGCGGATGTCATCTATGGTGATGAAGATTTAATCGATGAAAAGGAAAATCGACATGATCCCTTTTTCAAACCGGCCTGGAATCCCGACCTTCTCTCAACAAACAATTACCTGGCGCATCTAACGGTTTATAAATCAAGCACATTTGCATCCTTCGAAAACGATGTCAAACAAATTGGTGATGCGCCTGGATGGACAATACCATTCCTGATTGAGACACAAAATAAGAAACATCGTATTAGTCATATTCCTTTTATATTAAGTCACCTTTTCATCGGTGAAAAACCAATCATCTTTGGTTCTCAATTAAGCCTGGCTGAAAAATTTGCGTTTTTTTCTTCAATATTCAAGCTGAGCGGGAATAACATCACCATTTCGTATGAATTAGACCAATTCATCCGTTTGCAATACCCCCTTCCTGATGATCCACCGTTGGTGAGCATTATTATCCCAACAAAAAATCGACTGCACCTGTTGAGGAACTGTATCGATAGTATTATTTCCAAAACACACTATTCGAATTTTGAAGTCCTGGTTGTGAACAATCAATCAGATGATCCTGAAACTCTCGTTTACCTTCAAGGCATAGGGAGCCATTCAAAAATCAAAGTATTAGATTACAACGATCATTTCAATTACTCTGCGATTAACAATTTTGGTGTAACGCAGGCTCAGGGCAATGTGATCCTATTTTTGAATAATGATACGGAGGTTATCAATCCTTATTGGCTTGAAGAATTAGTTAGTCAGGCCTTACGCCCAGAAATCGGCGCAGTTGGCGCTTTGCTCTGGTACAATGATCACATAGTGCAACACGCCGGTGTGATTCTGGGCTCTGGTGCCGGAGGAATCGCCGATCATGCTTTCAAAAATTTCACCATCAGCGAGTTACAGCAAGACAGGCGTGCATACTTTGTTCAAAACTATTCAGCGTTAACCGGAGCCTGCCTGGCAGTTGAAAAAAGTAAATTCCTGGACGTCGGAGGCTTTGATGAGCAACTGGCGATTTCGTATAATGACATTGATCTTTGCTTG